>JABDDM010000101.1 GCA_013287605.1 Ignavibacteria bacterium | reverse complement strand
GAGACGAATGGAATAAATGTGTTCGCAGCCGGGTAAGGTAGCAGTTTCCAACCGTCATCGCGATGGCCTGAAAGATGTTCGCGTACAAGGTCTGAATGCAATGCCCAGACAGACGCGTCGAGCGGCAAATACCGATGGAGGAACACCCAGATTGTTTCTACAACAAGCACGGTCAAGACGACCACCGTCGCACGCCGCTCACTTCTACCAAGTGACTCTTCAAGCATTAGATCATGGGGGTTGGTTGCGGCGACTTAGAGCTGCATAGGAATTCGGAGTCCATGCTCCTTCGCATGCTCCGCGGCCTTCGGATAGCCAGCATCGGTGTGCCGCAATAATCCCATCGCAGGATCATACGTCAGCACGCGACGCAATTGTGCATCGGCATGATCAGAACCATCGGCGACGATCACCATGCCTGCATGAATTGAATTTCCAATACCGACGCCGCCGCCATGATGCAGTGAGACCCACGAAGCACCACCGATAGCATTCATCGCGAAGTTGAGTACAGGCCAGTCGGCGATCGCGTCCGATCCATCGAGCATCGCTTCCGTCTCTCGATAGGGACTGGCAACACTACCGCAATCCAGGTGGTCACGCCCGATCACAATCGGTGCCTTCACGATTCCCTCTCGCACAAGTCGGTTGAACAACATTCCGGCAGCTTCTCGCTCGCCCATTCCCAGCCAGCAGATACGCGCTGGCAGGCCCTGAAACTTGATGTGCTGTTGGGCAAGTGGTATCCAACGATGAAGCGTCTCATCGTTGGGAAAAAGCTTGAGCAGTTCGCGGTCCGTCACATGAATATCTTCAGGATCACCAGATAGCGCAACCCATCTGAACGGGCCCTTGCCTTCGCAGAAGAGCGGGCGAACATATTCAGGCACAAAGCCAGGAATGTCAAATGCATTCACAAGGCCATTTGCTTTTGCTTCACCTCGAATATTGTTGCCGTAATCAAACACAATGGCGCCGCGACGCTGCATTTCGAGCATCGCTTCGACGTGAATCACGATCGAGCGGCGCGCATATTTCATATACGATTCTGGATCGGTCTCTCGAAGTCTGTCTGCTTCATCTTTGGTGAAGTTGACAGGGTAATATCCACGAAGGATATCGTGCGCGCTGGTCTGGTCGGTTAGCACATCAGGCGTGAATCCTCGGCGAACAAGTTCAGGTAACACTTCCGCGACGTTACCGAGGAGTCCAATTGAATATGCCTCGCGATTCTTCTTTGCACGCTCGAGCATCTCAAGCGCTGCATCGAGATTGTATGCGATTGTGTCGCAATATCCTGTTTCGATGCGTTTTAGAATTCGTGATTCATCAATTTCAATGCAAAGGATAGCTGCCCCCGCCATTGTCGCTGCGAGCGGCTGCGCGCCGCCCATTCCTCCCAAGCCGGCAGTGAGCATGGTCCGCCCCACAAGACTTCCTCCAAAATGTTGCTTCGCGCATTCAGCAAATGTTTCGAATGTCCCCTGGACGATTCCCTGACTGCCGATGTAGATCCAGCTTCCGGCTGTCATCTGCCCAAACATCGTGAGACCAAGATGTTCGAGCCTGCGGAATTCGTCCCATGTGGCCCAGTGTGGAACAATCTGCGAATTGGAGATCACGACTCTCGGTGCAGCCTCGTAGGTCTTCAGCACGCCCACAGGCTTGCCGGATTGCACCAATAGCGTCTCATCGGATTCGAGATGCCGGAGTTCGCGAATGATCGCGTCATAGCATTCCCAGTTGCGGGCCGCACGCCCTGAGCCGCCATAGACAACTAATTCTTCCGGGCGCTCAGCAACATCTGGATCGAGATTGTTCATCAGCATCCGCATGGCCGCTTCCTGCTGCCAGCCTTTGCAGGAAAGGGTTGTTCCACGAGGTGCACGGATCTCTCCTTCGCGAACGCGTGTGCCTGTTGCTCTTGTCTGAATTGTTGTGTCCTGCATTCTCTCTTAAAGATCTCCTACAATCGGGCGCATCCGAATTTCTTCGATCAATGCGCGCTCGGGCGTCTTTAGCGCATCGAAAACGACGCCGGCAACATCTTCAGGCTGCATCATGCGCTCGTGATATTTCGTCCGTTCATCTTCATCCCACAGTGCCGTCTCTGTCGCGCCAGGCAGAACAGCGATTACTCGAACGTTATGTTTTCGCGCTTCTTCACGCAGTGTGTCTGTGAATCCACGCATCGCAAACTTACTCGCGATATAGGCAGCCCCGCCCTTGAATGCTTTTTCACTCGCTACCGACAATATCTCAACGATTGCACCACGACCAGCGGCATACATTGCGGGTATGACAGCCCTCGCCGTCAGGAAACCACCCTTAAGATTTATCGCGATCACTTCGTCGAATTCTTCCGTAGACGTTTCGGAAAAGGTAGTGAACGGGCTAATGCCGGCATTGCTCACAAGGATCGAAACATCTCGCTTAAAATGATCTCGAATCGCGTTCACGCTACGATCAACATCACTCGCTTTTGTAACATCAGCCGCAACTACGAAAACTTTCGAGCCTGTCTCTCGCTCAATCTCCTTCGCTGCTCGTGTGAGCTTCTCTGCATCACGTCCGGAGATTGCAACAGCGTGGCCATCCTTAGCCAGGCGACGTGCAACCGCGAATCCGATTCCCGAACCACCTCCCGTTACCCAAAC
>JABDDM010000100.1 GCA_013287605.1 Ignavibacteria bacterium | reverse complement strand
CATGAAAAGAGCTTCGCTTCTCTCGCACGCTCCAGCGCTTATGCTTTTCGGCTGTTTCATTGCAGTGATGATCTGCATCTTCCCTCGAGCGAGCACCGCTCAGCAAGCGTTGCATTCGCCTCGCTCTTCTCAAGAGGCTGAAGAAAATGAGGGCTCGATCGAGTCAGCTCGGCAGGAGTTTTTTCTCCAGCGCCTTACGTCGAGCACAATGAAAGACCCGCATAAAATCCAGCGCCGTGCCTTTGAAGCATACAATGCCATGGGCTCGTCGAGCGCGTTTCGCTCCTATGCATCCACCGATTGGATTTCAATCAGCCCGAATTCGGGAGCGCACGTTTGCGGTAGACTTCGCTCGATCGTTTTCGATCCTGCCCATCCTTCTACATGTTACGTCGCTGCTGCCCAGGGAGGGATTTGGAAGACTACAGATATCAATGCCGATCAAGTTCATTGGACTTACTTGAGCGACAAATTCCCGACACTCACCTTTGGTTCGCTGGCGATCGATCCAAAGGACGGCAACACAATCTATGCAGGTACTGGCGAGACCCATGCGGGTTACGTAAAAACACCTGGGTTCGGTATTTTTAAATCGACGGACGCGGGATTGAATTGGCGAAACATTGCCGACGAGACTATTATTGGCCCATCCGTCGCATCAATCGCAATCAATCCTCAAAATACCGATATTATTGTTGTCGCCACAGGGTCGGCAGCAGGCCTGCTGATTTCTACTGATGCTGGCGCTACATGGTCGGCGTCATTTGATCAAGCCACCGCCGGCGCACCATTTCTGCCGATTGCAGTTTGTATCGATCCAACGTTGCCGAACCGCATGATCATTTCAACGGAGGAAGGTAGAGTCTTCCGTAGTGATGATGGCGGAGCCAACTGGTTACAGTCGATCAATGGTTTTCCCACTACATTTGATTCAGCAGGTACCACGGAAATTGCACTGGCTGCCAGCAGTCCCACAACCGTTTACGCTCCAAAGAATGTCGAAAACACTCGATTTGGAACCTGTGTGGGAATCCGAGTCAGGCCTCCATCACCGCCTCGAGTTTGATCCCAGTTTCCAGTTAAGGTCGCAGTTCGTTGAACTCCATTGTCTTGTGTACCTCCAGCGATATAAGCAAAGGAAGGAGGTGCATCGATGCCTACATACTGAAATGCGTCGATACCGTTCGACATTGTTGTCTTCCATGCTACTCCTTTATTCGTGGTCTTGCTTAAGCCGCCGTCGGTGCAGAGATAAACATTATCGCCCTGATAAATCGCAAAGTGGACGTCAGCATGGGAATAGTGAGGATCGGTTTGTTCAGCTTCCCAAACACTGCCATTCTGGAACGAGGCGCCGCCATCGAGTGATTATCTTCTTGCTGGTACGCATGGACGTGGCGCATGGTACTTTCCTCTCAAACAGACCGCCCCTCCACTTGGAAGCGGTGGAAATGGCTTGACCTTTGAATTGTTGCCACCTTATCCGAATCCGATCTATTCAAGTGGCACAACGTCGAATACTACGATTCTGTTTAAGTTTGACAAACCGCGCGACTACACATTGGCTCTCTTCGATGCGGCTGGTCGCAAAATGCGTTCCATTGCTGCTGGCTTCTTGCTTGGAGGCGACCATTCTGTAGCATTCGATCAAAGCGGTTTGGCTGCGGGAGAATACTTCATAGCACTTGCGAGCTACGGCGTGATTCTGTCGCAACGACTGGTGATTCTCACCCCAAATTAACTCAAGCGCGATCAATAGATCACTTAGAGTTTGGACGCAGCAGCTCCATTGCTTCGAGGCAATGATTTCGAGAGTGATTTCGAATTGAGTGAATCGAGTGACTCACCTTGTGTGAGTTGTCCTTGAATGCGGTTGGTTTTACCCTTCATCTGCACGAGTCCGTGCACGCCAAACGAAGGAGTTCTTGAACTCTGTCCTCTGTTGCCAATCTCTGCGACAATAACTGTTTGATCCCATGCTTAGCTCGTTCATTCGGCTTGCCCTTCTCGGATGCGGCGTTCTCTTTGTCACTCAACTCCCGGGTGATGCGCCACGGCGTATCTCATTTCATCGGCACGCTCAGCGCGATGTTGAAAACACCGAAGCACGAGCTCGACAGGAATGGCTGAAGTTCCACGATCCGAAGACCGGGACGATTCCTACTGACATTCGTTCGCGCGAGCTCACGTTTTCTCATCAGCAATTCGTCGCACAACCTGCGAACAAAGCCGCAGACGAACTGGCCCAGTCAAATTGGCAATGTGTTGGTCCGCGAAATGTTGGAGGCAGAACTCGACAGATCGCCGTTGACCGCGACAACCACAGCACGCTGATGGTAGCTGCAGCACAAGGAGGCGTGTGGCGATCGAACAATCGCGGCACAACATGGATACGCACAACTTCTCCTGACGGCCAATTGAATGCAACGTGCATCGTACAGGATCCGCATTCAGACAAACGAAACATCTGGTATTACGGCACTGGTGAGTTGCTCAGCACAACGTTTCGGAGAGTGAGTGAGGTATCCACACCTCGTTGGAGAACGCGCGACATCGGCAACGGTATCTGGCGTTCTACCGATAGCGGAAAGTCCTGGCGGCACTCACCAATGCATTGAGTGGAAAACAAACCGTACTCGACTCTCCTTTCGATGGCATCTG
>JABDDM010000099.1:271-2745 GCA_013287605.1 Ignavibacteria bacterium | reverse complement strand
AATGACGTTTGCGCTGCACGAGCTTGGGATCGACGTTGAGGCCTTGCATCATGAAGTTGCGATGGGTCAGCATGAGATCGACTTCAAGTACGATGGTGCGCTGCGATGTGCAGACATCGTGATCATCATGAAGTACGCATTGAAGTCCATCGCGATGAAGTATGACTTGCATTGCACGTTCATGCCGAAGCCGATCGCGGGCATTAATGGCTCGGGTATGCACGTACACCAATCGCTGTTCTCGCTTGATGGCAAGAAGAACCTGATGCACGATCCGGATGGCGAGTATCAGCTTTCGGAGTTAGCAAAGCAGTTCATCGCAGGCCAGCTTGTTCACATTCGCGCAATGAACGCGATCCTGAATCCGACAGTCAATTCGTATAAGCGACTTGTCGTTGGCTATGAAGCACCAGTTTATGTCGCATGGGGCCAGCGCAATCGCTCGGCGCTTATTCGCATACCGCGCATCACAAAAGGTCGCGAGAAAGCCGTTCGCGCAGAACTCCGCTGCCCCGATCCGACAGCAAACCCCTACCTCGCCTTCGCAGCAATGCTCGCAGCCGGACTTGACGGTATCGAGAAAAAGATGACGCCTCCGGCACCCGTCGAGGAAAACATCTTTGAGTTCACCGACGAGACAGCAGCTGCACGCGGCATCACGACCGTTGCAAAGAGCCTTCTCGAAGCGCTCGATTACTTACAGAAGGATGATGTGCTTCGCGTAGCCCTCGGCGACTTTATCGTTGAGAAGCTAGTCGAAGCCAAGACTGCTGAGTGGGATTCGTATCGTCTTTCCGTTTCCCAATGGGAGTTGGATCGTTATCTCGAATCGTATTGAGGTTTGAAGAGTAGGTGATGGAAGTGAGCTACTCGCCCCTATTGTGAGGGGCGAGAAGTTTTGCCCCGCGTAGGGTTGGGCGTCCCGCCCAACCTAAGGTGGCGCGGGGTACGCTACGAACGACAAACACAATGTAGGCTTGATGCCGATCCACCTTAGGTATGGCGGGACGCCATACCCTACGCGTGGTGCGAGGTGTTCCCGATAACGCTACGGAATTGTAAAATCAACTGTTTGCGCTGCTCCCGACGCCACAGTCACTGGCTGTTGCTTTTGAAAATCGCTTCCCCAGTTATAGGTTGTGACGTGGCCCTGGTCGTCCTTCGGCTGATCGAGTTGCCAGTTGTCTCGCCACAGCTTAAGCGTGTAGGTGCCTGGCGGGATATCGGTGAGCGAATACGCTCCGTCCTTATCGGTGAGTACAAAGTACGGATGGTCCACAACCCTTACGAATCCGCGCATCCAGCTATGCACGTCGCACTTCACTGTATAAAGACCGTCCTTTGTGAGTTCGACTTCTCTGGGCGGTGCGCCATTGGGTTGGGCGAGATTGATTTCGGTAATTCCCAACAACTGGAAATTCGAGTTGTGCAGTGCTCCGTCCTCGTTGGAGAGAATGAGCTTCTGGCCGCGATGGATGATCTGCACGTGTGGTAAATATTCGCATCCTTTTTGTCGAAGCATTGCCTCCGGAGCCGTGGCAAATGCTTTCCCGGACGCGACGCGCTCCAGGTAAACAATCGCTCCACTGACTGCCGAACTGCCGACAGGCGCTCCCGGATTCGGATGCGAAGTACCACAAACATCCTGATCCTTCTGAACGATGATGCCAGCCGCAGTAATGGGCTGTGATGTCTTGACGGTGCCGCTGATCGTGCCACCATTCGTAACATTGACAACCTGATATGCCGAAGTGAGCGGACCAGTCTCCTCCTGCGTCTTTTCGCGTGCGTTACATGAGGTGAGAGCGAGAGAAAATATTAGTGTGAGAAGCAATGAGAGTCTATGCATCGGTCTTCAGATTTGAAACTCGAAACAGAAACAGTCGAGCATTCTAAAATGTGACACCATCGCACAAGCAAAAAAAGCCTGGAGAAACTCCAGGCTTTCAGTTGAAATGTCAGCAGGTCACCGCAAGGCCGTTCGCTGGCCAACGCTTTGCGACTTAGCAGCGTGTTTCGTATCAGACTTCGCGGTCGACACGGGTTGGGGCGCTGTCGCTGGAGTCATAGGTTGATTCTCATTGACGATCGTCCCGTTTGTCAGATAGGTATCGTAACGTCCGTTCGGATAGACATAATGATCTTTCCCATTGATCACAGCATACGGCGATGGCGGTGGCAGATTATCCACACCGATCGAATAAACATAATCGCGCACAGCTCGAATCTGTAACTCAACATCGCCTCCAAGTATCGCTGGGAACGGCGTACTCATACCCTTGTCAGGTGTGCCCCAGAATGCAGGCATACGGGTACCGGCTTGTTGCGCTTCTGGATTGTGCAGCCAACTCATGACCCAATCTGGACGCAGACGATGCTTTGTCAACTCCAGATTCGGAGCGATCTGTTGTGCCCCGCCTGTAGCCAGCACGTGACACGAGAGGCACTTCAATTGATTGAACAGATCTTTGCCA
>JABDDM010000099.1:0-261 GCA_013287605.1 Ignavibacteria bacterium | reverse complement strand
TGCCAGCACCAAGCAGATTCTGATCGGCTACGAATTGATAATCGGTGAGCACAAACGGACGAGCCTTCGTGGCAAGAAAATATCTGGTCGCGACTGTGATCGAAGAATCCGAGAAGCCGAAGGTCGGCATGCGAACTTTCAGCCACGGACGAATCGGCGTCGGCCCGCGCAGGAATCCGCGAAGCCAGATCTCTTGCACCTTATCGCCTTCCGGTGTTAACAGCGGCGGACGATACATTGCATCCTGAATGTACTGACCGA
>JABDDM010000098.1 GCA_013287605.1 Ignavibacteria bacterium | reverse complement strand
CGAAGGTAAGGAGCGCTTTTCGCGAACATCTGCAATTAGGCCGTCCAGCCCCTATTCTGCATCGAAGGCGGCTGCGGATCACATGTCATTGAGCTTCTACTATACTCACGGTTACGATGTTCGTGTGACACGTTGCACTAATAACTATGGGCGCTTCCAGTATCCTGAGAAATTTATTCCGACCATTATCACGCGCGCGATCGCTGGCCTGAGCATTCCTGTCTTTGGCGACGGAAAGCAGGTGCGCGACTGGATCCATGTCAACGATCATTGTGAAGGTATCTTCTCTGTGATCGAACGCGGGAAACCCGGTGGTGTTTATCTCTTTGGAGGATCGAGCGAAGTGCGAAATATTGACCTGGTACATGCCGTGCTTAAGTCAATTGCACTTCATCAAGGATCACCGGAGGACAACTTGCTCTTGTTGATCGAGCACGTAAGAGACCGTCCCGGGCATGACCGGCGGTATGCAATTGATTGGTCGAGTTCCGAGAACGAACTTGGTTGGAAGCCCAAAACGAATTTCGAGGATGGGCTGTCGCAGACCATCAAATGGTATTTGAAGAACGAAGAATGGCGGAATGAGCTCCAATTGCGCGCTCAGGTTTCGTAACTTAAGGTAAATTGTCGTTGAAAAGAATCGTTATCATCGGACGTGGGCAAGTCGGGAGTGCTCTCGCATCTGGCTTACAGGGGTTTGAGATCATTCAATGGGAGGGTGATATCGCTGAACTTTCTGCGATTGCCCTGGATGAGCTGAGTCCATTCGCAATTATCAATGCTGCGGGAAAAACGGATCTTGCTTGGTGCGAGGCAAACGCGCTCGAGACTGTGCGTTCGAATCTTGAAGCGCCGGTTGAACTCTATGAACGGATAGTAACGCACAATAAGAAGAATCAGGCGGCGATTCGCTTTCTTCATTTTTCAAGCGGCTGTATTTGGGATGGACCGTATGACGGTGAAGGAAAGCCGTTCACTCCTACGAGCCCGGTATCTCCCGCTTGTCTTTACTCCTGGACGAAAGCCGCAGGCGATGCGCTTTTGTTGCAGCGAAGTGCTGAGTCTGTTGCGGTTCTTCGTCCGCGTCAGGTCTTTTCGTCAATCGTATCGCCGCGGAATACTCTGTCGAAACTCTTGCGGTATCCCGGACTCATCGATACACCAAACTCGATGAGCAGCGTCGCTGTAATCATTCGAACAGTTGAGACGCTGCTGACAATGGAAACAGGATGGAACGGCTCCTGGAATATTTATGACAAAGGACACACAACTCCTTTTCGAGTTGGAGAGCTGCTTGCAGAGGCCGGCTTGCGCGATATGCCACATCGGATTACGAAAGATGCTCTCGATACGTGGCACCGTCCAAAGCGCGTTGATGTCATACTTTATGATGAGCATTTTGAACGTGTGATCGCCCCAAATCCGGTAGAAGATGAGTTGCGTAATGCGATCGAAGCCTACAAATCAGCGCTCTTGGAAGTCTCAACGGTACGATAATCGTTATTCCAGCCACATTTGTTGATCGTGTGAACCCATCAACGTTGGTCGAAGTCTTCAACGAGAATTGTTCGGGCGCGCTACTCGAGCGAACGTATATACATTACAAGGCTGACCGGGCCCTCCCGTTTCAAACTCTCACTTACGGAGAGTTCGGTCGACGTGTCCGACTTGTTGCATCAAGTCTAGGTGATCTCGGCGTCGTTCGAGGAGATCGCGTTGCTATTGTTTCTGAATCCCGACCGGAATGGCTGATTGCCGATTTTGCAGTAATGCTCATAGGTGCGATCTCGGTTCCAATGTTTCCAACACTCACGCAAAAGCAGGTCGAGCACATTCTCCTTGATTCGGGAGCGAAGGCTGCAGTGGTTTCGAATGAACTCCAGCTTGGGAAAGTGATACGCTCGATTCCGCAAACGCCCGATCTTAGTGAGATCATCGTGATGAATGAAGCTACGCCGCTACCCGGAGAGACGTTCGGCAGGAGGGTACTCAGTTGGAATGTACTTGAAAGTGATGCGAGCGCGAGTCGCCGAACGCTCGCTGTGACGCCCACGACAGAAGACGATGTAGTCACGATCATTTATACGAGCGGTACGACCGGTATTCCGCGAGGAGTGATGCTAACGCATCGGAATTTGGTAGCGAATGTCCAGGGAGCGCTCGGCGCGATTCCGACCATTACCCATGAGGATATTTTCCTTTCGTTTTTGCCGATCTCGCATAGCTTTGAGCGGATCGCATCCCATCTCATCTTTTATGCCGGGGCATCGATCGCGTTCGCGCATTCGATCGATACGGTTTCGGAGAATATGTTGGAAATTCGCCCAACCGTGATGACAGGTGTACCACGATTTTTCGAGCGAGTCTATTCGCGGATCATAAAAATGAGAGATGGACTGTCTGATCGGAGAAGAAAAATATTTGATTGGGCGATGAAGGTTGGCAATGCGGTCGCCAGAAAAGAAGAAGGATTACCGGCGCCGATCACTGCGCGACTGCAGCACATCATCGCGGATAAACTGGTGCTGCAAAAGATTCGCGAGCGCACCGGCGGCAGGATCAGATTTTTCGTCTCGGGCGCCGCGGCGCTAAATGCCGAGGTAGGTCGTGCCTTTGCGGGATTTGGATTGCCGATTGTTGAAGGCTATGGAATGACCGAAACATCTCCGGTAATCTCAGTCACGCCATTTGGGAAGATCAAATGGGGCAAAGTCGGTGTACCGCTTAAGAACGTCGAGGTCAAGATC
>JABDDM010000097.1 GCA_013287605.1 Ignavibacteria bacterium | reverse complement strand
AACTTGTGACGACCGAACAGGCGACAAAAGAATGGCGGATCGTTTCGTGGACCGATATTGCCTCAACACAAAAAGGAGAAGCGTCCTGGACCGATCTCAAACTCAAATTACTCTAATAATGCGAGCGAGGCTTTTTGTAGTGATTCTCCTCGCCGCAATCGGTTTGAGCGCTCAGTCCTGCAATCCGTTTTCCCCAAAGCTGGACGATGGGCCTTCCGTATCAAGCTTTGGCGATCCGCGAACGATCGATGGATATTTCAAAGCATTTCGATACGCGTATCAGTTCAAGGATACAACCTTCTATGCCTCACTGCTTGCGTCGGACTTCACCTTCAGCTATCGCAACTACGATCGTGGGCTGGATCTCGGATGGGGTCGGGATGAAGAAGTGCGTGCGACAGGTGGATTGTTTCAATCGTCAGAATCGCTGAATCTTCTCTGGGGCAACGTACTGGACTCAAGCGGCACCGCGACCACATTCGATATCACGCGCACTTATTCACTCGATGTTACATACAACGCGGCAGATATTCAGCATGTAGATGGTCGTGCGATCTTTCATTTGATACGTGATGCTCCAGGCACTCCGTGGCGCGCGGAGCGATGGCGTGATGAATCCAATCTCTGATCTCGCATAAGTGAGACCAGCATTGACGTCGCTTAAGCATTCGGTCCGTCTTCTCGGTCTCGGAAATACGATCGCGCTGCTACTTCAAAAACAACTGAAGAAGAAGCACTATCATAGAATGCTTGAAGAGGTGCTTTCGAGCAAGACAATCGCATCCTTTCGGGGGCTAGGTCGTGGTGAGGCTGAAGCGCCGTATTCCTCCACAACTGAGCGGAATGCGATCATCGCTCGGGCCGAGGCGATGTGCCATGACGAGAATCGGTTTTTTACGTTTCCGTATACTCTTCACGGAATCGATCGTCCATGGAATTATGATCCGATAGAAAAAAAGTATTGGCCTGAACGTCATTACACGGAATCCGAATTACATGCGGCAGATACTCCGAACGATGTGAAGATCGTTTGGGAGATCAATCGGTTCAAAGATCTCCCGACGCTTGCTCAAGCCGCTGCTCTCACGAAGGAGATCAAATATCGAGATGAGATCGAGCATCGGATCCTCTCATGGATCGCGGATAATCCATTTGCGAATTCGATCAACTGGGCGAGCTCGCTTGAGATCGCTATTCGTCTCGTTAGCTGGACCACTGTAGTTGAACTGCTCCAGCGTGCTGGGATGCGTATGGATGCGCGCGATGCAATCGGAAGGAGTGTTTGGCAACAGGCAAAATATCTCGCGCAGGATCTTTCACTTGACAAGATCGTGAGAAGCAATCACTTGATTGGAGAGGCCGCAGGATTGTTTGTCACTTCACATGCGTGGGAGTATCCAGAGGCGAACGAACATCGCGAGATCGCCCGTCGAATCCTTGAAAAAGAGATTGCGGACCAAACCTATGCTGACGGTTCGACGAAAGAATCGTCAACTTGGTACCATCAATTTGTTGCGAATTTTTTCCAGATCGTTGAACGTGTTGCAATTGGCAGTGGTCAGCCGATGAGCGAATTGTTTCTCGATCGACTTTCCCGGATGGAATCCTTCCTTGAAGCAATGCGGCCGAATGCACATTCGAAAGACGCAAACAATATCGTTCGAATAGGAGATGCAGACGACGGCTGGGCCATCTTCTTTGAGGGAGGCGAACAACAGAAATGGCTCGACTCTGTATTCGGCACTTCGTCACGCGTGTACACACCGACCTCTCTCTTTCCGATCGGAGGTTATGCTGCTTTGCGGGCGGGCGATAGTTATAGTGCGATGCGGGCCGGACCGTTTGGCATGGGTGGCGATGGATTCAGCTCGCACGCCCACGATGATTGTTTAAGTCCGATTTTGTATTTGCAAAATATTCCAGTGCTCGTCGATCCTGGGACGTACGTTTACAACGGGGCGCAAGCCAAACGGAAAGAATATCGCGCCGTCGAAGCCCACAACAGCGTTGAAATTGATTCGCTCGATCGTGCTGAACAAAAACTGAATTTTGGATGGAAGACAATTCGCCCGGATGCGAGTCTGCTCGAAGCTGGATCTGATGATCGAGAATCCTGGTGCAGCGCAATCTTTGGCGAATCAAGAAAATGGCATAAACGGACGATCCGACTTGAGGCCTCCAGGTTTGTGATTATGGACACAGTTGACTTTGAACCCAGAAAAGAGCCCGTCAGCGTCAAATGGCATTTTCATCTCGCTCCGAGGTGGAAACTTGTAACTACTCAATCCGACAACATGCGTTTCCAGAGTGGCGATGAAGAGCTGCAGGTCAGAGTGACTGGCAAGATATCTTCTTTGAGTACTGCGCAGTATTCGTTCTCTCCGTCCTACCTGCGAGAGGAGATGGCAACGGTCATCCTAGCAGAGAGTTTGTTGCATACTGGAGAGATTATTTTCTCATTCGAACTTTTGAGCGGGCGCGAGTGAATTCCTGAGGTTGAAGGAATCCAACTCCACACAGGCTGTTCTCTCGTAGAGCGCATAAGATAAATTAGCTCACCGAACAATGCCCACGATCCTTTTCGTCGATGATGAGGCGACCGCGCGTCAGAACTACAGCACGATCCTGAAGCACTATGGCTATGATGTTGTCTTAGCCTCCAGTGTCAAGGAGGCGGTTGAACAGCTCCAATCTGATCGCTCGATTGATTTGCTCCTTACTGACATGCGAATGGGTGCCGAGAGCGGACTTGATATGCTGCGTAG
>JABDDM010000096.1 GCA_013287605.1 Ignavibacteria bacterium | reverse complement strand
CGGTGCAGGGACCGATTTCATCGATCTCCGATTGGGCCCAGCAGCAGGGCTACGCGTATAAGGATGTGAAAACGTTTAACCCATGGCTGATCGGCAGGTCATTGCCGGCCGGTCAGTTCATGATTAAGCTTCCGGCGACAGACCTGGACCGGACAACCGTGTCGCATCCCTGAAAACAATGTATGAGCCTTCGTTGAAACATTGAGGGAAAGACTACGTGAAAGCCCTATTATCCATCAGTCTCTTCTCCGAACTTTCACGATCAATCGGCATGTTGACTTTAGGTAGCTCTACTGCTGCTTCATGCCCTTCGCTTATTCCGCAGTTTTGCTTTTTGTATTCGTTTGGCAACGTTCCGACGCTTAACACGCGCCATCTATGACTAAGACATTCTACAATCCACGCCGGCTCGCTCTTTCTGGTCTACTTCTCGTGGTCGTTAGTGCATTTCTCGGTGCTCGCATCGAGATGGCATTCTCCGATGATAACATTATGGAACAGGTGCAGAAGTACTCTGAGGTACTTACCATGGTCCAGAAATACTATGTGGATGCCGTCAAGGTCGATGACCTTAATGAGGCAGGCATCAATGGGATCCTGAGTAAGCTGGATCCACATTCCATCTACATGCCGCTGACGAATGTCAAAGAATCCGATGAGCAATTCAGCGGCCGCTTCGAAGGCATCGGCGTAACCTTTACGCTCATTCGTGATACTATCACGGTTGATTCACCGGTTCCTGGTGGACCGAGTGATCGCCTTGGCATCGAAGCCGGCGACAAGTTTATTGCGATCGACGGCAAGCCTGCGATCAAGTTGAAAGATGATGAAGTCAAAAAGGCATTGCGCGGACCAAAGGGGACTAAAGTGCGTGTGACGGTTTTTCGTGCTGGCGCTCCGCAGCCAATCGACTTTGAAATCACTCGTGATGTGATTCCGATCAACAGCCTTGTAGCGAGCTTCATGGTTGATCCTACGACTGCGTACGTCGATGTGAAGAAATTCAGCGCGACGACCTACGACGAACTCCGCACCGCACTCGATGAACTTCGAGGCAAGGGCATGACCCGACTCATTCTCGATCTCCGCCAAAATCCGGGTGGTTATCTCGAGCAGGCAGTGAAAGTTGCCGACGAGTTCATTGGTGGAAATAATACGATCGTCTTCACGAAAGGTCGTGTGAAATCGTTTGATGACGTTCTTGTATCACATCCTGGGGATGCGTATGAGAAGACGCCGCTGGTCGTTCTTGTCGATGGCGGTTCTGCCAGCGCAAGCGAGATCGTCTCGGGTGCATTACAGGATCTTGACCGTGCACTCATCGTCGGTTCGAACACTTTCGGAAAAGGACTTGTACAGCGGCAATTCCCACTTCCGGACGGCAGCGCACTCCGGCTCACAATCTCACGGTACTATACCCCGAGTGGTCGTTCGATCCAAAAGCCCTATAAGGGAGGAAAGTACGAACATGGAGCAGCTTCTGCTGATGCTGAAGATGAAGACAACTTCAATCACGCAGGGGACGTGAAAGCTGGTGACACGACTCGCCCGATCTACAAGACCTTCGCTGGTCGTTCGATCTATGGCGGAGGCGGAATTACGCCTGATTTTATTGTCAAGCAGGACACGACACAGTTTACGACGCGCAGACTTATTGCTTCCGCCGTGATTCTGGATTACATCCAGGATTATGTTGCGCAGAATGTCAGTCAGATCAAGCGGGATTATGATCAGACTGCGTTTGTCGACAAGTTCAATGTCTCGAGTAATATCTTCAACGATATCCTGAAACGCGCCAAGGACAAGAAGGTCGAGATCAAAGAGAGCGAGCTAAATATCGATAAGCCGTGGCTTGCCAATGTGATCAAAGCAGAGATCGGCCGTCAGATCTTTGGCTCTGACGTGCAGCATCGTGTTCTGCTCAAGAACGACAAGCAGTATGAGAAGGCGTACAGCCTTATGGGTGAAGCGAGCAAGATGGCTTCGCTATCGAAGTAAAAGCTTCGTATTTAAGAGTATATTTGAAGAGCGCCCCCAGTGGCGCTCTTCACGTTTTGATCGATTAAGATGGCAAAACTTCTTCCGCCTGATGATGCGCCGCCTCCAATGTTCGGAGGTTTTAACGAGCGAACGCTCAAGTTTTTGCGGGGTCTAAAGAAGAATAACAACAAGGCTTGGTTCGAAGCCCATCGAGCAGAGTACGATGAATACTTGCGTGAGCCCTCGAAGGCATTGGTCAATACCCTGGAATTCCTGTTCCGTGACCGGAAGATGCCGTTCGTGGCCAATGCCAGAACATCACTTTTCCGCATCAATCGCGACATCCGATTCTCAAACGATAAATCCCCGTACAAAACGCATATCGGCTTTTCATTTCCATTGGACGGAATGAGTAAGGAACGTTGGTGCGGATTGTATCTAGGATTTGAGCCCAAAGGCGCGAGCGATGTCTCGATCTATGTCGGTGGTGGGATCTACCAACCAATGCCCGATCAGTTAAAGGAGATACGCTCGAAGATCGCAAGGGATCACAAAGAACTTGGCAAACTCTTAAGCGAGAAAAATTTCAAGAAAGAATACCCCAAAGGCTTGACCGGCGAATCGCTAAAGCGAATGCCCATCGGATATTCAGAAGATCATCCCGCTGCTGATATGCTCAAAATGAAGCAGTTTCTCTTTTCAGGCGTGATGACAAAGAAGGATCTCTTCGACGAAGATCTTCCCGAAACCCTTCTCAAGAAGTTCAAGGTAGCCGAGAAGGTTGTGCTTTGGTTGGGCAGATGAGCGCAGGGCTGTAGCCTTCCC
>JABDDM010000095.1 GCA_013287605.1 Ignavibacteria bacterium | reverse complement strand
CCCGCTTTTCATCCTTCATCCTTGCCCAACAGCCTCTCGGTTGCGATCTACCCAGATTTCTTGCGGCAATTTATGAGGCGACAGTGCTATTGGTACTTCAATTCGCAGCCCTCATCCTCCGATGGGACCAAAGGGTCCTGCTGGACCATAAGTCCTATGAGTTTCTTCTTGCTGCCCGTCGCTTGCCACAGGAAATCAGCGAAATCCCCTCAATCCGCGTAATCCAGGTTCTGACTATGCCTTTCCCGAAACGCCCTTTCCATTAAGGCTTTTTAAGCGACGCTACCGTGGCCCGACTGTTGTACTATACCTAGGGAATGATGACGGATTGGACACTAAAGAGGCACTGAATGAGAAAAAGCAAGAATAGGAGCAACATCCGAAGTAGGGTATCGGTCAAGAATTTATTCAGACATGCCCATCTTCACCTCCTCAGTTCATCTGTGGGAGTTGCAGTGATCGCTTCGATCCTTTCATTTGCTTCAACGAAAGCGCACCAAGTGCGAGCGAGTGAGCCGCAGGCTATGACGCTGGACCGCGTAAACGGTACCTGGTCGATGCCTGGCGACTCTGCCGCTCACAGCGATTCGTTAAAGCGTGTCAGCGATCAAATCACAATCGATAGTGCTGCAGCAGTTCAAATGGCTTCGGCCGATACGATCATCCGCGATCTTCCTGCGCCCTTTCCGAGCGTGAAAGGTGGCTGGAAGGGCGTGGATGCCTATGACAGATACGCCGCTGAAATGCTGCCCGCAAACTTGCCGCATCGCCGAGAGATCGTGCGTGCGTCGATCGAGTACGGCATCAATGCAATGCTGCTCGCAGCGGTTGGCAACCAGGAAACGAGACTTGGTACTGAGCTCGATTCGAATGCACGCGGCGACCATGGTCACGGTTACGGGATCTTCCAATTGGATGATCAAAAACGTGGCGTGACCCAGGCCGGACGAGATCTGCGAATTCTGGAAACGGCCGCGCACGATGTGCTCTATGCAGCACGTTATGCAGCCGCCATGTTGCGCGAAAGCCTTGATCGCAATGTGGGTAATATCGCAAAGGCGCTGCAGGAATACAACGCAGGCAGCGCAGCAAGCCTCGGCGCACCACGTAAATGGCCCGATGCAAGACTCTATTATGCAAACTCGACTTTGAGGTACTACAAGTACTTACTTCAAGGTATGGCGTAACAACCATTCGCCAACAGCAACGGGCCGCTCAGTGAAATGAGCGGCCCGTTTTTGTTTTGGACGAATCATTCAGGTCTGCAGGAGCGGTAGCTCTATGTACATCGGAAGTACTAACTCTTTATTGAACAACCAGCTTCGCCACAAGCGCTCTCCCCGAGCCAGATACTTTAACCGAGTAGATCCCTTGCGTCAAGCCTCTCAGGTCAAGACTGAATTGCTGTCGACCGGAATTGACACTTCGATCTTCAATAAGCACTTCTCTTCCCAAAATATCGAACACTTGAATGGAGATTTTGCCAGAACGCTCGAACGAGCATTCGATCGTTGAATGATTGTTTGCGGGGTTTGGATAAAGGAGGATCGTCGAGGTTGATTGTTCATTCGGCACCACGCCGAAGCGATCGCTGATATGAACTGGTATTTTTTTCGAGCCATGAATAACTTGGAGGCCTCCTAAGCTTGTCCTCCCACGAGAATTATCCTCATAGGTGTATGCGAGCGGAAGACCGAGGATCACATCCTGGAGATTGTCATGATCGGCGGTGAGCGTGTCAGCCCACATTGCATCACCTGGGCCGACTTGGTAAAAGAGATCAACCTTATCGTCGAGTGCTCTGCCGGTTACGTAAAAGATGCAGTCCGCGTAGAGAACATCATGGCCCTCGATAGCCATGATCACATGATTTCCCGTCCCAGTCATGTCGCCGCAATCGAGAAGAGTTGTCGAAAAGCCTGAGCTAAAAGTCGGATCCAGATCGGCGGGAGGACGCAGAGTAAAGTCAGCGCTGTCAAGTGTGAACCGATGACTTCCAAAGTAAGGACCACCCTTGAAGAAGAAGATTCGTGCACCAGTATGACTCACGGAGTGAGACAATCTGAACACAGATACAAGATCCATCGATTTATCCCATCTAGCTTTCGGAAATGCTGGCATGGCAAGCGCACTTGAAAGCGAATTGTTGCCTTGGATAAGCATTGCAGGATTCTGCCATCCGGTCTCCAGCGGCCTCACAAATGTATCCGTTAATGGGGTGCAGAACACTATGACGGTCAAGCCGTCTGATGCTAATGGTTTCCTTATCTTTAAGAATGCTGCAGGCGGCGGGGCCGGTGTTCGGTCTGTTACGGGAAAGGGCAAAACCGTTTATCTTCCATTCGAGGCTGGGAACATTACCCCGACTGCTATGCGAGATACAGTCATTCGCCGAATCTTCGACTGGTTCAAGACTGCATCCGCTGTGAGCGAGCCAGTTGCCGCAACGACGAGCGGACTGTCGGCATCCCAGAATCCATTCACCTCCTCGACAAACATCACTTACGTTGGCTCGGCAAATGAAGCTAGCGTAAGCATGAGCGTTGTCGATCTTCTCGGTCGTGAGGTCATGAGGCTTGCTCCAGTCCATACGACTTCCAATACACACACGGCAACTGTATATGGCTCTCGTCTCGCAACTGGCGCCTACCATGTCGTCGTTCGTTCATCTGCTGGTATGAAACAGATGCCTGTGATGATCACACGCTAAGTCGATTTCGAGCTTAGTCAAAATAAAGAAGGCCGGAGATTGATCTCCGGCCTTCTTTATGTTTGGTGCTCTAAAATGAGTTAGCCAAGCGTCGTCTTGTAACCTAACAGTCCTCCTGA
>JABDDM010000094.1:2967-3038 GCA_013287605.1 Ignavibacteria bacterium | reverse complement strand
TATTGTCTGCCATGAATCCAGCGACACCGCTTTGCATCATTCCGATGCGTGATTTCGGATGAGCTTCAGCC
>JABDDM010000094.1:0-2957 GCA_013287605.1 Ignavibacteria bacterium | reverse complement strand
GCTACTTGCAGCCGTTCAGGATTCTCTGGCTTTTTGTTCTTGTCTGCGCGACCGAAGCAAGTGCACAGCCAAGAACAAAAAGCCAGAGAATCCTGAACGGCTGCAAGTAGCGATGGATGAACTGATAGGAATGGAATCGCAGTACATAGACAGGCAACATCGCGAGTGCGGCGAGTACGAACGGCATGAGCATCCGCAAATTAAGTCGCGACTTTTTCTCGAGGCGCATGTAATACAGCAGAAGAAGCGACACGAGAAACGACGAAGCGATTACCCAAAGCAATAGCACCGGAATAGATGGATCGCGAGCCGGCCAGGAGAAGAACCCCGTGAGAAGATCTGCGAACGCAAGGAAGAAAAATCGTAGATTCAGTCCTAGAGGTGCCGAACCAAGCGTTTCAGCCTGACCGCTGGTGGGTAACAAATTTCCGAAGCTCACAACATTATAGATCCACCATGGAGCGCTGACTGCAAGTGCGATCAATCCTACAACGATTACTCTAGCGACGGAGCTGCGGCCATATCGAACAAGTTGATCGAGCCCAAAGGCGGCGAGGAAGAATAATGCGTCGATGCGTGAAAGGACAAGCAGACCAAACAGGAGACCAAGCATCACTTCTTTTCTCAAGCTGAAATCCTTCGCGTTGATCATCCGGAAATACCAGAGGAGCGTTGCAAGGAGTAGCATCGTATATAGACCCGTCTCGAGGCCATTCATCATCTCCGCCATCAATGGATAGGAAAGCGCATAAATTGCGGCGATCCAAATAACAGGATCACGCAATGGAGGTGGCGAATCCGTCTTCGGCGTTCGGAGTATCTCTTTCATGACAAGTGCCGCGAGCACTAACGAGATCATCGAAAAGAGTGTCAAGGGCAGAAACGTCAGCCGAACGCCGAGCCAGCGATCCGCCTGTGCGATAAAAAAAGCGGGGACGCACGCGAACACAAAGAGCGGTTGCACTCCGTTGGTCGGATGGATACCGTCCGCGCTAAGGCCGTCGCCAAGAGCGAGATGTCTCGCACAACTCATCATGTAGTAGGAGTCGTCCTCAAAGAGGCGGCTCCCGTGATTGGCATCGCTGCGAAAGGCAAGGGCTAGTCGTGTCACAAATATGACAGCGAGCAGAACGTAGATGTATTTTCGCTGAAGCGACGTGAAGGATCCCATTATCTCGCTTCTTGCGGAATGTTTGTGCTCTTCTCGACCGAAACCGACTCTAACCCAAAGGCGTGCATAGACTAACTACAGAAGAACTCAAAAGCGTAAGGCTCACGGAAGCATCGGCCGCTGATCCGCACAAGCGTTTTCCGCTAATTGCCATTCTCGAAAATGTTCGCAGCCTCTATAATGTGGGCTCGATGTTCAGAACCTCAGATGCGGTGAGGCTGGAAGCTCTGTACACTGTTGGCTATACGCCCCACCCACCTCGCATCGAGATCGACAAAACGGCACTCGGTGCAACGCGCACAGTCCCAACTCAGCACTTTGAATCGATCGCGGAAGCAATCAACCATTGTAGCTTGAAAGGTTTTACGCCCGCTGCGCTGGAACTCACAAATAGAAGCACCTCGCTCTTTGAGGTCACGCAAGAACATTTCCCACTAGCGCTGATCGTCGGCAACGAGGTTACGGGAGTCAGCGACGAAGCGCTCGAACTGAGTAAGTTTTCAATAGAGATCCCGATGATTGGCGCTAAGCATTCGCTGAACGTTGCAGTGGCTTATGGGGTCGCCGTGTTCGAGGCATTACGGCTCTTCAAGGACGATCTCCAGCGATTTCATCCTTGACCCTGTCGCCAATCTTGCCGATAAGGTAGAGCCCTTCTGCACAACGCTCCAACTCCAAATCCTCGATGATCGCATGGAGGATTGAGCGCTCGTTCCTGCTGATGTTCAGGAGATGAAGGATCCCTCCGGAAGCGTTTGCTACCTCGAGCGCTCCTCTGGCGATGAAATCGCGGACCGCATGCTGAGCATTCTCCGATAGCCTTCCGATGGCATCACGAAGCAGTTGGCGCGCCTTTTCGAAGTCTGCGGTCGTCCACTCAGGCGTAACAAACGGCAGCAGCCCCATTGCAGTACCGACCGTCTCTAGATCCTCTTTCGTCGTAAGTTCGAAGTCCCTTTCGATTCGCTTGACATTATCCTCGATCACCGCAAATTCTCCTGTCGTCGTCGCGCCGCCAGCGACAGCAAGTTCAAGCAGAGGACTCAACATTAGCGCTGCAAGGGCTCTACGATCGCCTTCCTGACTGCCATCATGTGCGATGTGAATCGTTGCAAGTTTATTGCGTTCTGCTGGTGTGAAGAATCCGGGCCCCTCGATAGTCCGCATATTGTTCGTTTCTGGTCTATTTTGTCAAAGATACGACTGTTGAGCCCTCCTGAGTCAATGGCACAATCAAACCCGGACTAGACCATCAGAATGCCGGTCCTCAGGTCAGGGTGAGCTATTCGCGCAAACCAAGGATGACTTCAGTATCTGGTCTACCACGGAATTCCATTCATTCCATTCCGTCAGCCCACAATTGGTGGCGGCATCGGCTGTGGCTGTGGCAACGGATTTCCCGGGCCGATCGGGTTCGGTTGCGATGGGGGTCCTGGTGGTTGCGGTTCGGGTTCTGTGCCGGGCACCGGATCAGGGATCGGTGTGACAGGGCGCTCTGGAGTATTCGGTACGGGGGCTGGCATAAACTTGAAAGTATTGTACTATCCGTTTCGAGACTCAAGCAACATCCGTACCGATTTTCTTGGAAGAAAGAGTCAGATCCTTGCATCCACGTAAAGCGATTCGATCAGATCTTGATATCGCTTCTCCACTTCTTTCCGTTTGACCTTGAAGGTTGGAGTCAGCATACCATTTTCGATGGAGAAAGGATTCGCAAGCAGAGCGAATTTCCTAACACGCTCGTAGGTTGCCACATCTTTCAAACGAAATTCAATCTCTTCCTCGA
>JABDDM010000093.1 GCA_013287605.1 Ignavibacteria bacterium | reverse complement strand
TTGTCGAGCGCGAGGCCCCAAGAAGATGCATCGTATGCACCGCATTCTTTCTTGCCAGGAAAGCCAGGCGGGTGCTGTTAAACAGAAAGGCAACGGTAGCCGCAAATAAGAGACTGGCAAGGACAAGAGCCAGAAGCTTCAGCCCAGCGGTTCGTGTCTCCAAAGCGCCGAGACCCTTTGCATCGTATTGCACTTCCTGGACCACCGAAAATTTCCGGAGCCTTTCTTCTAATTGCTTTGCGTTCGCGCTGGTCGGATTTCGAAGAGTGATTCTGATGCTGGCGGGCAGCGGATTGAATCCCAGGACCGATTCCACATCTTCCCCTGTCGCACTCTTGTATTCAGAAAGTGCGGCTTCTTTCGTCACGGTTTGAACGCTCCTGACTTCAGTCATCGGCGAAATCTTATGCATGGCAAACTGCAGCGTTTCTTCGTTTCCGATAGCGGGGGAAATTGAGACCGCGAACGAGTTTATTCTATGGCATACATTCCTGACAGAGAGCCCATAAGTGCGTGGACCCGGATCGCGCTAGCGTATCGTCGGCACTCAGGTTCATACGCATATATTCTTCATCGAATTTCAGGCATCGGTCTTACTGTCTATCTTTTCATTCACATCCTTGCGCTTAGTTCGCTGACGAAGGGCAAAGCCGAATTTATGGCGGAGATGAAGACCTTCACAACGCTTCCGTTCAAGGTAATGGAGTGGGGGCTCGGTCTGCTGGTAATGTTTCATGCCTTTAATGGTATACGCATCGCGGTTGTCGATCTTGGCAATGGCGCGAGGTACCAGAAGAAGTTGCTCGCGTTTGTGTATGTGGTGGGTGTTGCGGTTGTGCTCGGGATGTTCGTCCTGATCTTCAACGCAGAATTGTTCGCGAGATAGAGCATAACCTTTAAGAGACCATGGAACAAGTGACTACCGAATCAGCCGACTATCTCAGAACGTATTCAAGATCTCGTCGCTCAGGTGCCAGCAGTTGGATGTGGCAGCGGATCACCGGCCTTGCGTTAGTGATCCTTACTGTCGGTCATTACGTCCTGATGCACTACAATCCGGTCAGCGGACATGATTATGACGCTACTGGAGAACGGCTTGCGATGCCGATTTTCAAAGGGCTTTATCTCGCTTTCATCTCCATCGGTATGTACCATGGTCTGCAGGGTGTTTACAATGTGATACGCGATTTCAAACTGAGACCCTGGCTGCACCTGACCATCTGGGGTACCATTCTGATCGCGGGGATCGTCTTCCTGGGAATTAGATGGAACACAATGCTTACATTCGATCCTCAAAAACCCTAGTTTCCGAATAGTTGAGATCTGTCTAACGTATTCTTAATAGTACGTTCCGCTCCATAGGGCATAATAATTGCATGTCTAATCCTCTCGAGAGTGGAGCGCACACATCGATTTTATCATGATTAGGTTAGAGCAGTCGCAAATCTCTTCAAGTGGTCTCGCGCAACGGAAGAGATCCGTCAACTTACTCCCGGTCCAATTCAAATAGGCTCCAAATTCGAAATCATCTCCAGATTCCTGGGAAGGCGCCTAAGTTCCGTCTTGACTGTGTCCGAATTGATTGACAACGAGAAAGTCTCGAGCGAAGGTGACTCCGGCGGGATGAAGGTGACAAGCACCACCTACTACATCCCCGACGGTGAGAACACCGTCATGAAAATGGAGACCGAGCTTGAACCTATTGGGTGGTGGCGGCTCATCGCACCCTTCCTGCCCGGGATAATCCGCAGACGCTCCAATATTGAACATAAGCTTCTGCGCGAGTCACTTGAATCAACGATCCAGCGAGAGCAAAAGGACATGCAGGTTCTCGGAATTTCCAAAACGATCATCAGCGTCCAATAGGCCGTTTCCCCCGTTTCTGTAGTCGAGAATGAATCCTCCGTAAATTTGCACGAACAACGTGCAAGCATGACACATCAATACGACGTTATTATAGTAGGTGCTGGCGGCGCCGGATTGCGCGCTGCCGTTGAAATTCCCTCGCAATATTCCTGCGCGGTGCTCACGAAAGTGCACCCGCTCCGCTCGCACACTGGTGCGGCACAAGGCGGAGTTTGCGCAGCCCTCGGAAATTTGGAAGAAGACAATCCAGAGTGGCACGCATTCGACACCGTCAAGGGATCGGATTATCTTGGTGATCAGGATGCGATCGAAGTAATGTGCAACGATGCCCCGCGAGCCATCATCGAGCTCGAACACATGGGCATGCCGTTCTCCCGTACAAAAGAAGGGAAGATCGCGCAGCGCCCATTTGGTGGGCACACGAAGCCACTGGACCGCAACGATCCGGATTCCAAGCGCGTACCTGTCAAGCGTGCGTGTTACTCGGCGGACCGCACTGGCCACGTCATGCTGCACACGCTGTACGAAAATTGCATTAAGAACAAGATCCAGTTCTACAGCGAATTCTTCGTAACCGAGCTACTCGTTGAGAATAATGTCTGCACGGGTGTCGTCGCGATCGAGATCCTGACGGGTGCCATTCACACGTTTCACGCAAAGGCGGTCATGTTCGCTACCGGCGGCGATGGCCGAATCTGGCGCATTACCTCGAACGCCCACGTCGGCACTGGTGATGGCTTTATGCTTAGCTACAACGCTGGTGTGCCGCTTGAGGACATGGAATTTATGCAATTCCATCCAACCGGTTTGTGGAAGTTGGGCATTCTGGTAAGCGAAGCCGCTCGTGGCGAAGGCGGAATTCTGCGAAATAAGGATGGTGAACGCTTTATGGAGCGTTATGCGCCGACCGTGAAAGATCTTGCACCTCGCGATATGGTCAGTCGCGCGATCATCCAGGAGATCCGTGAAGGTCGTGGCTTCAAAGGCTCCGACGGCACAAGCTATGTGCATCTCGATCTGACACATCTTGATCCGCGCATCATCAACGAAAAACTGCCGGAGATCACCGGATTTGCACGCACATACCTGGGCGTAGAGCCCACGACAGAGGGTGTTCCGATTCAACCAACCGCGCATTACGCGATGGGCGGAATTCCGACCGATATCGAGGGACGCGTCCTTGCGAATGC
>JABDDM010000092.1 GCA_013287605.1 Ignavibacteria bacterium | reverse complement strand
AGATAGATACGACGGACATCAAAGGCCTGGAAGTCTTTTGGAGTGCTGGAATAGTAGCCAACTCCTCTCGCCGCAAGCCCTTTGCCGACCGTATCAGCGCCGATCTGATAGAAGTAATCGAAGAAAATCTGTCCTGTGACAGATCCATGCGGTTTGAAGGTCGAATCTGTGGTACTTTGTGCGAACGACTTCCCGTTGAAAAGAACGAGACCAATGGCGAGCGCGAGAAGAAGCTTAATGTGTTGTTTCATTCGTGAATTTGGTGCTTTAGAAGTTTGGTAAGAAAACAAGGTTCTTCCAGTTCAATCAGCGCGAAAATACCTGTTTGGGTATTACCGGGATATTACCGACGTGTTAAAGGGAGTTTATCTCTTCTATTTCAATTGTCCATTAATCACCAATACTGGGCATTGCGAGGCCAGTGCGTTTTCCCGCAGCACAAAGTACAATCAGTGGCTCGAATCCTTGTTCATCGCTCTGTCCGGTCATCCGCAAACGTGCTCCGACTACTGCCGAGGTAGGAATCAAGCCAGTTAATCAAATCATAATCGAACCGAATTCATGACTATTGCGTCTAACGGGCACATTTAATATTTAACGCTAGCTTAATCGAAAATTAGAAACCTAAGCAGGGTTGAGAGGGCTGTGGCACAAGTTATTTCTGCACTCATCTCGAGTGCACTCCAAACTCATCTCCACAAACGACCTTGAGAATCCGTATGATAAGAACTTCTTTTTTCCGCTTGGGCTGCAAGGTGCTCGTATTGCTTGCATGCCTTGCCGGGTTCGCGAACACGTCTCGTGTTCAAGCACAAGACCTGACAGGTGCCGGTTCGACCTTCATCGAACCTATCATGACAAAATGGATCGCCGAATATGAAAAGGCGACGGGTACAAAGATCAACTACCAGGGAGTCGGATCGGGCGCAGGCATCAATAATCTGCTCGATCACACTGTAGATTTCGCTGGCAGCGATGCACCAATGAATCAGGGTGATCTCGACCGCGCGAAAGCGGACATGATCCACCTGCCAGGTGTGATCGGTGCGGTTTGCGTCTGCTACAATGTAAACGGGATGGCTTCCGGACTTGGATTTTCAGGCCCAATCATCGCCGACATTTTCATGGGTAAGATCGAATACTGGGACGATCCACAGATCGTCGCGCGAAATGCTGGTAAGAACCTGCCTCATGAAAAGATTTTTACTGTTCACCGCTCTGATGGATCCGGCACGACCAACATTTTCACAGATTATCTCTCCAAGGTAAGCGGCGATTGGAAGACCAAGATTGGCGCCGGTAAGGCTGTACAATGGGTGAATGGACTCGGCGGAAAAGGGAATCAGGGCGTTGCGGCAATCCTGAAGCAACAGAATTTTTCGATCGGGTACGTTGAACTCGCTTACGCCGTGCAGAACAACATTGCATACGGAGCGATCGAGAATGCGTCGGGCAAATACTCCTATCCTACAGTTGGTACTGCTGGCAGCGCTGCGTCCGGCGTGAAGCTTCCGGACAATCTCTGTGCTTTCATCACGAACACCGCGAATCCGGAAGGATATCCGATCACAGGCTTTAGCTGGATCATCCTTTATAAAAACAGCACGAAAGCGAATCAACTTAAGAAGTTTTTCCACTGGGTGCTGACGTCCGGCCAGAACTTTACACACGATCTCTACTACGCGAGCATTCCTGATGACGTTAGGAAACGCGAACTCGCGCTGCTTGAATCGGTGCACTGATCTCGAATCGGACATCGAACAAGCTGCTTTCAGCGCGGCGGCGTATCTTTGCGTCCGCCGCGTTCCTGCATAACGAACACAGCTTCTTCTGGGACATCCAACATTGCAAACGAATCCCACTCCAATAATCGCCTCTGAGATACTTATAGCACCTGGTGACCCAGGGCGCTTGATCGCGAGCGGGAAAAGGGTGCAGCGATCGCAGGTGGGAGATCGCATCTACAGATTGCTCTTGTTTCTGTCCGGAATCAGCATCCTGGTCATCATCGCGGGACTGGGGATCGAATTAGCAGTTGGGTCTCGAGAGTCAATTGCCAAATTTGGATTTTCCTTTTTAACGAATGGAACATGGAATCCCGGCGCTCTCATATTCGGCGCTCTTCCATTTATCGAGGGGACGCTCTACACTTCTTTTTGGGCGTTAGTACTCGCTGTCCCTGTCAGTCTACTTGCAGCGATATTCTTAGCGGAGCTTGCGCCTGATTGGATAGGCCGTCCGCTATCGTTTTTGATCGAGCTCCTCGCAGCGATCCCTAGCGTCGTTTATGGACTCTGGGGTCTCTTCGTCCTGCAACCCTGGCTGGTGAAGTATGTGGAAGTACCTGTCAGTCACAACCGCTTCCTCTCAAAACTTCCGATCTTCAGCGATACACCGAATGGCTACGACATGTTCTCCGCATCGGTGATCCTTGCGATTATGGTAACCCCCTATATTACTGCCGTTTCACGGGATATCATGCGCGCGATCCCAAGGTCTGTTCGCGAAGGATCGTATGCACTCGGCGCTACGCAGTGGGAAACGATCAAAGGTGTTGTGTTGCCGTATGCTCGAGCAGGTTTTATTGGAGCGATCATGCTTGGCTTTGGCCGAGCACTTGGAGAGACAATGGCTGTCACCATGGTGATCGGCAACAGTCCACAGTTTAAGACCTCGCTCTTCGCTTCAGGTTATACCATGGCAAGTGTGATCGCAAACGAGCTCGCCGAGGCCTCGGGACTCTACCGATCCGCCCTCATCGAGATCGGACTCGTTCTCTTCATTGTCACAATGATCGTGAACATGATCGCACGTACGCTGGTCTACTACACCGCTCAGGATATGCACGGAGGTTCGAGGAAGAAAGGATGAATACGACTAACGAGCGCCCGCTACAACCATCTTCGAAGCGACATTACCGTTTTCGTAAGGCGACGAACGTGTTCATGCTTTCACTCTCCGGGGTCGCTGCCATTGTCGCAACGATTGCGCTCTTCAGCGTTCTGGGCTACCTTGTCGTAAAAGGAGCTGGTTCACTGAACCTTGCAGTATTTACGGAAGGACCAGTCCCTCAAGGTTCACCGGGCGGCGGACTTCGCAATGGCATTATCG
>JABDDM010000091.1 GCA_013287605.1 Ignavibacteria bacterium | reverse complement strand
GCTGACGTAACCCGAGGATGCACGATCGACTCAAGCGCAACTCGTTTGGCGCGATCATCAAAGATTGCTTTGGCGACGAATTCTCGATTGAGTTCATGACCGTGATACGCTTCCTTACCGAGGAGCGCAGCGATTTCCTGCCGTACATGTGCATCGTGCTGCATAATCTCCTTGGCCATCAAATCACTCTCAAGAACCAAGTGTCCGGCTGTGCGAAGGTAACCTGAAAACGTGGACTTCCCACTGCCAATTGGACCAGTGATACCGAGTCGGAGACTTCTTGCCATGCTGTAAAAAAATGCGACCCTCGAAGAGGGTACGCTACCTTAATGGAAAGCCCAGTGACCTATAAATGCAATTGCATCGGCAATTGCATCACAGTGAGGTCCCCGGAAAAGGGCTTAAAGAACCTTTATTGCCCACATACAGTGGGTGCCTGCCTTGAAGCCTTTTACTTCCACCGTCCCTCAACACTGCGGAGGCGATCACTCGCACCGGCAGCATCTCTTGGGGTCTCCGCTAAGTTCGCCGTTCGATGATCGCTCATACGATGATCGCTCAGCGAAAAAGGCAAACTCAGCGGAGTGAGGCCTGTAATCGGAACCAAGCGGGATCAGGCTCCCATTGGTTTCACTGTTGGTTCTTTTTTGCGCGCGAATGAAGTTAGAGTCTGGCAAGCCAGAATAAAAGCTTCATTCGAGTTTCCACGTTCAGCAGCGTACCTTCTTCAAAGGCCGCGTTCAGATTCATACAAAGATACGGACTTCTCGCTTTCTTGATTCAAGAGCGATAGGAAAAGAAGTTTTTTAATTATTAATATTCAAGTGCACTTACGCCAGGTAGTTCCTTGCCTTCAAGAAATTCCAGGCTGGCACCGCCTCCCGTCGAGACATGCGAGATTTTATCCGCAAGACCAGATTGTTCAAGCGCAGCCACGCTATCGCCACCTCCGACGATCGTTGTAGCGCCGAGTGCTGTCGCATCGGCGAGAGCCTGAGCAATTGCCATCGTCCCTTGCGCAAAATTAGGCATCTCGAAAACCCCCATCGGACCATTCCACACGATAGTCCTCGCTTTAAGAATCACATTCCGAAATTGCTCGATAGAGTCCGGACCAATGTCCATGCCGATCCATCCTTGCTGGATGTGCTCAACAGCGACAGTCTTTTTTTCTGCTTCGTTCTTAAATTCACGCGCAACCACGGTGTCCGTTGGCAGCATCAGGTTCGCGCCCGTCTTATCCTCGATCAACGACTTCGCCATAACGACCTTATCATCTTCTAGCAACGATCCGCCGATCTCGAGGCCTTTTGCCTTGTAGAAGGTGAACATCATGCCACCGCCGATCAGAATGGTATCAGCTTTTTTTCTGAGACTCTCGATCACATCGATCTTTCCTGAGATCTTGGCTCCGCCGATGATCGCTACGAATGGGCGCTTAGGCGAATCAAGAGCCGCTCCAAGATAATCGAGTTCATTTCGCAGAAGATATCCGGCAGCCTTCACTTTGACAAAATGAGTGATGCCTTCGATCGAAGCATGAGCGCGATGAGAAGCGCCAAATGCATCATCGACATACACATCCACAAACGCGGCGAGCTGCTCTGAAAACGCGGGGTCATTCTTCTCTTCCTCTTTGTGAAAGCGAAGATTCTCAAGCATAAGTACGTCGCCATCCTTGAGCTTTCCTACCGTAACTTCGACCGGCTTGCCAATACAATCGGTCGACCAGGCAATCGGCTTGCCGATCAACTCTGCCAGACGCGTGCGCACGGGGGCGAGTGAGAACTTCTCCTCGGGGGCGCCCTTGGGCCGTCCCAGGTGACTCGCAACGATCACTTTTGCTCCCCGCGCGATCAAGGCCAGCAATGTTGGAAGGCTGGCTCGAATCCGAGTGTCATCGGTGATGGTAAACGGAGCTTCCGCCGTAAGTGGTACATTGAGGTCAAGCCGCAAAAACACACGCTTGCCTTTTACATCGATGTCATCGATGGTCTTATACTTCATGATTCACCATTTCTACTCGAGATTATTTTTCGTTCAAGAGCGCTCGTTTGACCTCTTCGAGCAGCTTCCTGGATTCTTTTGTTGGCTTCGGAAATTCGGGATCGAGTTTTTTGAGCGCATTGACCAGCACGTCTGCCACGACAACGCGTGTGAACCACTTGTGATCTGAAGGGATCACATACCAGGGCGCATGGTCAGTGCTTGTATTGCGGAGCATCGCTTCGTACGCCTTCATGTAATCTTTCCAGAACCCTCGCTCCTTGATATCCAGCATGGAGACCTTGTAATTCTTTTCTTCGTCCTCAACACGTTCGAGCAGACGCTTCCTCTGCTCTTCCTTCGAAATGTGAAGAAAGAATTTGAGGACCACAATACCATTGCGCGTCAGATAACGCTCAAAGTTGTTCATGTCTTCATAGCGCTGCTGCCAGATGTCCTTCGTGACCTTTGAGATCGGAATTTTTTCTGTCTTCAGTAGTTCTGGGTGAACTCGTACGACGAGGACCTCTTCGTAGTAGGAGCGATTAAATATTCCAATGTGTCCGCGCTGGGGAAGCACTTTCACGCTTCGCCACAGATAATCATGCAGCAGGTCATCAGAGCTTGGTGTGCGGAAATTATGGACATCTACGCCCTGGGGATTGACACCGGTCATGACATGCTTGATCGCACCGTCTTTGCCGGCGGTGTCCATCGCCTGGAATATAACGAGCACCCCATAATTCTCCTGAGCACAAAGTTTCGCTTGCAGTGTGCGCAGTTGCTCGACATCGGAAGCAAGTTTTTCGACGGCGTCCCCTTTCCCATGATAACCGTCTGTGTCGTCAGTTCGGACGGAGGAAAGAGAGAAACTGCCGTTGGTAGGGACTTTGAAACGCTTATGATCCAGTGGCATGCTTGCTCCTTGGGTAAGATGAGAAAGGTGAAGGAGCGACCCCGTCAGTAAACAATAACATTATTGCCGCCCAGTTCTTTTGCGCGTTCAACAGCAAGTTCCGCGCCTTCGATGAGCTCTTCGATGGTGGCATCGCGACGAGCGCCTGAAACACCAGCGCTGACCGTTACTGAAAAGCTTCGTTTGCCGATCGCAATGACCTCGCTCACGATCATTTTGCGCATTTTTTCGC
>JABDDM010000090.1:2676-3455 GCA_013287605.1 Ignavibacteria bacterium | reverse complement strand
GCTTCGATTGCGTTTTAGGTGTGGATCTCTTGGGCGAAGGCATGTAAGACAAAATGGAAAATTGGACGTTAGGAAATCTTTTGCACGACTGTGTCGTGCAACCAATGGTGATTATCGGTTCTGGGATGATCGGTCGTATAGTGAAGTCCCCTGCTTTCTTTCCGCTTGAGAGCACACTGGACGATGAGCAATGCTACGTCAGCGATATTACGCAACTGAAGCAGCGGGACGGTCACGCGTGTGCGCCGATAATATTCTTCGATCTCTTTGCGGATGACTTTTATTCGTCGCTCGGATCTCTTCAAGCGGTACGTGCTGCGAACGATGCCTACATAATCCCACATGAGCTGCCGAATCTCCTCAATGTCATGCTCGATCACGACCCACTCTTCGGCGTTCTCCGTACCGGATTCGTCCCACGGCATGATCTTTACCTCACGCGGCGCAAGCTTTCGCTCTTTGATATTCTTCAACAAGTCCTGTGAAGCGCGATGTGCGAATACAAGCGATTCCAGCAATGAATTGCTCGCGAGGCGATTCGCTCCATGCACACCTGTCATTGCCACTTCACCACAAGCATAGAGCCGCTTGATATTCGTGCGTCCAAAGAGATCGGTCACGACACCGCCGCAACTGTAATGCGCTGCCGGTACAACCGGAATTGGATCGCGCGTGATATCGAACCCAAGTTCCTTGCACCTCGCATATATATTCGGAAATTCCGATTTGATCTTATGCGCCGGTACGGAGAACGCCGAAGAGTGGGTCGTGATCGAGCA
>JABDDM010000090.1:0-2666 GCA_013287605.1 Ignavibacteria bacterium | reverse complement strand
ATTCTTTTTCAACTCACCATCGATCGCGCGAGCGACAATGTCCCGGGGTGCTAACTCCATCCGTTCTGGATCATACTCTGTCATGAAGCGCTCGCCTCTGAGATTACGCAGCACTCCACCAGCGCCGCGAACCGCTTCGGAGATAAGAAACGACTTCGCCTCGGGCGCATAGAGCGTTGTTGGATGGAATTGGATAAACTCCATATTCGCGAGCACTGCACCGGCCCGATATGCCATCGCAACTCCATCCCCCGTAGCGATCGAAGGATTCGTCGTGTGGAGATACACCTGTCCTGCCCCACCAGTCGCGAGCATGACAGCATAGCGAGCTTGTATCACCTTGACTTCACCTGTTGGCTCATGCAGGACGTAGGCGCCATAGCAGGTTGGCTCATTGTGGGTTCGCGCTTTGTCCGAGCGCTGATGATCTGTCAGCAGTTCGATTGCAAAATGGTCCTCGAGGATAGTGATCTGTTTGTTCGCCTCGACAGAACCGAGCAGCGCTCGTTCAATTTCGCGACCGGTAAGATCATGAGCGTGGATAATTCGATTGGCAGAATGACCGCCTTCTCTTCCAAGATCAAGCAAGCCTCTTCGAGATTTTGTGAATCGTGCGCCCAGCTCCATTAATTCTCGAACGCGCTGAGGGCCCTCGTGCACCAATATCTCGACGGCGTCTCGATGACAGAGCCCAGCTCCGGCGATGAGCGTATCGCGAACATGCGCATCGAACGAATCAGCAGGATCAATGACACTAGCGATGCCACCTTGTGCGTAGTTAGTGTTTGACTCCGAGCGTTCTTTCTTTGTAACAACCAGGACCCTGAGTTTAGAATGCAACGCAAGCTGAATTGCGAAAAACAATCCAGCACTACCGGAGCCTAGAACAAGGACATCGGTATCGATCGTATGCTTCGGGCTCTTTAGAGAAGTTGCATTCATTGGCCCGACTCAACAGCAGGAAACAAAAAAGACCTCCTCAAATGAGAAGGTCTTTCTTGAAATGCTCGCGAATTGCGAACTAGCTTAGAAATAAACGATCAGATGGACATTGGCGCCACCGGTAAGTCCAAGCTGGAATACCGAAGGCTGATCGACGGCAGTTCCATTGGTCGTAACGGTCGCTTTGGTTGAAGCGAAGCCGAAGGAATATTCAGAGCCGAGAGCCATTGACTGCAGGAAGAACCAATCAAATCCGGCGACGACTGCTCCGCCGAATCCAGTATTGGTGGTCTTGTTATCGCCCGTAGCCTGGATGTTAACGCCCTTTCCATTTGCCTTGCCGACAGTTTCAGTCTTCGGAGTTGAAGAGGTTCTGAAACCCAGGTTGGCTCCAAGATATGGAGAGAGGGAATAGAGATCATGACAATGCCACTCGATACCGACACCAAGTCCGTAGGCAGACGTTGTAGCTCGGTTCGAATCGGGACCGCTCGAGGCGGTACTAAACGTCGCAGCGGCTTTGAATGCCCAGCGATCGCCAAAGAAATACTTCATACCTGCGCCAGCGATCACTTGAGGATCCGGTGTTCCATCACCCGATGGTCCATAGAGCCCGAAGCTTTCAAGTCCGGAAACGCTGAGTAGAAGTGCAGCAGAGCCTTGTTTGGTCAGTGGCGTATTCTCCTTCTCGACCTGCTGCCCGTAAGCGACAGGAGCGAGCGAAAGAACGAGAGCCACCACGCCAGCAGCAATTGATTTGTACTTCATGTTATTTCGATGTTACCCGAAATGAAGATCAGAAGTACACAACTGCGTGGACGCTTGCAGCACCGTTCAGTCCCAGTGCGATTGCTGTGGTAGAGGGGGAATCAACGACCGTCGAGCCTGTACCGTTGGGTATGGTGGTTGAGGCAGAATTCGACGTAAAGTTGAGACCATATTCAGCCCCGATCGCCAAACCGCGGGTAAAGAACCAGTCGAATCCGGCGAAAACGCCGACACCGAACAGGCTGCCGCTGACCTTACCATCTGATAATCCCTTCCTCGTTGTCGTAATGCTTCCCGTCGCGAAATTAATCCCTCCGCCCACATACGGCGAAGTAGAGTAAAGCGGACGGAAATGGTATTCGATTGCGGCAGCGATACCGAAATTGAGGCCTGTGACCTTTCCTGTCGGGAGGGTGTCAGCGCCGCTGGAACTGGTGCCAAAGCCGAGCAGAACACGAAGCGCGAGATCGTCGGAAAGGAAGTATTTCATTCCTGCACCTTGGACTAGCACTGGTGTGGTGTTAGGATTGGTGACAGTGCCAATAGGCGGCGGACCGATGTTGAACGTGCCAAAACCTCCCAAAGTAAACAAGAACGCCGCTGAGCCTGCCTTCGTGAGCGGACGGATGATATCAGTTGGCTCCGTCTGCGCTTGAGCAGCACCGGCGAGACCGAGCATGATTACCGCGGCCCCAACTAACTTTGTGAAAGAATGTCGCATAGGAAATTACCTCCATAATGTGATTACCAAACTGTGCCCGGCGGTGAGGCCGGCCAACCAAAGATAAGCAAAAAAATTAACGTTTTTCTTAACTTATGAAAAGATTGTGGATAAAAATGGGGGATAATGGACTGAGCTTCTGGAGAGAGAATACGCTCATTTGGCTCAAAATCCGCCATTTCTTGAGAAAAGTCGAGAAAAAGACTATATTCCTGGAAGCAAGTACTTCTTACGA
>JABDDM010000089.1 GCA_013287605.1 Ignavibacteria bacterium | reverse complement strand
GGCGTCCAGTACCGTTCAGCTCCCACACATTGGTCTTTTGCGCATCCACGGTCATCTTCCAATGATCAACATCTGCAGGATGGTCCGTCTGAACGGAAAACGGAACCGCGGCAGGTTCGAAAGCATATTCCTTGAAACGTTCGTGAAGAATCGGCCTCAGTAAATCATCATTCGGGCTTGTCAATTCCACGCGTCTGTTCTCGGCAATGCCTTCCGGAAATTCAAGCGTTGAAGGGAATGTCGGGCGCGAGCTCGTCGAGATCGTAATTCGAGATGAAGGAATGTGCCATGTGGAGACAAGATAACTCTTGACTCGCTCGGCTCGTTTTCGTGCGAGGCCTTCGGACTCCGCTGCTGTTGGAGCTTCGTTACCATCCGTCGTGCCGTTGAGCACAAGCGTGTAACTCGCATCACGCGCCATCCTGCTTCCAATGACATTCAGGATATGGTGGTACGCCTCGAGCGAATGGTGCGGCAGGTCAGTTTCCTGAAAGCCACGAATATCTGCAGGAGAGACCGTATGATAGCGTGAAGGCAATATCTCACTTGCGCTGTCAAAAAAGACATACGGCAAAAGCGGGAAGGTCTCTGTCACGATGGTCTCGACGATATTGATATGTGGAGCATTCACCGTCGAAAGAACTGCGATCGGCGGCACAGGTTGCATCCGCTTTTGAGCAACAACCGGCGGCTCGAGATTCGGAGGTTCTACGACTGCAAGTCCCGGAGGTGAATACCGAAGTGCCACACCGAATTCGAGCGATCGCACCGTCCATTTGTATGAGCTTACGATCGCTGTGAACGGCAGGTAGTATCGAACCTCGGGTGCTGCAGTCAACCCAACACCAATCGGGAATTGATAACCGAGTGCACCAGCAGCGCCAAACGGCATCTTGATCCCAGAGATAACACCGTTGGCAACATCCCTAGTCGTTGTATGCGTCTCTGGATAAACTACACCTTGCGGCGACAGGATCTGCTCTGTTTGATGATAGCTGGACGAAGAGCCGAGAGGCTGACTCAGGTTGAGTGTGGCGCGTGCATACATCGGGAATGACACTACAGGTTTATACTCGAGGCCGAGGTCCAGTACTACAAATCCAAGGCTGGCACTTGCACTATTTTTCCGTTGCAGAGTAACGTAGGTGTTTGTGTTCGGATCGAGGATGGGCAGCAGTCCTGAATTAACAATGCCAAACGTGCCTCCGCGTTGCGCGTAAGATGCTCCCGCGTAGAGTCCCATGCCTGGGATGAAAAATGGCAATGTGCCGAAGAAACCCATCGAAAAGCCGCTTCCAGTACCTTGATTGAAATTTCCGCAGTTCGTGCAATTCTGGAAAAGCTGGGCTTCGGTCTTATGATAATTGATCGAGTAAGCGCCCACCACGCCGATTGAACCTGATCGTGTGGTGTAGACGTCGCTCGATTCCTGGGCACGAACTACGCCTGGAGCGAGCACGCCCAGCATGCCGATGAAGGCATACGCATATCTCAAGAACGATTGACAGGGCAAAGGCTGCAGACTCCTTCTGTTTAATTAACGAATGATCATCACTCGTCGTGTGTCATGATAATTTCCTGCTTCGAAACGAATGTAGTATGACCCGGGTCCAAATTCTGCAAGATTGAGATCCACTGCATACTTCCCACCTTTCAGAAGCGTCGTGCCATCGAGCGGTCGCGCGACAAGCGCACCCGTTGCACTGAATACCTTTAGCGACGCGTAAGCATCCTCAACAAACTCTACGTTCAACTTCACATGTCCGCTTGATGGGTTTGGTGAGGGGATCGAAATTGAATTTACCCCTCCTTTGAATTCCAAATACGAAATATTGCAGCGCGGATCAACGCGAACAGTCGTTGTATCACCATTTGGAATAGGTTTGATCCAAAGGTCCGAGTCGCTGGTGAATGCAAGTGGTGTCAGGATCATCCTCGTCACAATACTATCAGGCACTGCCACGACAAACTTCAATCGCACGATCTCGCCCTTCTTCACACTGGTGCACTTGGGCAGCTTGATCGTGAGCCCTCCAAGAGTATCGGTGACGACAGGCTTTGTATAAGTCGACACCGAGCTCATGTATTGCAGCGCACGCCGATTGTACGACAGTGTATAATTGATATCGATTGGAGTGAGTGGGAAATCACGATCGATCATGATCGGTACAAACACCGTATCCGAGATCACTCCAGCCACAGAATCGATCGTGCTCACCGTTCCACCTATCACGAGGCCAAGCGGGAACGGAGGAGCATATCCAAAGCTGTGCAGACTACCGCTATCAACAATCGGGCATGGGCTGTTTGATACGGCGAGAAGTGACGTGTCAAACGTCGCCTCGGAGCGGGGGCAGAACCTAACGGTCAGCACAATCGAATCTCCAGGTTGAAGCATCGTCGGATACGGTTTGCTGCTCGCCGCGATGGTGTGCCATTTCGGCAATCCCGAAAGAGAATCGAAGCGGACCGGGATGAGTCCAGGATTTCGAATGGTCACAAAGCGATCGTCGCAGGAACGCGCATTGACGGTATCAAATCGAGTGGTTGACGAAATCGAGATCCTGGGCTGATCGATTTCGATGAACCCCTTGTCGAGACCGGCTACGATCTTGAAGAATACGAGCGAGTCGCTGTCAAAGAAAATGCTGTCAAGCGAGATTGGGAAACGTGCGGGTCCTCCCCTTACGACAAACTTGATATAGGCGATGACGCCGGCCTGCACGTGAGTTGCATTCTTGAGATTGACGTGCGCTCCATCCGTGGAGTCTTTGATCGTCGCGATCGGTGTGTATTTCGATTGAATACCGATCAACTTCAGCGCTGTGGTATCATACCCAAGTCTGAAGATAATATCAATGATGTCCTGCGGGATCGCCCGGTTGAGCATGATCGGTAGCATCAGAGTATCGCACGTATTGAGCACGATCGTATCGCGACCAATCTTCGCCGTATCGAATGCAAGCTGCAAACCGTAGGCGGGAGCGAACCCGTCTCCCATCACAAGGATCGAGGTATCGACTCCATCGCACGGGAATTTTGTATGGAGCAACATGCGCGCGATGTACGTCTTCGGCGCGCGTGGGAAGAAATTCACCATGACCGAGAATTTTTCTCCGCGATGGATCACCCACGGCAGCGGCGCTCCCGTAGAAGCTACGACGCTAAAGACTTTCTGGTCCGGCTGGAATGAAACCCAATCAATGATCACGCTGTCGCCACTTGGATTGACGAATGGATCCGGAACGGCTACGTCAACCTTGATCGCCTGTGCACTTGTGTCTACTCGCGTTGCAGGGAAACTCACCAGCACTTTGCTCGGCTGGAAGTTTAGCTCGCGACGTCCACTGAGGTATGTCGTGAATTCCTGCGACCATCCTGGTGTATGCGCAACGATGTGCAGCATTGCGTTCAAGAGCACATTCGCCTTGATCGCGGGAATGTTGGGGCAGAAGGAAATCGAGAGTGTGTCCTCTGTACTTGGCTTGATCGTAAAAGGCAGTGTTGTCCCAGACATCTTTGAGCTCCACCGGAATACCGTGGGGTTCGGATTAGGCACTCCCGCGCCATCGATCCAGATCGAGTCGATTGTGA
>JABDDM010000088.1 GCA_013287605.1 Ignavibacteria bacterium | reverse complement strand
ATATGATGGCCTATCTTACCATGATGGCTAATCGCCTACTCGAATTGCACCGCGTTTTGAAACCAACGGGTTCGCTCTATCTTCATTGTGATCCAACCGCTAGCCACTACCTAAAAATTGTGCTCGATGGCGTTTTTGGCAACGCAAACTTCAACAATGAGTTAATCTGGAGGCGAACCACAACCAAGAACGACTATAAGCAAGGGGCGGTCAACTGGCCTCGAGTGCATGACGTAATTTTGATGTATGGAAAGAACCTCAAGCTGAGGCCCGTATTTAATCAGCCATTTTCCGAGTACAGCGCAGAATACTTGCATGACTTCTACAGGCACAAAGATGAAGATGGTCGAGTCTATCGCCTAAGCGACCTCACTGCACCCGGAAGAGGAATGCGTGGCCATCCTCAATACGAATTTCTCGGAGTCACCCGTTACTGGCGATACAATAAGGAAAAGATGCAAGAGTTATACCTTGCAGGAAGGGTTGTCCAATCAAAGCCAGGTGGGGTGCCCGCCTATAAGCGATATCTGGATGAGGTGCCTGGTGTGGCAATAGGGGACGTATGGGAAGATCTTCAAGCTGTTCAAGGAGCTGGCAATGAGTTTCTTGGCTACCCCACTCAGAAGCCGCTCGCGTTACTCGAACGCATTATCGAAGCTTCTTCGAACAAAGTCGAAGTTGTGCTCGATCCCTTTTGCGGTTGCGGGACGGCCGTTCATGCCGCCCAAAAACTCGGGAGGCAGTGGATTGGAATCGACATCACCCATCTCGCGATCTCGCTTATCGAAAAGCGACTACGCGACGCATTCCCAGGCCTCAAGTTTGAAGTCGAGGGGACACCAAAGGATTTGGAAGGTGCACGTAATCTCGCGTTGCGCGACAAATATCAATTCCAGTGGTGGGCTTGCTCGCTCGTCAACGCACAACCGTATATGGGAAAGAAGAAGGGCGCTGACGGTGGCATTGATGGCTTGATCTTCTTTCACGATGATAAGGCAGGAGCAAAAAAGATCGTTGTCTCAGTTAAGGGCGGCGAGAATGTTAACGTCGCGATGGTTCGCGATCTCGCACACGTTATTGAACGCGAAAAGGCGGCGTTCGGCTTTTTCGTAACACTCGTTGATCCGACTCGACCAATGAAGGAGGAAGCAATAACAACGGGCTACTACGATGCTGACCGCTTCGGTACCGAATTTCCCAAGCTTCAGATTCTTACGATTGAAGGCTTAATGTCAGGCACCGAACGAGCTCGATATCCTGATCTGACTCTTGGTCGTTCGACTTTCAAGCGGGCACAGGTTGAGGATATGGGTGGTGAGCAAGGGAAGCTGCTATGAGGATAATGGATGAAGCTGCATTGACCAAGATCGTCAAGGACGCATTAGCTAAGAGCGCCTTTGCTACGTACCCTCTCTCCATACACAAGTTCAGTCTTTTGCCCAATGTGAGAAGTGATAAACTTGTGCACCTTGAAACAGCGGATAGACCGGGTAACCTCTTTTGGAGAATATTTAACGCTGCCGCACCTTCTAAACAGGCTAACACAGGCACCTATTACCACTTCAAATCCCTCGCTCTTGCCAAAGTTGTGCTGAATTCTGGTGAACTTCAGGCAAGCAACCTGTTTTCGAACCGATACAACGACTTTGCTGAAGCGGAAGAATTTGTGCGCCGATACAGCAATCCTCATCCTTTGATCCCAACAGACTACACGAAGGGAGCAGTGGTAGAGCCACGAAAGAGGGGGATTGACGACATGAAGCAGAATACATGCATACTCTGCTTCACCAGCAGTTACGCCGATCCCCGATTTTGGAAATCCTATCTCTCAGGTGGCAAAGGAGTGTGCTTTGAATTGGAATATGTACATCCTGGCGCAAGCCCGATCAAAGCATTTGATGCATTTGACACAACGCCCCGTACGACAGACTTATTTTACGAGCTTAGGGAAGTTTGCTACGACCCTGGAAACTTATTTGACTTTGTCAATGAAATTTCTTCATTGGTTTACGACGAATGTAAGAAAGTATTGATGGTGCCAGGTGTCACCAAAATGGCGTCCTGGTATAAGCGAAACTTCTATGCGTGGGAACGAGAAACACGAGTCGTCTTTGACCTACAGTTCATTGAGTACTTTGCGAAGATTGCCAGCCCGAAGTTAGTAACAGGTGATGATGGCAGCGGAAGACGGTTTGTTATCGTTCCGATTGAGAATGCGAAGGTGCCCTCCTCTGCATTTTGCCCTTTCATTCTAACGCTGAAACGGATCATCTACGGGTATGACCTTAGCAGTGCGGAGAAAAATGAGATCGAAAAACTTGCACTCAAGAATTTTAACGGGGTGCACTTCGGCTCCATGAGGGATTTAGTATGATGATTGAAGGGATGCTTTTTTTGGGTCCGTTTTCTTTTAGTTTTGCACAGAGGACAATTGTTCAGCATACGGGACAGAGGACAACCGATGCACCTCACCGATTCACCGAACCCAGCGAGTCAAAACGCTGGGTTCCTTTTTTGTTGCTTGCTGCAAGCCCCACCGCCCTCACCCTAAATCCCTCTCCCACTAGGGGCAAGTATGAGGTATGAATTATGAAGTATGAAGGGGATCGAGGGCCTATCACCTTGCCTTGGCTACCCTTTTCGGTTTGTGCGCGTTTTTAGAAAGTTGTTTGGTTGGCAAGCTACGCACTTTCGAACCAAACGCAACGCCATTTGTAGGCGCGGCTGACATCGAAGGGTAAGGAGCGGCGGAAAGAGGAGAGTTGCGCCCGCCGCGACTTCGCTTGGTTACTGCTGCAACACCTTCAAAGATTTTTTTGGTAACGATTCGACGAGTTTGATGAGGGCCGATGCTGGGCCCTGCGGGCTTCTTCGGCCTTGCTCCCAGTTTCGGAGTGTCGCGACAGGCACTCGTATCATGAGCGCGAATTCGTCTTGTGATTGACCCAACTTTTTGCGCAGGTTTTTCAGTCGCTCCACATGGTCAAACACTCTCGAAGGTTTTTGTTCACCCCGCACAATGCGGCCACCTTCTTTGACACTCTCAACGAGTTCTGCAAAGTCCTTTTTCTTCATGGATATTCTTCCTTCACAATATGCTTCAGTGTCTTCTTTTGATCAGCGGTCAAATCGGACTGGTCGCCTTTGGGGAAGACGTACAGCATCACGATCTGATCAAAGGCATTGGCGAAGTAATAGATAACTCTCGCTCCTCCGCGCTTCCCATGTCCTTTTGCAGCAATCCGGATCTTTCGCAGACCGCCTGTGCCAGGGATAATCTTTCCCATGTTCGGATTGTCGACGAGGTCGAGTTGGAAATCACGATAATCGTCATCCGAGATGAGCCGCGTAATCCGTTTCGTAAAATACGATGTTTCAATAATGACCATTACTACGTCATTGGCGTATAAAGAGTTTCACCGATTCCCCTTCATACTTCATACTTGCCCGATTGCCCTCACCCTAAATCCCTCTCCCACAATCGGGCAAGGATGAAGGATGACGGATGAAGGCTGAAAGCATAAAGCGCATCTATTCAGGAACTTTACGTCCAATGCCTGATGTTCTCAATATTGAGGCAAGCTCCTCTTCTTATGCATAAGTTTTAGTCGACGCCGCGATACCTAGC
>JABDDM010000087.1 GCA_013287605.1 Ignavibacteria bacterium | reverse complement strand
TCTGCGCTGGAATAAACTTTAGTCCACGAATACCGACGACGATGATAAGAAATGCTGCTCCGCCGTATGCTGCGCCCTGTACTTTGTTCGCGTACTCTTCGACAAAGTGGTACTTCATGTACATTGTGAGTCCTGTCATCCACGAGCCCTTGCCATCGAGATAGCGCTGAGCACCATTGATCGCGTCGATTTCGCTCTGGACGGATTCGATGTTGATATCTTCACGGCGAGCAAGCAAGCGTGAGTTGTTCTCTGGGTCGTTCTTAATGATCGACTCTACTTCATCTGCCGAAGCCGAAAGCTGCAGCATCAGGCGCTTCTTTACATCGACGATCGTATGATACACTCGATCACGGAAGAATGGCAGGCGCACCATGAATCCGACAATCACGGCCAGTGCAAAGCCGAACAGGACATCGAACGGAATGAAGCTCAGCACCATGTTGATGTCAAACTGGGCCTCACCAAAGATCACATGGGCCTCGTAGCCCCATACACTCCAGACAACGTTCTTCGGTCCACCAGCGTAAGCAGAGACGCCTATGCAGAAGAGGACATGCACGAGAACGACGCCGATCAAGGTGAGGAAGAGTACCGGAGCGCTGGAAGGTTTTTGCGTCTTACGGCCGGCCATCGGCTTCGGTGCAACTCTTCCTGGTCTCGGCATGACAGATTCTGTTGTTGCCATGAAAGTATCTCTAAAAAATGAAGCGATTCAGATCTGAATAAACTTGTATTGAGCCGTCCTTGCGGATGGCAGCGAATTGGTCCCTGCCACGAGTAAACTTCGACTCTTCTCTCTCTGTTAAGCTCTCTTCTTCTATCTTCTGGAACGACCAGAGATGCTGTCTTCTATCGATGATCGTGAAAAGAAGTGGTAGCCGAACATCTCAAACACAACTCCCCCTTAGCTCAGGACGAACTGGCAGCAGCCCGGTTCCTTTCTCTCATTGCCATTGTCAGAAGGCTCAGAGCAGAATGTCCCTGGGATCGTGAGCAAACTCACGATTCACTGCGACCCATGCTTGTCGAAGAAGCGTACGAAGTCCTCGAGGCAATAGATAGTAGAGACTACACTGAACTAAAAAAAGAACTCGGAGATATCTTGCTACACATCCTATTCCATTCCGAAATAGGGCTCGAAACAGGTGAATTCGACCTTGCCAGCGTGATTCAAGCGGAAACTGACAAGCTAATCTACCGTCATCCGCATGTTTTTGCTGATGTAAAGGTCAATTCGCCAGAGGAAGTCAGCCACAACTGGGAGCAGCTAAAACGGCGAGAATCAGGCAGAATCAGCGTTTTAGACGGTGTTCCGGCATCGCTTCCTTCACTGCAAAGAGCCTCACGTATACAAGAAAAGGCATCAAAAGTCGGGTTCGACTGGACAGAAAAGAAAAGTGTTTGGAAAAAAGTACGCGAAGAGATACAGGAGTTCGAACAGGAGACCTCACTCGAACGCCGTACTGAAGAGTTCGGCGACCTCCTCTTTGCCCTAGTCAACATCGCACGCCACGAAGGAATCGAACCCGAAGGCACGCTCCGAGAAGCCACCAAAAAATTCGAACGCCGCTTCCGCCAGGTAGAAAAAAAAGCCGAAGCCACTGGACGACCTATGAAGTCATTCACCCTCGAAGAGCTCGATCGGTTCTGGGATGAAGTGAAGCTCGAAGAGCTTTAGGGAACAGGGAACGGGGAATAGGGAACAGTTGGGGATCGAGATGGGAGCTTTCGGTCCGGTCATCCTGAGCCCGACGAAGCATCTCATGAATCCATCCGGTAGACTCCACTACGCGTGATGTGAAAACTTTTTTCATAATCCAAAGTCCCTGTTATCGATTTTGAGCGGGAAATGGCAATTGCAGTCGTGTGTGTAAATGCGAAATTCATAATTCTCCTTCTCACAGAAAGCTAAAGGGTGTTGTGGGGATGGATTCCCGCATTCGCGGGAATGAGACGGCGGCGCGGGATTGAGCGCTTCGCGCGATTGCTACTTGATCCGTCAGTCCCGCGCAGGCTGGAACCCACGGGTAGCCTAAGAACCTCTGGCTTAAGGGGTTGGACATAAAAGTGCGGGAACACTGCCAACACTTAAGCAAAACGTAGCTAAAAGCCGTAAAGTTTCACAAATTATGTTATTAACTCTGTGCACGATAATCAATGCATCACAACGATCGAGGCGCTTGATGTTATCTGTCCGGTAGTAGTCACGACACATCGATAGACTCCATTTGATAGATTGGAGGTCTTAAGATTGATGGTTCTCGAACCGGATCGAAACCCTTGATCCACCCGTGAGAACCGACGCCTCCCAAGTTCATCGAACAACGAAACTTCGAATGGACCAGCTTGAGCACCCACAAACAAGATTGTAGCTTGCTCCGAAACAGGATTTGGATAAACTGAGAGATGCGCTGGCGAAGCAGGTGTGGAATGACTTGGCGCAACGCTCTGCGCTGGCCTATGATAGATCGCTATGCCGTAGGAAGGATGTGTACCTGCATGAAGGACGCTACCCACAACGAGATCTCCCCGATACATTGCCATTACAGGCAACGAAGAGCAGTCGATGGAAGAGCCAAATCTTTCTAAACTGCTGCCCTGAAGCTCGCCAACAACTGACGGAAACGGATATGTTTCGCTCGTCATTGACATAAATAACCCATCGTTCGAACTGATCAATGAAGTGAATGGCTGATCGATCGAATCCGAACTTAGCTCGCGCCCACCAACGTAGCGATCAATGAATTTCCCGTACGCTAGATTCATGGTGTCTTTAAGCGCAGTCAGGAATATGTTCGCATAGGACACAAGTGACCCGACAGAGTCCCATGTTCTGCCATAGTAGATTATTCCCGGCAAGTACCCATATTCTGCGCGATAGAATCCCTTAGAACTATCGAGTGCAATTTGCACTGACTGAGGATATCCACCGACATTCCAGCTCATGTCATATTGCAATCCAGAATCAGTGACGTCATAAAGGTATTTCCCTTGAGTGGCATATATGGCTTTGCCCCTTCCAACAATTTGATCAATCTCGACTGAGCTATCAATTGCAGTCCATGCCTGCCCAGCCCATGATGCAAGTGTAACTTCTTTGGCCCGTCCGGGCATAGATATTCTCCCGGCGACATAAAGCTTATTGTTGATCGATGCAATGCATCGAGGGATTGAATCCAAGGTTAGGCTTGCCTCACTCCACTTGCTGCCATCCCAAAAAAGCAAATGATCGAGCTGCGCTCGTCCGACGCGAAGCAAGCTTCCAGAGACGCACAGAACGCTATCGCAAACGGCCAGCCCCGTAACGAAACCATCGAGCCCGAGCCCTGTCGCCGATTGGAGCACAGTCCACGCAGTGTCGCTCCATTGAAAAACGCCGGCGACGCCATCACCCGAATAATAGCTCTGGAACCGTCTTGAGTATTCGCCAGCATTGTGTGAACAAAAGTATCGACTGCCGGCTTTTGCGATTAATGAAACCGGAAGGGTGGTACCCTTTACGGTGTCGACAAGATCCATCGCACCCGACCAACCCCTGCCCGTCCAGTAAGCGACCGAATAAACTTGCGCTGCACCCGCCAGCGACAACTGTCCGACAGCGAGCAATCGATCGCCATCGACAAAAAGATTCAAAACATTACCAATCAGTTGTTCCTTTGGCTTACCAAACTCAGCCCACCCTCTTCCATCCCATCTCACGATCGGCAAACTATTTCCGAATGTCCCGCTTGCAACCAAAGAATGGTTAAACGAGATGAGCGAGTTGATACAGCCATAGCCACTATCAAGCGTTCTCCATGACTTGGTGATCTCGTTCCATTGTTT
>JABDDM010000086.1 GCA_013287605.1 Ignavibacteria bacterium | reverse complement strand
TCCAGTAATGGTAGCGAGTCAGCACGTTCAAACAACGGTCAGAGCTCGAATGGAGCATCCACCGATGTGCCGACAGTCACGGCCAAACCCGTAACTCAGAAGAGTCAGGCAGCTCCGATCGAAGGTGCTGAGGCGTTGACAGGAGCTGCCAGGAAGGTCGTTGAGAATATGGAACGCAGCCTCGGTGTTCCAACCGCCACGTCAATCCGTCTTATCCCGGTCAAGCTTCTCGAAGAGAATCGCCGATTGATCAATCAATTTTTGGGTGAGCACGGTCGAGGAAAGTCTTCATTCACTCACCTGATCGCCTGGGCACTTGTTCGTGCACTCGATGTCGTTCCACAAATGAACGATGCCTTCGTCGTGTCGAATAACGTACCTGCGCGATTGAAACGCAGCGAAGTGAACCTGGGCATCGCCATCGACATTGCGCGCAAAGATGGCACTAGGACACTGCTTGTGCCTAACGTCAAGAGCGCGAATAAACTCAAGTTTTCAGAATTCCTCGCAGCCTATGACGATAAGATCAAACGTGCACGATCGGGTAAACTTGAAGTCTCAGACTTTGAAGGAACGACAGTCTCTCTAACGAATCCGGGGACGATCGGTACCGTGGGTTCTGTACCTCGATTAATGGAGGGGCAGTCTCTTATTCTCGCAACGGGTGCGATAGAATATCCTGCCGAATATCAGGCAATGTCGCCTGAAGTGCTGTCTCAACTCGGAATTGGCAAGGTCGTACAGATATCGAGTACCTATGATCATCGCGTGATCCAGGGTGCGGAGTCAGGGCAACTGTTGCAGCAGATGCACGAACTGCTACTGGGAAAATTCGATTTTTACGCTTCGATCTTTTCGGATCTTGGTGTTCCGATGAAGCCGTACTCATGGTCGATCGATACCAACCCTGCGCTGCTGGGAGGTGATCGTACTCGTGAGCAGATGGTCAAGCAGGCGCGTGTGCTAGAACTGATCAACTCATACCGAGTTCGTGGTCATCTCATCGCGAATATTGATCCGCTGAACGCGATGCCCTTGCATTTTCACCCGGAGTTGGACATGGAGTCCTATGGACTCACCATCTGGGACTTAGACCGCACCTTCATCACAGGCGGTCTTGGTGGCAAGGAGGCGATGACGTTGCGCCAGATCCTTGATATCCTTCATCGCGCCTATTGTGGAACCGTCGGTACGGAATACCGACATATTCAGGACAAAGAACAAAAAGTATGGCTGCGCAAGCGACTTGAAGGCGAGCCTCAACCAGTTCCGGTCGAAGTACAAAAAGCCATACTGTGGAAGCTCATTTCTGCCGAGCAGTTCGAACAATTTCTCCACAAGAATTTCCTCGGACAAAAACGATTCAGTGTTGAGGGTTGCGAAACGGTGATTCCGTTGCTCGATCAACTGATCGAAGGCTCCGCAGAGCGTGGCGTTGAAGAGATCGTTTTAGGCATGGCGCATCGTGGGAGGATCAATGTCCTTGCCAATGTGCTCGGTCACTTTTGCGAGCGTATTTTCACTTCATTCATCGGATCGGTCCACCCGAATTTCCCTGCCGATGAAGGTGATGTTAAGTATCATCAGGGCGCAAAGGCAGTCAGGGTGACGCATGGCAAAGAACTGAAACTCACACTTTCGCCGAACCCGAGTCATCTCGAATTCGTCGATCCCGTTGTCGAAGGAATGTCCCGCGCAAAGCAGGATTATCGTGTGCCGGGTTCATCGTCAATCCAAAACGTCACGCCCGAACGCGAGAAAGCATGGGGTGAAGTGTTGCCTCTTTTGCTGCATGGTGATGCGGCATTCGCTGGACAGGGAGTCGTCATGGAGACGCTGAATCTCGCAGACCTAAGGGGTTATCGTACGGGTGGTACGGTCCACGTGATCGTCAATAATCAAATCGGATTTACCACGAGTCCCGAAGCTGGACGATCAACCATCTATTCGACCGACGTTGCGAAGATGACCCAGCTTCCGATCTTCCACGTTAATGCGGATGATCCAGATGCCGCATGGCGGGTGCTGCAGTTAGCACTCGATTTCCGCAAGACGTTTCACAAAGATGTTGTAATCGATGTCGTCGGTTTCCGTCGCTTGGGACATAACGAAGCGGATGAACCAAGCTACACGCAACCGCTGATGTATCAGCGTGTAAAGGCGCACCCCGGCGTTCGGACGATCTATGCTCGTCATCTTGTCGATGATGGCGTTGTTACCGAGGAGGAAGTTCAAGGTTTGATCGAGGAGCGTAACCGTTTGTACAACGACGCACTCGCGAGAGCAAAGGAGATCGTAGCGAATAACGTCACTGTGCAATCGCTTCCGCCCCAGCCGATCGAGGAAGATGGCTCCACTACGCTCGCCACCCCAATCACGGAAGATATACTTGCAACGATCACCAATCAAATCTCGATCGTCCCTGAAAATTTCCATCTTCATCCAAAAATGGTTAGCCAACTCGGCCGACGTGCGAAGATGGGTGCAGGTGTGCAGCCGATGGATTGGGCGTTCGCTGAAGCAATGGCCTTTGGATCGCTCTCACTCGAAGGCACGCGGGTCAGACTAAGCGGCCAGGACTCAGGTCGTGGCACGTTTAGCCAACGCCATGCCGTACTCTACGATATTGAAACTGGAAAGGCCTGGACACCACTGGCGAACCTGCCAAATGATTCTGGCGGTGTGTTCGAAGTGTTTGATAGCTCACTCTCAGAGCAAGGTGTGCTCGGCTTTGAGTATGGCTACTCGGTGATCGCAAAGCGCGCGCTGACCATTTGGGAGGCGCAATTCGGTGACTTTGCGAACGCCGCACAGGTAATCATCGACCAGTTCATCACCTCGGGTGAAGATAAGTGGCAGCAGCGGTCGCGCCTTGCGCTGCTTCTACCGCATGGATATGAAGGGCAAGGTCCGGAGCATTCAAGTGCACGACCCGAACGCTTCCTGCAACTTTGTGGCGAGAACAATATCCAGGTTACGTATCCAACAACACCTGCGCAATATTTTCATCTTCTCCGTCGGCAGATCAAGCAGGAAACTGCTCGACCACTCATCGTCATGACTCCCAAGAGTCTGTTGAGACATCCGGGCGCAACTTCTCAAGTCGCTGATTTGCTCTCAGGCGCCTTTGAACCGGTCCTCGATGATCCAAGCATTTCTAACCCGGGCTCAGTGAAGCGAGTGGTGCTGACAACCGGCAAGGTGTACTACGATCTTGTCGAAGGAAGAAAAGCCTCAGGATCCACAGACATCGCGCTCGTACGTGTTGAGCAATACTATCCGTTTCCCACAAACCGGATTACTGAGATACTCTCCTTGTACTCGAACGCAATTTCAATCTTCTGGGTACAGGAGGAGCCAGAGAATATGGGTGCGTGGGAATTCGTCCGACCGCGATTGGAGCAACTGATTCCATCAAACATGGGAAAGCTTCGGTTTGTGGGTCGCAACCGATCCGCAAGTCCGGCGACGGGCTTCTATACGATCCATCAGCTTGAGCAACAGGAGATCGTCAGGCAAGCGCTCATGCCCGCTTGAGCCGTACATGCCTTGCCAACTTTTTCAACAAGCTTCTGGCTCACACCTCCTTGTGGTGTTATTTTCGAAGCATTCTAATTGAGCTGGTTTCATTTCGGGCGTTCTGTGGCCCAAAATTGCGTTTCATGACTTATTCTACTTCGTCGTTCGTCGCTGTTCTTGTTCTCTCATTCTCCCTTCAACTTGCATCGGTTTCCAACACGCAGGCCCAGTATCTTGGATGGGATAAGCAAGAGCATGCTCGCTCCCATATTACCCATCTACAGCATGTTGAACTTCACATTGCTTTTGATCAGCCAGCAAAGAAGGTGATTGGAAATGTGCTGACGACATTGACAATCCTCCCGC
>JABDDM010000085.1 GCA_013287605.1 Ignavibacteria bacterium | reverse complement strand
GCTTCCAGGCTCGGGAGGGTTCGGCGTCCGCGTCGAGAATAGATCGCAGCCAATGCACGTCAGCGAAAGCATTAGCCCCGCCGTGCAGCCCAATATAATCTTGCGATTTGAGTATACCCTCATTTGGAAACGAACATGATGAGTCGCGGCGAACGTTCGGCATCAAATGGCGCACCCGTGTAATTGCCGGCCATTGAATTGAGCTTTAGGCCTGCGGATTCAAACATCTTACGAAAATCCTCAAGCGAATAGAGCCTCACGGATTCGAGGAATTCCTGGGCATCGGCGCCACTTTTCTCGTGAGCGTTACCGCGAATGAGCATCCGCTTTTCGACGCGCCCACCTTCGATCCATCGCGTTTGCTCAAGGCGCTTGCGATCGGGAAGAATGCGCTCATCGTGCGCCACGAGATGTGTTCGTACCCAATCGGCGTTAAAGAAATCGAGAACAAAGACGCCATTCGGACTCAGGAGCCTTGAGACGGCCTTGATCACTTTCTCGTTCTCTTGATCTGACTCAAAGTAGCCGAAGCTTGTGAATACATTGAGAACGAGATCGAATGGACCATCGAGTTTCAGCTCTCGCATGTCCTGCTCGAGGAATTTGATGTGCACACCAACTCGCGTTGCCTCTTCCTGAGCTTCCCGCAAGAGCGTCGGCGAAAGATCAACGCCAATTACATCTGGATAACCACGACGTGCAAGCGAAATCGCATGACGTCCAGAGCCGCAGGCAAGATCCAGCACGCGGCGCGTCTTGTCGTCACCGGTTACGCGTTCAACAAGATCGAGAAGATATTCGGCTTCGTCCTCATCGCGATGATCGTAGACCACCGAATAATTCTCGTCTCTAAACCACTCTCGAAACCACATGTATTCGACTGATTACATCGTTGTTCGCCCTTCGAGCGCGCGCGACAGCGTAGCATCATCGGCGTATTCCAGATCGCTGCCGATCGGAATGCCTCTCGCAATTCTTGAAACTCGATCGACGATCGGCCGCAGCAATTTCGCAAGATAAAGCGTTGTGGCTTCTCCTTCTACGTTTGGGTCCATTGCAAGGATAATCTCCTTCACCGGCTCGCCAGTGTCCGGCGAGAGCCGCATGAGCAATTCCCGAATTTTCAGATCTTCCGGACCAATTCCTTCAAGCGGTGAAAGCGAGCCACCCAGAACATGATAGAGTCCCTTGAACTCATTCGTCCGCTCGATCACGAGCACATCATTCGGTTCTTCGACGACACAAATGATAGATCGATCACGCTTGGAATTTCGACAAATTGGACAGGGATCATCTTCCGTAATATTGGCACACACAGAACAGGTTCTCACCCGCTGTTTTAACTCTCCGATCGACATTGCTAATCCCTGCACGTATTCATTTGGCTGCTTGAGCAGAAAAAGTGCGAGACGCTGCGCGGTCTTGCGGCCGATCGTGGGCAAGCCCGAAAGCCGCTCAATGAGTGTTTCTAATGCCGGGGATGTATAGAGCATTCGTTACAAGCCAGGAATGTTTGGCAAAAAGCCGCGCGTCGCTTCCGACATCTTTGATTCTGAAAGTTCGCGTGCGCGCTCCATGACACGATTAACTGCGGCTACGACGAGATCCTCCAGCATCTCCTTTTCGTTCGGATCGATCACTTCCTTTTCGATCTTAACGCTCACAAGCTGCTGCTTTCCATTCGCAGTCGCCGAGACCATTCCGCCGCCTGCTTCCGCGGTTACCGTGAGCGCCCCAAGCTCTTCCTGCACTTTCGCAAGCTGGTCCTGTACGCCGCGAAGTTGCTCCATCATTTTTCCAAGATCTGGTTCCATCTCGATTGTGCTATTTGCTATAATTAGTAACGTCTCATTCCTCGAACGCACTTTCTACCTGGAGTGCTCCTGTCTCTTCGTCGATGGAAACGCGGATCACGTTTGGCCGGCAGCAGACCTGGCAGTCTTCGATGAATTCCTGCATTGTGCCCTCGGATTCGTCCAACACCGTCTCATTGGTTTCGCCACAGACCGCGCACTGATACGTAATAAGCATAACACCTCTTATGAACTATGATTTTGGTAGATCGCGTCGACAACATTGGCTGTCTCGCTCAGATCGTCAAAGAAACGCTGCACCGGCTCATGAACGAATGCCTCTTTGAGTGAGCTGCCTGTCAGGGTAATGATCGCGCGAGCGCCGATCGCGCGAGCACAAGCAGCGTCTCGAATGCTGTCGCCGATCACCACAACATCATTTGGAGCAAACGCGTCCGTACCATGAAGCTTGCTCGCCATATCAAGGGCAAGCGGACCAAGCAAATTTCTATCGTGAGTCTGGCTGCCATAAACGCCAAATTTAAAATACTCGGACAACCCAAAAACATCCAACTTTGCTTTTGCTCCGCCCGGCGTGTTCCCAGTGAGTATTGCGAGCGTGCAATCATTGCGAGAATTTAATGCCTGTAGTAGTTCATGCACACCGGGAAGCAGTTGAAGCGACTCCGGCGTCATCATCCGGCTGAGCGAGGTCTCGATGTACGCCATCGCCTTAGGATGTAACTCTTCGACTGCCTTCGGATCCATCCCAACGCGAGCACCCAATTCTTGAACGATCTGGCGATCGGTTTTCCCTGAGTAGTCGAATCCTTTCAGGTTAACCTCGAGCGAGCATTCTTCTCGAAACATTGCCTCGAAAATCTCGCGCGGCAACCCGCGCCTCATGCGCACGAGCGTTCCGTCGATATCGAATAATAGTAGAAGGCGGCGAGGTAATGGCATGAAAAGCTTTTGGATTGGCGGGTCAACCACGCAGAATGTACTTTGACTCCATCAAGGGAGTCTCAAATAGCGACTTTTATCCTCTCTAAGCTGTTCTTTCAAAAATTCTCAGCTATTTGCAGATATGAAGCTTTCGGACATCGAGCAGTTCTCTCAGCTTGTCAAAGACTACGTCAGTCGGTTTAGCAATACCCCTGTCCGAAAATTCTTTCCACTTGCGCCGGATGACGTTTCCGATAAATTCAAAAGTTTCGTTAAAAAGCGCGCCGCGGATTGGGGCAAGAATGAGAACGCTCGCAAGACACTTACCAAACTTTTACGCGAGCAACATGAAGCTACCGGAACGCTAAATCCGGCCGTCGAAGCAAATCTTGATCGGCTCAGTAAGCCAAATGCAGTCGCAATCGTGACCGGTCAACAAGTTGGAATATTCGGTGGACCGCTGTACACCCTCTTCAAGATCATCACGACTCTCCGCCTTGCAACGAGGTTGAAGAGTCAGATGCCCGAGTTCGAATTCGTGCCGATCTTCTGGCTTGAAACCGAAGATCATGATATCGAAGAGGCGACATCCATTGGAGTACTTGACCGTGAATTCACGTATCGAACGATTCAGTATGAGCCAAGCGATCTTCCGAAGCCGCTCGTACAAGCTCCGAAGACCTGGCGAAAACAGATCGGTCCGCACCCGATCGAACGGGCTGCGCTTGACATAACCATCAGCCAGTTGCGCGAGGCGCTCCAGCAAACAGAGTTTACTGAACCCTTGATCAAGAGTCTTCGTCGATGTTATGACGAAAAACAAACCTTTGCAACCTCGTTCGCTAAACTCCTCGATCTTTTTTTCCCCCAGGATGGTCTCCTTATCCTTGACGCCAAAGATGCTACCGCCAAACATCTCGCCAAAGACCTCTTCAAGAAAGAGCTTTCAACTTCTCCTCAGTTAAGCGAAACGATCATCCTTCAAACGGCTGAACTCGAAGAGCACTACCACGCACAAGTAAAACCTCGCGCGCTCAATTTCTTCTATTTAGAAGGCGGCGAGCGATACCCGCTTGTTGAAAAGGAAGGTTTGGAGCAAGGCGCCGAGCGAAGTTTCTTCCTTCAGCCGACGAAGCGGGTACTTACGCAGAGCGAGTTGCTCGCCAAAGTTGATGCGGAGCCCGAGCGCT
>JABDDM010000084.1 GCA_013287605.1 Ignavibacteria bacterium | reverse complement strand
CCTCCAAACCATTACCGAAGTATTCGGTTTCTAAAAGTAAGGCTTTCGCGCGCCTGCTGTACCTGCACATTTTCTCTCACGTAAAAATATGGAAATTGGAGTTGACAGCTTTGCCGCTATGTTTAGTGGCAATAGCAGTAGAGCTATCAATGATGCGGATGCACTGGCTCAATTACTTGACAGAATAGAACATGCCGACCACACAGGCATTGACGTGTTTGGGATTGGCGAGCACCACCGCAAGGGTTTTCTTGATTCTGCGCCTGCACTGATTCTGTCTGCTGCTGCTGGCCGTACAAAGCGTATCCGACTTACAAGTGCTGTTACGGTGCTTAGTGCAGCCGATCCGGTAAGGGTATTTCAAGAATTTGCAACACTGGATTTGATTTCCCGTGGACGAGCCGAGATGGTGGTTGGGCGCGGTTCATTCATTGACGCGTTTCCCTTGTTTGGTTATGATCTGAATGATTATGATGAGCTGTTTGCCGAGAAGCTTGACCTCCTCCTAAAAATTCGAGACAATGAGTTCGTTACCTGGTCAGGTAAATTCCGAGCACCGCTAAAGAACCAGCCTGTCTATCCACGGCCGTTGCAGAATCCGTTGCCTATTTGGTTGGGAGTGGGTGGTACACCTGAATCTTTTATTCGTGCAGGCACCCTGGGGCTGCCGCTGATGGTTGCAATCATTGGTGGCGAAACACGCCACTTCCGCCCGCTGGTCGACCTCTACCGCGAGGCAGGAAAAAGAGCGGGGCATAAGCCTGAGCAATTAAGAGTAGGAATGCACTCGCTCGGCTATGTTGCGAACACTACCAAAGAAGCAGTGGATGATTTTTATCCGGGTTATGCCGAGGCGATGACCAAAGTTGGCAAGGAACGTGGCTGGGCACCCATGACAAGAAGTAGGTTCGAGGCTCAACTGGGACCACAAGGTGCGTTGCTGGTAGGTAGTGTTGAAGAAGTAGCGGAAAAGATTCTCCGACATTCCGATGCGCTCGGAGGTATTACAAGGCTTACGTTTCAGATGGATAGCGCCGAATTGCCACATGAAAAATTGATGCAATCGATTGAGCTAATCGGTAGACGTATAAAACCGCTTCTTCAATAATCTCTTTGGGGTTTGACCGTGGAGTTGCGGTTCCCGCAACAGATGCATGAATCACCACAACTTCGTAACCGCATAAAACCCGTAGCATGAACCTGGTAGGCAACGAAATCCTAGGATTTCGTTGCCTACCAGGTTCATGCTCTTTTGCGTAAAACGACGGAATCGGAACGTGAAGACCTGAGTCAGAGTTTTCATGCGAGCCTAAAAATAGACCGACGCAGGGTCGCGCTTCTCGCGACCGAAGTGCAGTGTTTCTCTCGGTTAACGAATAGGCTTTAGCTGTTTCCAGCCCTGTGGCGGAGACCGGTTTGGAGAGGTGGCCGAGTGGCTGAAGGCAACGGTTTGCTAAACCGTCATAGTGAGCAATCGCTATCGGGAGTTCGAATCTCCCTCTCTCCGCAATGAATCTTTTCTACTCCATTCTCCCGAATAAAAAAAGCCGTCAACAGTGGAACGGGAATGAATTGCAAGCAACTTAAAACCACTAAAAACGGCCTTAAATCGTTAATTATTTCCCGGCTCGATCATCTCACTCTGATTCCATTTAGCTCACCTGTCGAACTCGAAGCGTTGCTGGCGATGTATTTTCTTGATCCTCCGATTAGAATTCAAATCGAAAGCCTAGAATTGGAAGGAGCGGTAGATCGTAGTCGTAGAAGATGAATGCGCCATTCGAATTGAAATCAACACTCCGATTGATTATGTTCTTTATGCTCAATGCATTGAGAACCGAAACGTAGATCGTAAGCGAAGACTGCGAAAAGTTGAACTTGAATTCTGCATTGAGGTCGAGACGTACGTAAGGGTCGTCCCGAACACTAAATGCATTTGCAGAATCGAGCACGCCGCGACCGAGCGCATTCGATCTTGCGAGGTCAACTGGAGTGTACATTCCTCCGCCGGCGATCGTGAACTTCTCGCTTAGTGTTAACACCGATGTTGTGCTCAAGGCAATGTCATATCCAGTGACAAGATTAAGGATATAGCGATTGTCGAACGACCCAAAATGCCAGATGTTATCTGAACCCGCAAATTCCTGACGCACCAGCGATGCAGTTGCAGTGATGTAATAACCGGAAGCGTAATGTTTGAGCAGTGTGAACTCTGCTCCATACGTCCGACCCACCCCGGTGCTGACGAGATCGCTGAACTCCAACCTCCGAGCAAAGCCCTCGTTCAGATAGGAATAACTGTCCAGGCTACTCAAGTGAACTGGTACATGTGAGTAATCTTTCAAATAGCCTTCGAGCTTGAGCATCACATCAGGCATGGGCCTGAAGGTGTAGCCCGCGACATAATGCAGCGCCTGTGTGAAGAGAAAGGGTTCGGGCTGACGATGGACACCGAAGGCAATCGCAAACGTATGCGCTTCGCTCGGCTCCCATGCGAGCGACACGCGAGGCTCGTAGGAACTCGTGGTATCGTAAGAAACAAACTGCGAAAAGATGCCGGTGTTCAGAACGAGTTGTGGCACAATATGCCAGTTCCAGTTAAGGTAGGCACTGTAGAAGTTTGTGTGCATCGATGTATCAGCAGGGTAATTGCCAGTCGTATTGAGTCCATAAAGTGCGTGTTGTGCACTCACTCCCACTTCAATCGAGTGAGCGAGGCTTGGAGTAAAATTAAGATCTGCTCTGGCCGTCGCAAAGCTTATCTGTGTCTCCTCAGTACCTTGGTTGATCGCTTCGTCGTACCTGTTCTTCACATACTGAACGCGCACGTGTCCAATGAATTCGTCGGAGTATAGATGCTGCCAATCGAGACCTCCAACCAGAATTCCGGAGCCAGCGCCGAGTCCATCTCCTGCGGTGTTCGTTATATTCTGCGTAGCATCGCCCCATAATCCAGTTGCATTGAGCAGGTCACGTTCACCAATTGGGACGTGCAGTTTCACACTCGCGTCATCGTAATTGGGAAGATTAGTAAAATTGAGTAGTCCGAGGGACCGTAACACGCTGAGTGTCGAATGTCGGTAGCTAACGAGAAACGAACTTAGATCCAAACCGGGGACAGGGCCTTCAGCAACGCCTTCGATCCCGTTAAGGCTGATCTCCGCTCTTCCTTCCGCGCGTTCGCTGTTGCCATCGCGTGTGTGCAAATCAAACACCGCTGACATCTTGGTGCCGTACTCTGCGGGAAACGCTCCGGTCAGGAAATCGCTATTGCCAAGCGTTGCACTATTGATAGCACTGATGAGCCCTCCAGATGTCCCATTTCTTCCAAAATGATTTGGATCTGGAATATCGATGCCATCGAGTCGCCAGAGTAATTCAATCGGCGAACCTCCACGTACGACGATGAAATTATTTGTGGTACCACGACCAAAGACTCCCGCAAAATTCTCCGCCATGCGAGAAGGATCCTGAAACGCGGCAGCGTATCGATTGACATCCTCAATACTGAAGGGAGTTGTGCTAACAGCTGCGACACGATTGATCGGGGTAAGTGCGTCAGAACCACTCACCGTGATCGTGTCGGACCGGACTACTTTCTCCTCAAGACTAAAATCAAGAACCGCCTGATGAGCCGAGCCAACAACAATTTCCTGACTTTGAGGAGTGAACGCACTGGCCGAGGCCTGTACGATATAATGTCCTAACGGCACACGCTCAATTCGAAATTCTCCATTCTTTCCCGAGATAGCTCCAAATATTGTGCTCTGGACTGTGATCTTTGCGCCAATGATCGGGAGTTGTGATTGTGCACTTCGAATGGTCCCTCGAATAACCCCGATGCGCGCGTTGTCCGATTGCGCGCGAGAATCCGTATGTGCAAGAGAGTTGAGAACACAAATGAACAGAATCAAGAGACCGATCCGCTGCATGTTAACAAAGGTTACGGAAAACTTTGAAAAAAGAGCGAGCAGATCTGCGAAAAAACCTCGGTTGCTAATGTGTTGGTTCCAAACCAGCAATTACGAAATCTTTACCACGCCGTTGACTTGATGGTCGAACGTTTCGTATCTTGGCAATGGCCTTACACCTAGCGAAGGGAATGAATGGTGAAGTCAAAATTCGATCTCCCTTTCAGCCCTCATCCTTCAGCATTCATCCTTGCCCAAAATGTGCTTGTCTGCCAGAAGTTCAGTAATAGAATATGTAGTACGGTGTTGCCCTGTTCTACCCTATCTTTGCGCACCAATCTGCACACCGTCCCGAATCGACTTCTCGACTGGTCGTACTATGTATCCAACAAGAATTTCCCTTCGCCGAAGCGCATTTTTCGTCTCGTTGATTCTGCTTCTGCTGGTTGCGAGTACCGCAGCAAGATCACAGGCTTTGCACGAAAATCGATTCAATCTGAATGGTGATGTGAGTCAGGCCTCGATCACTCAAAACCTTGGGCAGTTGTCGGACCAAAA
>JABDDM010000083.1 GCA_013287605.1 Ignavibacteria bacterium | reverse complement strand
CTTCACGAGCGGGATGCATGCTGTTATCATCAGCTTCGTTATCTCACTCGCTGCTCATTTCCTCGTTGGAGCGGCAAAAAGTGTTATCACCGTGCGCTCTTGGTGGAAATCAGGAATGGAAATGATGATCGTTGGTGTGATCGTCGCGGTGGTGACTTACGGTTTAGGGACCTTATTGCATGTTGAGATGGGGTAGACGGCGACTTCGGCCCCACCATTCTTGGGCGAAGCAATCTTATCACTGGGATCATATGCATCTGGCAGGATCTCAGCCATTACCTTCAACGATCCGGCCAGGCCATGCAATGCAATCAGCGCATTGGAATCAAGCGGGACATGATAGATGTAAGGTGCAATGCCCCAGGCATAGTCTGCAAGTTGAGTCAAATAACTATAGTCCTGCTGCCATGTTGTATACATCATGCCTCGAATGCCCTGTACGCCTTCCTGCGCCTTACGCCAATCGCGCATGCCGATGGTGTTTGCAGCATCGTAGTAGGGCGAAGAAATTTGGGAGAAGCCACGATCGGCAAAGAACTTCAAGCTCTGCGACATGAAGCCACCATTCCAATTTACGATCGTGATCTTGTTCGATAGCTGATTCCAATCGCCTGCAAGATCGTCTTTCACGAGATAATAACTTATTGCGCCGGCATTGTGAAGCGAATCGAACATGTCGCTCCACACCCAAACGTCTGCGCTAGGATGCGTGCCTTGAATGTCAGCGTAGACCCGCTTCACGTTGTCGGTCAAGAGCTGCGACGAACTCTCGTTGCGCATAATGCAAGCTGAATCCCAGCCGATCACTCGGATCTCGTCATGCATCATAAACCAGCGCTTTGGATGATAGAGCGCTTCCACGCGACGATTCTGGTCGTGCAGGATCTTATAGGTCGAATCTTCAGAAAGACAAACCATTGCCTGGCCGCTACCAACTTCGTCGCTGATGGTGCTTAGGGCATGGGCATAGCTAATATTGAGAGCATCGCCATTCTGGATCGCTCCACTGGGTTTGCGATGAATGGTTGGCGCCGAGTGGTCGATCGGATAACTTCCGTTGTTGCCGAGCATGACCTGATCCGCGATCGAATCGAAATCAATGCCTTCACGGTAAATCTGATTGGTTGTTGCGTTTCGAACCCACAGCGGTGTGCCGTCACGACGCAGCACATTCTGCATCCCGACTTCCTGTATCTGAAAATCGTCGAACCAGATCGTCCCCGTAAATCCGCCCCATGCGCCTACGTAACAGTTTGAAGATGCATCCAGCCATTTGTGGTTGCCGGGATCGTGTATTGCGTCGAGGTGAGCACACGCTGGTGGTTGCTGTCGTCCACGCCGATCGCGAGCAACTGCACTGGACCGTTAAAGCTGCTGGTCTTAATCCACGCACTCAGAATGTAATGATGCCACGGCTTGCCCTGGACGGTCCGGCAAAAGCGGCAATTCGCGTTTGCATCCACGCACTTGGCGCTGGTGCTGCCGGAGTGGAAGGTAGTATTGTCGACAGTCGTGAATGAACCTTCACCATCATAGAACGTCCATGTGTTGAAATGCTGACCACTATGATCTTCGAAGCCAGCATTCGGAATAGTGCAAGTGGGATCGGCTACGAGAGCGCCAGTATCATTTTGCATGAGGTAGCGCGCAGTCGCTGGAAAACCTTCTGCGAGATTTGGATCATGGTACAGAATCCCTTCCGAATATCCGATTGGCGCAACGCTTGGGACAACATCGATATTGCGCTTCGCGGTATGGGTCTTGAACGTATCGATATTCAAAAAATAGAAGGAGGGGACAATATCGAGCACGCTCAGCTTGAAGTCGCTCTGCATGACGGTGTTCATTTTATGCGCAGCCATGATGTCTTCAAGTCCTTCGAGCGCGTGAAGCTGTGTCGGGACTTGAAGATTATGCATCGACCAAAGGCCGCGAATAGTATAATCCGGATAGTCCCAGATGTGAGCTGCTCGTACAGATGCGGTCTTGCCAGAGACGTTCAATAATTGAACGAGCGATGCGACTGCATTCATTGGTCCGTCGCCATCGTAACTGCCTCCGCAGAGAATAATCGCTTGCGGAGTTACGTCGATGACATAGCCACTACTTGAATCAGGTACAGTTTCGCCCTGGGGCAATTGATGTACCAGTTGCGCCGCTAATTCCGTATTCGAAGTGGCATCACCGATATAGATTGCCGGGGCGCTGCTATGTGGCAAACCTGCATTCGTTTTGACTAGCGTCGTACCAATGGTGACGAGAAGGTTCTCCTGGAGATAATCAATGGCTCGAAGAGTGACGGCGGATGGAAAATCAGGATAGATGATCGGTGTGCTATCTGTGATCACAAATGCGCCAATCGGTCGCTCGAAGGAAGCCTTCGGCTGCGGGTGCATTGTGTAGATCGAGTTTGTCTGGGCGTGAAGTGGACCGCCTATCAGACAGAACAACGCGAGGGCAACACAAGAGTACACTAGTTTCATAGATGGCAAACCGTTATGAGGCAACAACACAAAACACAAACAGGCTTGGGGGGCAAAAGGCTACGCAGTAACCGTCTAGCAGATGAACATCCCCATTTGCAAAGCAAGTTGCACGTCCAGGGCCATATAACGTTCGTGGGCTTACGGTATCTGCCGTAAACCCACGCCCCGTGTCGGTAAGAGAGAAAGTAGGGTGGACAAAAGGACTACCTGAGAACGTCCACCCTGCCAGTGGATAGTAAACCCAACGGGCTTTCCGAAGTTACAGGGAGCCCACCAATCCCGCTCAGAGCAGCCTCCCATTGTGGATTGCATCCGCTCAATTCTTCGTTCAGTGAGTTCGTACCCCCAAATTCGTAACTGTTCTTTAGAAACACCATGGGCGAGATCCTCAAAAAGCGGCTGAAAATGTCGAAATTCGAAAGTCCGCAGCAAGAGGCAATTCTGGGCCTTATCGTTGCGGCGAGTCATGTCCGCTCGATCATCGAGAAGCTCACTGCACAGACCGGCATTTCGCCAGAACAGTACAACATCCTCAGAATCCTCAAAGGTATTCATCCGAACGGACACTCCTGCGGCGAAATCGGCAATCGTATGCTCGACCGTTCCCCAGATATCACACGCAGAATCGACGCACTCCTAAAGCAAGGACTTGTAGAACGCTCCCGCAGTGAAGAGGACCGGAGAGTAGTCGTGACTCGCATCACCGCCAAAGGGCTTCAGCTTCTCGAAAAGCTAAATCCCGTATTTAATATATCCGAACTCTCCCGCGTAAAATCGCTCACAGCCAAAGATTGCGAAGACCTCGCTCGGATATGTGATAAGCTGATTGAGGAGGATGTGTGAAGGTAAAATTGAGAAGGGACCGCGCAATGCGGTCCCTTAACTAATTTTCGGCAAGACTGGCTTGAACTCCCTCTCGTGTTTAGAATGTCCAGCCTTGTAAATTAAGACGAATTAGGGTGCTGCACAAACCTTAAAATTGAAGGATCGGTCCGTCAGAGTACACGGTATTTCAATTGAAGTATTGTACGTGTGAATCGTAAATTGCGTAGTCGTTCCAACCACAGAAAGCGGAGTTGTCGTTATTATTCCGCATCCGGTATATGTCCCTTCTTCTACGATAGTTGCAGTGACTGATCCGCAACCAAACATTAACGACGAACCATCTGGGTTTTGGGTTTTGAATTGGACAAGGTACGTGCCTGCAGCCAAACGCGTTACCAATACGCCACCGAAACTGCAATTAACAACAACAGAAGGTCCCGGGAGGATCGATACAGATCCCCAGGCGTACATAACGTTGTCTGTATAGGTCGCTCCGCGAATGGGTACTCTCATAGGCGTTGGAACGTTATTCTCGTCATAGACGATCGAGTGGCCATCATATGACACTTCGAATGCGTTCGAGCGAGATCTGCCACTGCCGTCCCCGTTTCCGATGATGAACAGTCGGTCATCTGCGCCGCTGTTGGAAAGAAAGTCATGCTTAAGGCCATCATTAAATGTGCCTTGGGCGATATTGCGATATCCTATTACCGTCTGGGCAAAGGTCTGCGAGATCAGACTGTCTCCGCCGGGAATCGTACCGAACGATCCATGCGCGCTTGTCACTGTGTTTAGGATTCCACCGCCAATTGCGGCGTAATTGGCGGTTGCCATGTTAGTGTATCTCCCCGCTACGACACTAGCGTAACCCGTTGCCTGATTAAAGGTACCACCTCCCACAGTGGATGAAGAGGAAACTCCCGCAAGGTTCTGGTGACCTCCTGCTACTGTCGAGTATCGTCCGTTAGCGATATTGGTGTCACCACCGCCGATCGCACTTAAGCCTCCGATGGAATGATTTCTATCCCCACCAGCCACAACTGAGCCACCGGTAATCGCTGTGTTATTAGTTCCGCCGGAAATTGTATTTGCAACATCGCTTGACCCGTTACTTGTAGTGTTCGCTCCTCCACCGCCAATGACATCCCAGAAACCCTTCGTTGTATTTGACGCGC
>JABDDM010000082.1 GCA_013287605.1 Ignavibacteria bacterium | reverse complement strand
GACTTCAAGATTCGCCGCCATATCAACGATTGCGACGTCCTGTTTACCGGTGCTGAGGAAGTCTGCAACCGCGATCTGTTGAGTGGGGTATTGACTCCTTGCATATCCTTTCGCAGGTGGCGACGTATCTGGCATTGTGCCAATTTTCTGATACGCAGATCCATTCCACTTTATCGCCTCCAGAATCTGGTTCGTATCGACACCAATGATCGCCGCGTTGCCATCTCCATCGACATCCGCAAGACCACTTGAATAGAACGCTCCGAAGGGATCGCTCGTAAAGATCACGTCACCAAGCAGCGAATGAGATGCATTCTGTTCGTAGACTGTGGCTGAGCTACCGTATTGTACCAAGAGATCTGGCTTACCACTGCCTCGTAAGTTTCCGATCGCGCGAGGAACACCGGGGTTCTGCGCCGAGTCAACTACCTTGAATCTCCCATTCAATCCATCGAATTCGAACATCTCCAGCGGTCCCGCTGCATTCCCAGTTGGGAAGACGCTCATCACAATTTGGTCGCCTTGTACGAAGTTGAGAACTGAGTCAAGCACGTACCCAGCGGGCAATGCATAACTTTTGGGCGAGAATCCACGCTCGGAGATAGCATCCTGAAGGATCATTGCATCCCTTGTGATGACGGATGAATCACCGGCGAGATGCTTTGGAACGCACATCAAAGAGAGCGGTACTCCGGGCGTGACGTCTTTTGAAGTGAGCAGCAGCGCGTGCTGATGCAAATAACGATCATCGGTCAGGCTCGACCAATTCCCGTCGCCCTTTGGACGATAATAGAGGGTTAGATTGGTCACCTGATCGGTGGTCACTCGTATCTGAAGCGCTCGTTTTTCATCCAGATAGATGGTATCGACTGCAAATAGCGTGATCGAGGGGGCTACGGAGGCAAGCGTAATTGTAATATGCTCTTCGGTCGAACGCTGGTCAGTCGATTGCACGGCAAACCTGAGCGTGTAGACTCCCGCATTCAGTCCGTGAGTATCCCACTTCCCCAATGTGTCGTTACTCACCTGATTGTTTGAAGAGAGGATCGGCTGCCATACCGTTTGATCATTGAGCTGTTTAGAACTCGTGTGCTCAGGATTCATACCAGGAGCATAACTCAACGAATAATTCTGGAAGAGAGCTGAGATCGCCGAGCCTTTGATCGCGATCGTGTCACCGACATGGATTCCATCGTCAGTGTGCGGTGAAGTCAACTTGATTGCAGCACTACCCTGATAGTTAAGCGCGGCCAGGGCATCCACTCGTCCATTGGCCGCGAGATGATCATAGCCAGGAAAACTTACGTCATGAGTGCTTGATAATAGAATTGAGCGTAGCTCCACATTTGTCAACCTGGGCCGCGCACTCCAAAGGAGCGCAGCTACTGCAGCGGCAATGGGCGAACTCATGCTTGTTCCCGCCTCGTAAGCGTAACTATTCCCCGGTTGCAGCGTCCAAATCGAATCGCCCGGAGCAAGGAGATCCATGCCCTCACTGAATTGCGTGAATGGCCAGACTAAGTCTTCACTTGGACGGTCTGTCGTTGCACCTACCGACACGGTTTCATCAAAATCGGAAGGATAATGCCTTGCGTCACCACCGGCATTGCCGCTTGAGGCAAAAACGAGAACCCCTTTTGCATTTGCATATCGAATGGCATCGCGTTGCAAGAGCGATGGCACAGCGTCGCCGAAAGAAAGATTGAGGATATTGACCTTGTTATCTGCGGCATAGACAATCCCTGCAGCTACGTCATCGTCTTCTGCATTTCCCGAAAAATCGAATGCACGGATGGCAACAAGTTTGCTCTTCGGCGCGACGCCAGCTATTCCAATCCCGTTATTCTTTTCCGCGGCGAGCACACCTGCGACCGCCGTACCATGACCATTCTCATCCTGGGGAATGGCATCCCGCCCCGAGTAATCTCCATAGTTGATCGTGCCTTGATCTACAAAATCGTATCCGATCACGTCATCGGCAAATCCATTACCATCCTGATCGATGCCATCGAGATCACCATAGACGCTATCTCCCCTTGGATCAAGCCGTTTTTCAGTGGATGGCCAAGCATCAAAGTAGCCGTTGTGATTTATATCTTCGGGCGAGTTGATCGCAAATTGATTGACGAGATCAGGATGAAGCCAATCGACGCCCGTGTCGACAAAGCCGATACGAATTGAATCGCCCTCACTTATCTGCCACGCTTCCGGCGCGTGAATATTTCGGAGATACCACTGGGCATCATACAGAGAATCATTCGGCTTTTGGGGGGCGCCGTCAATGTGATAGATGTAATTGGGCTCGGCATATTCGATCTCGACAAATCCTTTGAGTTGCTGCGCAGCCTGCTCGGGTTCAATACCTTCCTGGAGAGGGATCAATGCAATGCGGTCAAGTCCTTGCTCGGATTTATTCGGAAAGAGATGCCGAAACGCTTGGGGCGATATAGTCGATAGTGAGCGGAGTATACTCGCCAACCGAATGGCAAGTTGAGTTGGATCGACATTCGCCGCAAACTTGATGATCAGCGCATGAGGTTGCGACTTGTGCGCGTTGACAGACTGCACAACTAGTTTCTGAGCATAAAGTGGATGCGCGAGGCCGAGGGCAAAACAGAAACTGAAGACGGAAAGGACGAATCGTCTTGTGTTTCGCATCAGATGCTTGTTACGAAATGCTTTTGTTGAACGATTGGAGTTAATGCCGTTAACCCATCAATCGTCATTGGCGACCTGCCGCTCTGCGATCTCATCGATCGGCACCGGGTAGTTTCCTGTAAAACATGCAGTGCAATAACCAATCGGCTTTCCTTCACTATTGACATGAGGCACGCTTTCGAGTAGTTTATCGATCGAAAGATATTCCAATGAATCAACTCCAAGTGCTTCTCCGATCTTCTTGACGTCACAGCCATGCTGGTTAGCGATAAGCTCCCCCTTGCTCGGGAAGTCCATCCCGTACTTGCATGGATGTGTGATCGGAGGCGACGTGATCCGCAAATGCACTTCTTTTGGTTCTGCACCACGAATAAGCTTGACAAGCGCTTGCGATGTCGTCCCGCGAACGATCGAATCATCGACTACGACAACTCTACGATCTTTAAGAACACCTTTGACCGTATTGAACTTGACTTTGACCTTCATCTCCCGATTGTCCTGTCCAGGCTGAATGAAGGTTCTGCCGACATAGTGCGAGCGAATCAGACCGATCTGATACTTCGTCGCATTGCCCATTTTCTGATTCTCGCTTGCATAACCGAGCGTTGCGGTGTTGCTGGAATCAGGCACATTGATCACCGTGACCTTACGGCCAGGTTCTGGCTGTACGGGCGACTCATGGGCAAGTTTCTTCCCTAGCTTGCGACGCACGCGATCAACGTTCTCTTCAAAGATCTTTGAATCGGGTCGTGAGAAATAAATGTACTCAAATATGCAATGGGTCGGCACCGGCGGATCATCGACGATGGAGACCGAGCGGATCTCACCTGTTGTGATCGTGTGCGCGTCGATGATCACGATTTCGTTTGGCTGGACATCACGGATATACTCAGCGCCCACAATATCGAATGCGCACGTTTCGCTCGCTACCATGTACGCCCATTCGTCGTCTGCGCGTTTGATTCTGCCGATGGCAAGCGGACGAATCCCATTAGGATCGCGAGCTGCGATGAGCGCTGTATCCGACATCATTGCCAGCGAATAAGCTCCGCGTACCGTTCGCAGGGCATCCCGAACCTGTCCGATCTGATCTTTCGCGCCCGAGCGGGCGATCAGATGCAGGATCAGCTCGCTATCGGTTGTCGTCTGAAAGATCGTCCCCAAGTCCTTCAGCTCCTCGCGCAGCACACGGGTATTCGTGAGATTGCCGTTATGAGCCAGCCCGAAGTTTCCCTCACGATAGTTCATGAAGAACGGCTGGATGTTCTCAAGCTTACCGCTGGCGCCCGTTGTAGAATAGCGATTATGTGCAATGGCAACATCACCCGCGAGCGTGTGCGTCAGGAGAACTGGATCTTTGAAGACTTCCAGTACAAGGCCGTTGTTCTTATGGATCGCAAATTTTCGGCAGGGACCGTGTCCGTTGGTTACCGTACGCCCGACAAGTATTCCAGCAGCTTCCTGGCCGCGATGCTGCAATGAATGCAGCGCGTAGTAGGCATTGACTGCAGCCTCAGGATGATTAAAAAATGCCGACAACGCCACAGTGACAAACCGGGCGGTCGAGATCTTCAGGCGAATCAGTGATTAGTACATTGTGATCGGTTTCGCGCTGGGCTGGCGAGGTATCGGCGGGCATGCCGATGTGGACCGAATAGGCAGGGCTGCTCTGGTCGTGCATTTTGGGCTCCAATTCTTGTCTCCCTAAACTCCGAGATGCATTCTGCTATCTCGGGAGACCACGAAACAACAGAGAGGTCATGACAAATCCCTCGACTTCGATGAAAAGTCACAGCCTACGTTCCAAGTCGCCCAGAACTGAGACGAAACGCCTGAGCTAACTGTTAGGAATCCTCACAATTTCGAAGGAACACGATTGGCTCAGGAAGAAGAAATATTAGGCAAGGCATACGATGCGCGGCTCATGCGGCGCATCATGCAGTACTTGAAGCCTTACCGCTGGCAGGTCATCGGAGCGATCGTTATCACGATCCTCATGTCGGCGCTGGGTCCGCTGCGCCCTTACCTGATCAAGATCGCGATCGACCAGCATATCCTCAAAAACGACACGCCTGGGCTTATCCAAATCGTCGCGCTCCTCATCGGAACCGTGATCTTCCAGGCGCTCGCGCAATATTTTCAGGCGATCGTCACCCAATGGATCGGCCAGCAAACGATCTATG
>JABDDM010000081.1 GCA_013287605.1 Ignavibacteria bacterium | reverse complement strand
CGACAAGCACCAGCTCTTTCTCGACGCCGGGTAAGTCCACAGCCTTAAGTGCCGCGACAATCTTGGCGACAGTGTTCTCTTCGTTGTAGATCGGGATAATGAATGAAACTTTCATCGACAAACGGTTATGATAACATGAGCTACCTTAACATGAGCTACTTTGACACCGACCTCAGCGAGATCATGAAAAGACGTTGTAAAGCGTAGACTGCGCACAAGATCAAGAACGGCTCGATAGGCATCCTAAAACGTGCACCAGCCGCAACATGCGGAATCAGAAAAATGTATGACAGGATCACCGCGAGAAATAGTACAAACTGATATGGCAATCGCTTCTTTAGAGTATCGATCGTCATAAGAACGAGTCCAAAAACAGCGAATGGGAACAGCAATATCCACAAGAGTGTCGCAATCATCCAGATGACCTGGACAAAGATCGGCGCCAACGAGAGTCGCTCATTCATCAACTCAAAGACGTGTCCAGGTTTCGATCGAATCAACGAACCAAAAATGTTCTGAAAATCCATCTCCTTCAGTGATGCATCGCCAGGTAGTGCACCAAAGTGTTTGGAGAGTTGAAACAGCCCGGCCGGCGGCCATGCGAGCATCTGGATGATGCCCAAGAAATGAACTTTCAGAACATCGATCGGATGCTCTTTCAACAGTTGTAGGAAAAGCGCATTGTGTCGATGCGCGAAGGTTTCTCCGTCGACATGATCTGATCGGTTGGGATCGAGGTATTGTTCTGCACTTGGAAGAGCCGCGATCGTACTATCGATGAACTGATCCGAGTAGCCTGCGGATTGCATGATCGGAATCCCATAGTAGATCGAAAGTGTCGTAGGCCCCTTGACACTTACTCCAAAGTAGTTATACTTGAACTTAAGTCCAAGACCGTACAAGCTCACTAGGAGCAGTGATCCCAGCAGAAACGAAGTAGCATTTGCGAGCGAGATCTTTTTAGCGTAAACATAGAAAAGCAGTATGGGAATAAGGATTGCGATCGTTACCATGCTGCTCGGTCGAATGAGCGTTGCAAAGCTAAGGGAGAGTCCTCCGATAAAGAGCAGGAGCCTTTTCTTCTCGCGTCCTGCAGATTTAATTAGTATGACTGTGGCGAGCACAAAGAAAAAACAGAAGCTCGTCTCGGTCATCAATTGACTTGAGAAGAACATCGCGAGAAGCGAGAGAGAGGCGAGAATCACCATTACGCGATTCCACCCTTCACGGAGTAGTTCGCGACCTGCGATAAACAGCAGGACGATCGTCGCGCAAGAGAGCAGCGATTGAAGAATTAGAATCCCTGCGTAACTCGTGAGAGTGCTGCCTGCGAGTTTGAGCAGAATTGGATAGCCGGCGGGATCATTGAGATCGAACCATCGAGCAAATCCTGGCTCGTTGGCGATGGCGAGATAGCGATACGTATCGACTTCGATTGCGACCGGGTGATGAATCAGCGCAGTGATGACGAAGATCAGCCGCGTCGCAAGTGTTATGGCAAGCGCCAATTGCAGCGACCGCTTCTCATACGCCGTCAGAGAGGCGTACCAGCTTTTCAATTGACTGATTGGAGAACGCAATAGCGATCTATTGTCTAGTTACCTTGAAGCGCTCAGTCGCTTCAACGAGTGCACTCAGGTTCTCTTTCTCCATTTGCGAGTGACCTGAAGTAGGAGAGAGCATCAGTTCCGCTTCCGGGAAAGCACGATGTAAGTCCCAGGCGCTTCGAGCGGGACAGACCACATCGTAGCGGCCCTGCACGACCACTGTTGGAATATGCCGAATGTTTCCGACATGGCGCAATAATCTGCCTTCGTCCATGAAGCCGCGATTAATGAAATAATGACACTCGATCCGAGCAAAAGCGATCGCGAAATTATCGTCTTCTGATTTTGAGACGAGATCGGGATCAACAAGTAGTTTGGAAGTGGAGCCTTCCCAAATGCTCCATGCCTTCGCCGCGGCAAGTTGTTCTTCTTTGTTATCCGAGGTTAGGCGTTTGTAATAGGCCGCGACCATATCGCCTCGTTCGGCTTCGGGAATGGGCTTGAGAAATCCTTCCCAGAAATCGGGGAAGATTTCGCTCGCACCGAATTGGTAGAACCAGTCGATCTCCGATTTGCGAAGCAGAAATATCCCGCGAAGGACAAGATACGTGACACGTTCAGGGTACGTTTCCGAATAGGCAAGCGAGAGGGTTGAACCCCAACTTCCTCCGAAGACCATCCAGCGATCAACCGCGAGATGCTCGCGAAGACGTTCCAGATCGTCGACGAGATCCCATGTTGTGTTCTCGCGAAGTTCGGCGTGAGGTGTGCTTTTGCCCGAGCCGCGCTGGTCGAGAAGAATGATTCGGTAATGGGACGGATCGAAAAATCTTCGATAATTAGGCTCCGTCCCACCACCAGGGCCACCGTGCACGAAGATCACCGGCTGACCCTTTGGGTTACCGCTCTCTTCAAAATAAAGATCGTGAATGTCTGAGACCTTGAGCATCCCAGTACGGTATGGCTCGATGGGCGGAAATAGCTCGCGCATGGGCAAAGAGTGTTAAAGCAAACGTCCGACGAAAATACGCAGAATTAGGCTCAAATGCTAATTCTAAGTAAGACTCCGTAGATTTGCCTCATGACCAACGAACAGCTCCTCTTTGCATATCGGCACATGCTCCTTGCTCGCGAATTTGATAATGCACTCATTAATCTTTATCGGCAGTCGAAGATTGTCGGCGGAGTCTATGCGCAGATGGGCAATGAAGCCACGAGCGTCGGCACCGCGATGGCTCTGGGAGACGGCGATATCATCTTTCCAATGCATCGCGACAATGGCGCTCATTTTGTTCGTGGAATGACTCCAAGAGAAATGGCAGTCAATTTTCTCTTTCGCGAAGGCTCAATGACTCGCGGCACCGATGGAACAGGACACTTCGCAGCTCCCGATCGCGGAATTTATGGGAATGTGTCACATTTGGGTGCAATGGTCCCGGTAGCTGCGGGAGCTGCGCTCGCGCAGCAAATGAAGGGGACAAAGAATGTCGTGTTGAATTACATTGGCGACGGAGGCGCCTCCGTCGGTGAAGTTCACGAAGGACTGACTATGGCAGGAGTGATGAAGCTGCCATTCATTCTCATCATTGAAAATAATCAGTTTGCTTACTCGACTCCCGTTCGGAAACAACTCGCAGCAGAGAATTTCGCGAAGCGCGCAGATGGATACGGAATGCCCGGTGTGAAGGTAGATGGTACCGATATCGAGGCAGTTTATGACGCCACCGACAAAGCCGTGAAACGTGCTCGTGCAGGCATAGGCGCATCGCTCATTGAAAGCGTTACCATGCGAATGCGAGGTCATGCGGAGCATGATCCGTTTGACTATGTTCCGAAGGACTTGTTAGCCGAATGGGGAAAGAAGGACCCAATCGCAAAGATCGAGGCACTAATGAAAAAACGAAAGTTGCCTTCAAAAGATATCGCGAGCGCTAAGACAAAAGTTGAGCAAGAGATTGCCGAAGCTATCGAGTATGCCTTGTCAAAACCAGGAGTTGATCCTAAAGAGGCGTTCCGGAATGTATTTGTGAGGTGAGAGTGGCCCTTCATGAATTCTCACCAGCCAGGAGGACCATGCGAGCTTTGATTCACGATAAGCAAAACAATGAGAACCGCTCCTACTATGCCAAAGAAGTAAGCCCCGATAGTTAGGATGCCACTTGCTGGAGAGATGTCGCAACTTACGATCAAACTGATAGGAATGATGATTGACCCTCCACGTTCCGAGGTCCCTGTAATTTCTTTTCGCTGACCAGAATAGATGCCACTTCGGCTGGAAAATTTCAAGTCGCTTCCGTCAACTGTCGTCACAGAGGTGATCTGACGTAGCTTGTCATCGAGGATAAGATCATTCTTCAGGATCGTACGCGGAGTGTGAATAGCACAACCAGAGATGCTTGTAGCTAATATGATGAGGCAGAAGAAGTTTAGTACAAGCTTCATGGTTTGAAGAGCGATAACAGTCAAGAATTTAAGCAAGCCAACCTTCAACACCCTTGATCTCACAATTCCGACTTGCTGCCTCGACTGCATCAGATAACGCCGATTCGTAGTCATGAGATTGCAAGTATCTGTAGAGAAAGACCGAACCAAAGACATCACCCGAACCGGTCGTGTCAATGATCGAGGTGCTTGGAGCCTGAGTGTGATACTCCTTATCAAGCACATAACACGAAGCACCTCGCTCCGCTCGAGTGATAACGAGTGCTTTTGATCTAACCAAGCGCACGTGATCAATCAACACGTTCTCATTCGTAATTTCGGGACTAGCAAACCACTGAGTTTCCAATTCATTCAGTTGAATGCTATCGACACAGCTCAGCCAGCGCTGCCAATGATCAACGCCTCGCGGAATCCTGGCACTTCCGTTGCGTTGGGAGATGTCACCGAGAACCAGAGCATGAACATCCAGATGGATATGAGCTGAGGTATTTGCTCGCATCCATTCGAGCGTCTCAAGCATGAGATCAAATCCAGAGATCATGTTGATGAAGATTCCATCGAGCGAGCGAAGATCAACTTGCGAGATCTCACGCTGAGTCAGTGGGGGAAGAATAATCGAACATTCCTCGCTTCTCGATGAGTCTGAAGCATATATAAGCCGAACACGATTCGTTAAATGGGATGTCGAGAATTGCGGCTTGGGCTCCAGGTGTCTTAGCGACGTCAAAAAAGGATCGAGAATACTTGCGTCGGGCAGGGACTTCCATGAAAGTCCGATGAAGGAATCTCCTTTCTCTTTACGCATACTATGCTCCATCGCCGCGTATGAGTAAAGAATCCCGCCCAAGGACAGCGA
>JABDDM010000080.1 GCA_013287605.1 Ignavibacteria bacterium | reverse complement strand
ACCCTTATCCCGCGGGCGATCGAGGAGGTCTTCAATGTCAGAGTAGTTGACGAACTCGATCCTGAACTTATTCGCGCAGATGCGGTGATCGCACTTCGCATTCAGCAAGAGCGTCAAACGAGCGGCCTTTTCCCAACGCTTCAGGAGTATCATGAACGGTATGGCCTCACGGCCGAGCGAATAAAGAAGTCGAATGCGATCGTGCTGCATCCGGGACCAATCAATCTTGGTGTCGAGCTCGATGCAGATGTTGCTTATGGAGTGCGTTCGCTTGTGTTGAAGCAGGTAAAGCGCGGCGTTGCGATCCGGATGGCGGTACTTGAATGGCTTTTTGAAACAACATGATGATCGATCTCTTACTGAAGAATGCCCATATCGTCGACCCAGCAACTTCTAGAGATGAAGGAGGGCTTGACATTGAGATTCGTCAAGGAAAGATCGCGAAAATTGGGAAGTCATTATCTGTGGAGGGAATCGAAGTTCGCGATCTTAAGGGTGCAGTAGTTGCTCCTGGATTCTTCGACATGCACGTTCATCTGCGCGAGCCAGGAGACGAGCACAAAGAGACGATCGAATCTGGCACCCGAGCCGCAATGTCGGGCGGCTTTACAGGCATCTGTTGTATGCCGAACACGAAGCCAGCGATCAGCGATGCCTTCGTCGTCAGTTATATCAAAGAGAAAGCGCACGGCAATCTCGTAGATGTGGCGATCTGCGGAACGATGACGAAGGACCGAGAAGGTGAACAACTTGCTCCGATGGATCAACTCGTTAGATCAGGAGTACGCATGATCTCGGATGATGGGGGAGCCGTCAGAAGTGCCGAAATGATGCGACACGTGCTTGAATACGCCCGTATGTTCGATCTGCTCGCAACTCAGCATTGCGAGGAACATACGATGACGGTTGATGCACCGATAAATGAAGGCAAGGTGTCGACGAAGCTGGGACTCAGAGGATGGCCGACGGTTGCTGAGGATATTATTATCGGTCGAGATATTCTTCTCACGGAATATGTAGGCGGCGTTCGGTATCATGTTGCGCATATGAGCACGAAGAGTGGGGTCCGACTCGTGCGAGATGCGAAAGCCCGTGGCGTCAAAGTGTCATGCGAGGTTACTCCCCACCATTTCGTGCTCACCGATGATGCCGTCGAAACATATGGTTCGATGGCAAAAATGAATCCGCCGTTACGAACGCAGGAAGATATCGATGCGATCATCGTTGGGCTCAAAGACGGGACGATCGACTGTATCTCCACCGATCACGCTCCGCATGCTACTCACGACAAGGAGACGGATATCGTAACAGCCGCATTTGGTATTATTGGTCTTGAAACTGCAGTGGGACTCGGCCTGACTTATCTTGTGCATCCCGGTCATCTTTCGCTCATGGAGTATCTGAAGCGTTCATCGCAGAACCCTCGCCAGCTCTTGAAACTTGACGAGATAAGGATCCTGGAAGGCGAACTGGCAAATCTTACCATTCTCGATCTCAACCGTCCCTGGACGTTTGGCAAAGAGCACATTTTCTCGCGATCTTCGAATACACCGTTTGTGGGCTACGAACTGAAGGGAATGCCCGTTGGGACAATCAACAATGGGCAAGTTTGGTGGAGAACCTGAGCTTCACATTTTTTTGGCATAGAACTTCACCCTATTAAAGGGCTGGGCCATTTTCGTGTGCGGAGCACTACGTGCCGGCCGCCAGAATAGCTAAATCCTGAATACGCCTTACTTAATTGTAGGCTTTTGCGTTCAATTTAGAGGTTTCAGCCGTAGAGGCCTTTAGCCAAATTATTTCGCAGGCTACATCATTGTCGTTGTTACCGCATTCGGACAACATTTCTTTCGGACGTTTCACGCTTGCAGCAGGTGTGGTTTTGGCTATGCTCCTGACGCACTTCATTACACCTTTTAGCGTGACAAGGGGATCGACAGTCAGAGGTGGCGTGCCAGCAACGAATGCTCCAGTTGTAACGGTAAACGGATTGAGCGAATCCACGGACGGACTGCTCAAGCAGCGGATCGCGCAGTTGTTTGCTGCACTTAACCATCGCGATCTAGAGGCTATCAAATCTCAGATCAGTCCGAGCCGTATCTATGTGGAGATCTCTGACAAAACGGGAGCGTACTTAACCAACAGTCAAACGCTTGCTGTCATGGAGTCTTTTCTCCGTTCCCATACCTCGCTCAGTGCGAAGTTCGAATTTGATAGCAGTGAGGGCGATAACGGCAGTGCTTCGGGGCTTTTGACTGCCCGACGTGACGGACGCACGTTTACATATCGACTCAATTTCGGATTTACTCGAAATGTTCGCGGCTCCTGGCTGTTGACAAGGATCAGTATGCGCTGATCCCGGCAGATCAATGCCGGTTCTTCGCTCGACTGCTCCGAGGCTGTATTTTTAGAGGTTCGTTTTCTCGTCTTAATTGAAGGCAACCTGACCACGACCGGATTGCATAGTGGAGCCTGAAGTTCAACCCGCGCCACAAACGCGAATGAAGCGACTTCGAGAAGTTGCCGGGCGTTATCGTCTTCGCCGAAAATTACGTCGCCGGTTTGCTCAGCGATTTCGCGCGCTCATTGCATCGATGCCCTGGGGTGTTCGACGCACACTCAGTTTACTTGCAATTGTAGCGATCGGCTGCGGAAGTATTGAACTCTTCACTTCGCTGACCTCTGGCGACCAAGCTGCTACCTCATGGAGGCCCCAGGAGATCGCTGCGATCGCGAAGAGCAGGCTTCTGGGTATTACGCAGCAACTCGATTCAGTGCTCACCCGGATTGAGCACGATGCGCGCATTGCGAAAGCACTTACAGGCTCTAATCCTCAGGAAGAGGTTTTTCCATTGCTCGAACAGGACAATGCACAGTGGAATAGCCGGATTCCTGATTCCCTTCGCTGGTACGGACCTCTGGAACGGCGTGACACAGCACCTCGAGGTTCTGCAATCTACTCGCTAAGTGGCAGGCTGATCGCATGGTCGTCTGAGCCCACGAGCACTCTCAACTTCGATACCGTACTTCCCAAGTCGCTTATCAGTGATCGATATATTGAGAGCATACGATTACAGAAGAGTTTTTTTCATAGCTACCTGACGACGACTCGAAAACTTACCGGACAGCAGGGTTTGGTCGGTTATGCGGTGGCGAAGCGATTGCTTGGGTCCGAAGAATTGGTGGGCGCAAGTCAGACAAACAGCACCACATTTCTCGACGATCTCCATGACCTTGCCCGAAGAGATTTTCAAATCCGCTTCGGCGCAACAGTGCGGGAATCAACGTTCGATGGCAGGCAGGAGGTACTTGCTGCTGATCCAGCAGACAAATCGAGCATCATCGGAGTCTTGCAGATCAGTCGAACGCCTGTCGCAGAACCAACACCGTTCGTTCATTGGCTTCAGGTGACGCGCGCACTCGCCGCAATCCTGTTTCTCCTTGTCCTGTTGGGGTGGGGTCTCGGCCTCGTTCGTGACCTGCGGATCCACCAGCACCCTGTACGGGCTCGGATCGGGTATTCCTTTTTTGTCGTGTTGATCCTGATTGTTGTGCGATTGGTATTCGTCGCTCTCAACAACATAGGATTCATCTTTGGGCAGTCCGTTCAGGATCCCTCTGTTTTCGCGTCCGAGTGGGGCTGGGGATTGGTACAGAATCCTCTGGAGCTCTTTGCGACAACAGTAATGGCGAGTCTCATTGCAGTCTTTTTGTGGATTGTCTGGATCCCTCGCAAACGCATCATCCGGGATGACAGACATCGGAGAGGAATTGACAACCTCGTCAGGAGGAAGGCGCCACAATTCATTTTTTTCAGTCTCCTGGGGATCGCGCTTGCATGTATCCTGATCGATGCGTTGAGTGCGCTTGTCGAATCGGTGATTGTGAACGGGACCGTCCAGTATCTGGTGATCCGGCAGGTCTTACCGGCTCCCTCGGTCTTTGTAATGTACCTCTCATTCCTCAGCATCGGAGTGACGTACCTCTTCCTGACTTCACTGTTGCTGCTTTTTTCACTTCGCGCGCTTGTCTTCCTATTGCCGCGTAAGTTACCCTTCGTTCGCCGCGTGGTAATCGGCTCTCTTATTTTCATGACGCTCGTCTTGATCGGCTCCGCAGTGACGGATGTTGTCGGAGTAACGAGCACGACCGCCTTCTACCGTATTCTGCTTGCTGTTGCGATGGGCCTCATGACGGTCGGAATGGTTCTTAGCGACACATTCATCGCGCGGCCGTTCGAGCACAGTCCATCGTTTCTCTATCGTCTTCCGCGCTCGAGCCGCTCGATTCTTTTCATTTTGGCTATTAGCGCTGTTGTTATCAGCCCGATTGTCGCAGAAAAGGAGCTGCTGAAGGACCGAGATGTTGCCAAGGGTATCGTCGCTGAGAATGCACAGCCGGATGTTACTTACTTGAGCACCACCATTCAGCAATCATTGAGTGATGCACGGCGAAACATCCAGGCATGGGCGCAAGGGAGCGCGGATGCGGTCCGTCAATCGGCATTCCTTATCTGGGTCACCAATTTACGCGCACATCCAGATTGGCAGGCTGTCGTTGAAGTTACGGATGCAACGGGGAGGAAGATCTCTCACTTCGGTACGACCGGCGCAAGCGATCAACTCCGAATGCTTCGCGCGCCCATCGATAGCGTCAACAGATCATTGGCTCGCATTTCACCAGCGCAGGACACTACCAATTCTTCCAATTACGCTGTGGCAACGAATGTTGTACCAGCCTTTGGCGACATCACCAGTTCACTTGTACTCGGTGCAGCTCGTCTGCCGATCAAGAGTGAAGCGAGCGATATTCGCGGTCCGCTTACGGTGACCATCGCGATCTGGAATGAATTGCCAGCACTTCAGGCAGATCGTCCCGCCCTTGACCTTGGCAGAGCTGCCGGCGAAGATGCGACTGGATCAAGTCAAGTTATCGCCAATGGCGAATTCATTGTTGCAGAGTATGTAGGTGCCTCGCGACACCGTACGAATGTTCCTACGCTCGATGTACCCGCTCGTTTGCCGGAATACATCATCTATCGAGCTCGGAGAGAATTTGATTTTTGGGGGCAATCGACGATCGATGGGAGATCGTATCAGACACTCTATCATAGGCTTCCCTATGTCCCTCAATCAAACGTGACTATTCCGACGCTCATTACCGTGAGCATTCCCGAGCCGACTGTCGCTCGTGCGCTTGAATTCGGCCTCCGGTTGAATGCGATTGGTTTGATCTATGGAGTTGCCCTGGCGCTTCTTTTCATTATTATCCGACAGTTGGGCTCACGTAAGGTGCGGCTGACGCTCAAATTTCGCGATCGAATCTTCCTGATCGT
>JABDDM010000079.1:2381-6025 GCA_013287605.1 Ignavibacteria bacterium | reverse complement strand
CACCTAAAGAATCATTCCGAGCCATGTATCTCGATCTTAAGCCGCTGGTCAAAGAGATGGCAAAGAAAAGTCGGAACTGAGATGGGCCAATCTCGGACGCCCCCAATCAAGAGGGTTTCACATAATGCGTGGGTACTCGACTACCTTGGAACTAAGGTGGGGTAAAGAAACATTAGTAAGCTATCACTTACGTAAGCAATGGCTAACATATCAACACTCTTTGTCGCGTTATCTGATCCTACCCGCCGGAAGTTGTTCGAGCGGCTCGCTATGCGTGCGATGCCGGTCGGGGAGCTTGCGAAGGGGATTCCGGTAACGCGTCCTGCGGTATCGCAGCATCTCAAAGTGCTGCGTGAGGCTGGACTCGTTGCCGTCGAACAGGATGGCACGCGACGTATCTATTCACTGGATCCAAAAGGCGTCGAATTGACGCGAAGCTATCTCGATCGCATGTGGAATCGTGCGCTTCTCGGATTCAAAGCAGCAGCAGAACGAACGGATTGAGCTAATAGAAAGGAAAACGATGTCAGAGAACAACTCACTCATCAAGCAGATCACGGTAGAAGCACCTATCGAAAAGGCGTTTCGCGTTTTTACGGAAGGTTTCGATAGCTGGTGGCCGCGCGCGCATCATATTGGAAAGTCCAACATGAAGCAAGCGATATTCGAAGCGAAGCCAAACGGCAAATGGTACGAGCTCGGCGAAGATGGCTCGACGTGTCAGTGGGGTCGTGTACTGCTATGGGAGCCACCTAAACGCTTCATTCTCTCATGGCAGATCACCGAAAAATGGAAGTACGATCCAAACTTTGTTACCGAAGTTGAAGTGACCTTCGAACCCCAAGGCGCAAACAGAACAATAGTATCACTCGAACACAGAAACCTCGATCGCTTCGGAGCAGCAGCGGAGCAAATTCGCAACACGTTCAATTCCGATGGCGGCTGGCTCGGCCTACTAAAACTCTTCGCAGCAGAAGCAGCAGGTGATAGTGCTGAAAAAAAGCGACTGCTGGCCACGTACGATCAGCAAGAGGCTTGAAATTAAAAGATCCCCTCCTTCAAAAAAGGAGGGGAGGAGTTTCTAAAATAATTTATATCTCCAACTCCTCTCCCTAGCGAAGCACTAAAAACGTGCTCATATTCGCTGCCCCTCCATTCCCTATTCCCTGAAGCCAAAAAATTGATCCAAAATGTCAAATCCATTTCTTGTAGAACTCGTATCTAACTAAAGACTTCGAATTGTATTGGCGATTGATTCATAAACCGATCGGTTGTGTGCGCGCGTGGTATTTACTTTCGCAGTGAGCTTGTCTATACAAATTCTGCCATGAAAAAACAACTTCCTTTTTGGATTCTGGCTCTAAGCATCTCGTTTTCTCCGTCTATAGTCAAGGGTCAGCTTGGAGACGTGTTTAATGCTGCCTTCAAGAGCATTAAGGGCGTGAACCTGTGGATGGGAGCGCCAGTAGGACAATTCATGCCCGCGAATAGCGCTGGACTCATTTCGACAACCGGTGCCTTTTCAGTGAAATTTGACGCATTACGTTTTGGCAGAGCTACGCCAAGTCTTGGCAGCGTAGTATATGTAATTGTTAGTGCGAATCGATTTGCAGACCCGTGTGGATGCAAAACAGTAATCGACTCGTTTTATGCTGATGCAATGCAAATGGGTTACACTGGAGTAGGACTTGATAAGATGACGAGTTCGGAACTGGACAGACTTAGGCTGGTGAGAGATGGGATCGAAATTACTGGACATTCGAGAACTATGTCAATCAAGTCTCTTGGGCCTGGAGAATCGTGCGCATGTTCATCTGTACAAGTTGACTCAATTGTTTCATATCAGCGCAACAATTATGTGCGTTTAAATTTCGGTTATGACTACACCGATAACGTGCCCTATATGTTCGGTGGTTTCAATACGCATTTCCCTTTAGGCGGCCTTCACTTGCAGACCACTGTGCACCTCCAAGCGCTGCAAGACTGGAACAATATCGGGATTGGTGTACACTTCGGTCTTGGTGCTACCTTCTATCCTCTGACGAATGCATATGGAACAGTCACCAAGGACAGCGCATGGCTCCTGAAGGTTAATGCACCCTCAACTTTATCTCCGGAAGTTCTAGTCGGCTTTTCGAAATCAATAACATCAACGCGAGATGTCCAATTGTTCGTTGAAGGAGACTGGCAATGGGTTATCTTCCGTGATGTTACGTTTGACCCAGTGAACTCAAAGCAAAACCTGCAGGATATTTTTCCTTTGCTTCCCACAAAGATTGATGTGAGTCGCTTCAGACTCATTTTGGGTCTTAGCTTTAACGTTGGGTGATGTTGCGATGATTCAACAAATTCTGATCAAGCAATATTGCATTGGCTTCGAAGCTGTGATTACTTCAAGCTTCCAGCACATTAGAGCGAATCCAATGTCTTCAGGGAACGTCATTTCGAAAGTGAGCGACACAGTTATAGCTTCGCATGGCGTTTAACCTCCCAAAGGTAGAAAAAATCATCTGTTTGGATACTCGCTGTTGCTGACTTTTTGGTTAACTTTGCGAGTCCCTTGATTGCCATGGTTGCGCCAATGGCATCAAAAGCAACAGGCAGGATACCGCCATGGTATCCGAATGCGATTGCCGCTAGTCCTATCCCAACGTCACCTAGCGCTGACCTTCTGTTTGCTTTTCCGGCTGCCTTTACCGTCCGATCGAGTTTCGTGAGGCGCGGAAGGATTAAATCAGAGTAAATTTGGCGCGCTTGTGATGAAGTCAAGGTTTCTTTGTTGCTCGTAACCGCTTCGATTGCTTGTTTGAGCGCTTGGAGGAAGTTGATCAACGCATCGCCGTCCGACCTTCGTATCTTAATGAGTGACGAAATTGGGACATTCTGAAGGAAGGGCACAAGTGATGTCAGATGCTTTGCGAGTGCCGCATTCCTATTTTGTGACTCATCGTTATTGCCCAGATCTCGTAGAAGCTTCGCCTCGACCGGCCATTGAGTGAGAAATGGAGCTGACAGGCCTTTAGCTACGGCAAGGCTATATTCAATATCGGCGAACACATTTCCAACGAATCGATCTCGACATCCCGTTTCAGTTGCGAGTGCCTTGGAAAGGCGGATTCGTTTTCCAGAATTTACTTGCCTAAGTAGTAGGGGATGTTTGGCTAAAAAACCTGGCGGAGAGGTCATCGTATGATATAAAGCACCGTGCTCCATAATACTGCTCGGTCCCTCTTCAATGATTCGATATTCACCATCTTCTTGGTACAGAGTATAAGCTACCTCTCGTCCATACCTCTGCCGGAATTCACGTTCGACTTTCCTAAGCCTATTACGAACTGCTGTTCCGTGACTTTTTTCAATAATGCAATGCATGCAGCCAGGCCCATGGGGAGAAGCAAGAACGACTAATCCGGCTTCAATTAGAGGTCTTAGTTGGAGTAATGCCCCCAGATCATTTATAAAGGCAAGCGCAATCCGGTGTTCGTTGGTTGCCGAGTCACCCAGATCTTTGTATCTAACCAACTCAGGCAGGATGTAAACGCGGTCACTATAAAAAGAGGCGAATTGGGCAAGTTCAGCAATACGATTGCACCGCCTGTTACGCGGGGATCTGCGCGAGCGAGGGCGATCATTTGTTCGAGTAC
>JABDDM010000079.1:2059-2371 GCA_013287605.1 Ignavibacteria bacterium | reverse complement strand
CTGCTTGAATTCTTCGTCGCTCATCTTTATCTGAAGTTAACTACATAAGGGAAAAGACGCACCTGACAATACGCGTGAGGCTGTAAACGACGAGATTCCTGGTTCCGGTATCTCGCCTTCTAGGGAAGTAGCGTAATTGATAAACTCTCCGATTTCTACGATCTTCGTTAAGCTAAGCTTCGAAGTTTCGGGCAGCATCTTCTGGCCTTTTATCAGTCCTTGCCCCTCGAGAAAATTGAAAACGTCATAATCTCCCATGTTCATGTTACTCTCGAGAATCAGCACCATTTCACCTACCCCACAACACTAGTC
>JABDDM010000079.1:0-2049 GCA_013287605.1 Ignavibacteria bacterium | reverse complement strand
CCCAAGCCTATCAGCAAGTTCAACATCATTGTGCCTAATCTCCTCAATCAGCGCCTTTTCACCTACCCCACAACACTAGTCGACCCATAGTGATAAACAAACCGATCGATCTTGCCATCGAGATAGTCGCATTTGCATTTTAGTCGCTCCGGTTGCGATTCAACTTCTTTGGTCAGAGCTTTGTATTGCCGCAAAAGAACCGTTCTTTACTCTCTCTCGTCTAACTCCCTATGATGCCTTTCAGTGCTGCCGATAGAGATACTGTACTCGAACAAATGATCGCCCTCGCTCGCGCAGATCCCCGCGTAACAGGCGGTGCAATCGTTGGCTCCGGATCTACCGATAACCTGGATGCCTGGTCTGATATCGATATCACATTTGGCATTCAGTTGGGGATTGATCTTGCGGTTGTGCTTAATGAGTGGACGCGTTTGCTTGAAAGCGAATTTGGCATGGTCCATTATTTTGATGTCCCTAGCGGATCGGCAATTTATCGCGTGATTCTTTTTCCTAATTGTCTTGAGTTGGATCTTTCTGTTGTTCCTGAGAATGACTACGGTGCGCGGAGTCCGGATTTCCGACTGCTCTTTGGTAAAGCAGTTGAGCGCTCAAGTTTTCCGGAGCAGTCTATTGAATTCTTGATCGGATTTGGCTGGCATCATGTCCTTCATGCTAACTCTGCGATCGCGAGGGGCAGAAATTGGCAAGCGGAATTTTGGATCAGCGCGGCGCGCGATAATATTCTTGCCCTTCGTTGCAAGCGCTTCGGTGAAATTGGCGCACAAGCGCGAGGTGTTCACCATTTGCCGGCCGACGAGGTCGCGCAACTTGAGGACACGCTGGTTCGGTCGATGGAGATTCCAGAATTGCGGCGAGCGCTGAAGGCTATGGCGTCGGCGCTGATTGAGGAGATTAGGCACAATGATGTTGAACTTGCTGATAGGCTTGGGCGGAGTTGGGAAGGGATTGTCTGAACTGTGATTTATGTGATTCTTGTGATTGGTAAGATGGGGAATTTGTGAGTTAATATCATAATTTATGGAACTTTAGTGCTATCGAGGGCGTTTTATGTTGCGTCTTCAATTCCCTTATGTAGTTAACTTCAGATAAAGATGAGCGACGAAGAATTCAAGCAGAGTCTGGCCTCGATCCGAAAGTTTAGCAAGGAAGTGTCCTCGACACCAGAAAAGGCTCGAGCAATTTTGGTCGAGATCGGCGTCCTCGATCCCGATGGAAACATAAGCGAAGAGTACAGCAAACCGTATCCATTTGCAACCCAATCGACCCCATCTCGTTCTCGCGTATCACGGAACAGAAAAAGCGGTTCGCGATAGTATCCTCTTAGGCAAGAGCGAGCTTCTCCCAAGTAAAAACTCATACGACTGGTTAGGTGGCGGGTTATATTTTTGGGAGAACAGCTATGATCGTGCGCTAGAGTGGGCCAAAGATCAAGCCCACAATCCACGTGAAGATAAGCCTATACTCAAAGAGCCGGCCGTGCTCGGTGCCGTTATTTCGCTCGGGCACTGCCTCGATCTTCTTGATGGTAGATACCTCGAAGTCCTCAGAAATGCCTATTCCGGATTCAAGCGGTCGATAAGAGTTAACTCCAGTATGTCAAAGATGCCACGAAATACTTTAGGCCAGGATAGGGTGCTTCGGCGATTGGATTGTGCGGTCATAAACTTCCTGCATACTTCGAACAAAAGGCTGGAGGAACCTCCATATGATTCTGTAAGAGCTGCTTTCTTCGAGGGGAAGACTCTCTACCCGAATGCTGGTTTCCGAATGAAGAACCACATTCAAGTCTCTGTAATAAATAGAAGCTGCATTCGTGATTATTTCCTGCCCCCGGAAGCGAGGGCCTGAATAACCACTCGTTTTCTGTAAGAATGAGAATTATGAATAAAGTTTTCACACGCGCTAGGGTGGTTCGGAGAAAATATCGATTCCAGATCAGAATCGATGGCTAAGCGTCTACCAATCTCAATAATCCGACAAATCCAAATCTGACAAAAGTTTTCACACACCCCACCGAACCTATCTATT
>JABDDM010000078.1 GCA_013287605.1 Ignavibacteria bacterium | reverse complement strand
GATCAGACGGTGGAGTATATGCTGTGGACCTATCACCAGCGAATACGTGGGAGTTCGAACGCTGTCGTAATATTCAAACGTCAGGGGACCGGCGACTGGAGGCAGGAATACAGCAATGTGCAGGGCGAACAGTCGGGACCGTTGCCCTACGATCTGCCGCTCAACATTGTGCAAGCGCTGCCGCCATTCATCAGGTAGCCTACGTGAAGATAGTTTAAGAAATTATGGCGACATTAAGAGAGATCAAGCAGAGGATCGTCGGATTCAAATCGACGGCGAAAATCACACAGGCGATGAAGATGGTCGCTGCTGCGAAACTTCGCCGCGCACAGGATTCCATTAATGCCGCTCGACCCTATTCCAAAGCGCTAGAAGCGCTGCTGAAGGATCTCTTGCGCAGCGCTGAAGAGGAAACAGGGAAGTCACCGCTTCTTTACGGTCGTGAGGATCTTTCGCAAGCTGAGGAGCGCGTGCTCATGATCGTAATATCGAGCGACCGTGGATTAGCTGGTGCGTTTAATTCCGGTCTGATCCGATTCACAGAAGCGCGCATTCGCGATGAGTACGAATATCACCTCAGCGGGAAGCGGCTCGATCTTGTGACCGTTGGCCGCCGCGCCACTGACTATTTCACCAAGCGCAATTATTCGATCGTCAACCGATTTGTCGGCATTTTCACTAAACTGGAATTTGCGACGGCGAAAGAGATCACTCAGTTCGCAACCGAGAAGTTCAATCAGGGCGCATACGACCGAGTTGAAATCCTCTATAACGAGTTTAAGTCAGTTGTTTCTCAGCGACCCGTTGCTGAGCGCGTGCTGCCTGTCCTCGATGAATCACAGAAGAATGAAGGTGGTCCGGCTGAGACAAATATTGAATACATCTACGAACCCGAGCCCGCAGCAATTCTTGATGTCCTTGTGCCCAAGCATCTCGAAACGATGGTCTGGAAAGCCCTGCTGGAATCAAATGCTGCTGAGCAAGGTGCGCGCATGACAGCCATGGACGCTGCGACACGAAACGCAAGAGACCTCGTCTCCTCGCTGCAATTGCAGTACAACAAGGCTCGTCAGGCCGCGATCACGAAGGAAATTCTAGAGATCGTTGGTGGAGCCGAGGCGCTGGCGAAGGCGTAAGAACGTCCTGGGTTAGGTTAGTCTTCCTGACCCTTGGCGAGTCCATTGCTGTCCATATCTTGTCCACAGACTCTTCATATGGATTCTCTTCTGCACGCTGCGTTAGACGAAAGGATCCTCAGAGCATGCGATCGCGCAAAACGAAGCCGCGGGGAGATAACGCTCGTCGCTGTGACAAAGACCCACACCGTTGAGACATGTCTTAAAGCCTACGCCCTCGGCCTTCGAGATTTCGGTGAAAATCGCGCGCAGGAATTACTCCAAAAGCAGCCGCATCTCCCAAAGGATATTCGATGGCATTTTATCGGCCATCTTCAGTCGAATAAAGTCAATCAGGTCGCACCGATCGCCACGCTGATCCATAGCGTAGACGCTCTCTCGACTGCGATAGCTCTCTCAAAGCGGGCAGAGGTTCTTGATCGCAAGATCGAAGCGCTCATTGAGATCAATATCAGCGGCGAATCTCAGAAACACGGCATCCCGCAGGAACAGGCATCCGCATTTGTCGGATCAATAATCGCAGAAGCCAAGAATATCGAACTGCGAGGCTTGATGGGAGTAGCCTCGAACGAAACTGACATCGAGCGCACAAGGCCGCAGTTCGCTGCACTTCGGGCGCTCCGGTCGATAATCGCGTTGGAGCATCAAGATCTTCGACGATTCGATCAGCTCTCCATGGGCATGTCGCATGATTTTGAGGTGGCGATCGAAGAAGGGGCTACAATTATTCGAATTGGGAGCGCACTTTTTGGAGCGCGACCGGCCTGAGCGGTGTTGTCTCGGAGTCTTGTTGTCACTGTCCCACTCTTGTCATGCGACTTTCCGCCCTCGACGTTAAGAAAAAGGAATTCCAGCAAAAGATGCGCGGCTTCGATCCTGAAGAAGTGCAGCCGTTCCTTGCACAGGTCTCCGAAGAGATCGAGTTGCTTGCCTCCGAACGCCGCGAAGCCGATGACCGGCGCGCTGATCTGGAGAAGCAGCTATCACACTATCTCAATCTCGAACAAACACTCGAGCGCACACTCGTTGCTGCACAGCAAACTGCCGTAAAGTTGGAGGAGCAGGCAAAAAAAGAAGCTGAACTCATACTACGAGAAGCGGAGCTTCAGCGCGATCGGAAGTTGAACGACATCCGCCTCGACCTCCAGCGCGCAGAATCTGATCTTATTCGCGTGCGCTCGGAATATGAATCGACGCTCGCTCGTCTGCGCAGCATACTGGATGGCTTCGGAAGATTTATTCAGTCGATCGACGAAGACAAACTTGCTGGAGTTGCAACGGATCATTCGATACAAGCGACGCATGATTCAGGCCCGGAGGCAGCGAGAGCTCTGGCCAATATCGGTCTCTGACCAATTAACGCCCACTGCACGATGGCTGTGCCCACCGTCAGCATCATCATCATTACGCGAAACAGGCTTTCCTACTTGAAGGAATGCATCGCGTCTGCACTTTCGCAGGATTTCCCAAACTTCGAGATACTTATCGGCGATAACGGTTCGACCGACGAGACCGTAGGATACCTGCACCAGCTTGCGGCAAGTGATCCGCGCGTTAAGATCCTGCTTTACGAGAAGAATCTCGGTTCGTGCGAAGGTCGCAATCGATTGATGCAGATCGCAACCGGCGATCTCTGGTTTGTGATCGATGACGATGCCTTTTTTACCTCAGCCAACGACCTCTCGAATTGCAGTGCTGAATTCGATAAGTTACCTAGAGCAGGAGCAATCGGCTTCACCGTCGTAAATGCGAGGGACCATAGTACACTCAACCTTTGGATGTATCAGGCCGAACCTGAGCGAGCGCGCCACCTGACGTTTCGCTCTGCTCAATTCGCGAGCTGTGCGGTCTGCTTCAGAGCACAAGCGCTCAAGGAAGCGAGCTTCGCACCGGGAGAGTTCTTTGTAAACAGCTTTTTCTACTCATGGGACGAATTCCCGATTGCGTGGCGATTACTCGAAAAAGGGTGGGAATGCTGGTATTCACCGGCCCTGGCGATCGGGCACTATGGCTCTTCAACCATCGATACTCCGACGGCACATCGTGTCGGTCTCGATGCAAAAAGCGTAGGGCAATTCGCCGGTTTGATCCTGCCGTTTCCGAACGGTTGGGGGCGTTATGTGATTAGGCTCTCGCTTTGGATGGTCAAACGCGCTGTTCGTACACGAACGCTTGCAGCGGCACTCAAAGGATTTTTGAACGGTATCCCTGCGTTCTGGTTCGAACGTAAAAAACGATCGAAGGTACGACCCGCCACCGTTCGCCAATTCATCGCTTTAGTAGAAGCTGAAAAGCTCGTCGGGAAGGCGTAGCGGAAGGCATAACAGACGGCGTAAGGCTTCGACAACTAATCACACTGCATGTTCCCAGAGCTTCGAACGACGTTGGACGATCGATCTTCCGTGTTTTCGCCTGATGAACGCGAGCACCTTGTGCTCCGCTCATGGAAGGAACATGATATTTTTCGGCGCTCGGTAAGTGAACGCGATGCCTCGAATACCTTTTCGTTCTATGAAGGACCTCCGACTGTCAATGGTGTTCCTGGTATCCATCACGTGTTCTCACGCACTCTGAAAGACGCGATCTGCCGCTATCAGACCATGCTTGGCCATCGCGTGGAGCGCAAGGCAGGTTGGGATACGCACGGCCTGCCAGTGGAGATTGCGGTCGAGAAACAGCTTGGCTTCCGTCATAAGGACCAGATCAAAGAATACGGCGTAGACAAGTTCAATGCGCTTTGCCGCGAGTCGGTCTACGATCACATCGAGCGCGACGGTGGCTGGAAGGAGATGACAGAGCGGATGGCTTACTGGGTCGATATGGAGCATCCGTACATCACTTGTACGAATGACTACATCGAGTCAGTCTGGTGGGCGTTGAAGCAGTTCTATGATGCCGGTAAGATCTATAAGGGGTTCAAGATCCAACCTTATTGCCCACGCTGCGAGACTGCGCTTAGCTCGCATGAAGTTGCACTCGGTTATAAGCAAGCGAAAGATCCAAGCGTCTTTGTAAAGTTCAAGCGAAAGAATACTCCGAACGAAGAATACTTTCTAGCGTGGACGACCACCCCATGGACGCTTATCTCAAACGTTGCTCTTGCCGTTCATCCCGATGTTGACTACGTTACAGTCATCAACAAACGAAAGAATTCAGAAGAGCGGCTGGTTCTTGCGAAGGCACTGCTTAGCAAACTCGAAGGTGAGTACGAAATCGTCGAGGAAGTAAAGGGCCGTGCCCTTGAGCATGCGGAATACGAGCCGTTGTTCTCGTACATGCCGATCGAAGGCAAGGCATTCTATGTTGTGTTGGGAGACTATGTGACCATCGAGGATGGAACGGGCATTGTTCACACAGCCCCGGCCTTCGGTGAGGAAGATTATCAGGTCGCGCAGAAGTATGGTCTGCCGCTTGTGAACGCTGTCGACAAGACTGGTTCATTCGTTGACGCAGTGACCGACTTCGCCGGCGAATTTGTGAAGGAGGCGGATCCGCACATCATCGAAGCGTTGAAGAAACGCGGGTTGCTCTATCGCAAGGAGACGATAGAGCACACATATCCATTCTGCTGGAGATGTGAAACTCCTTTGATCTACTATGCGCGCTCCTCGTGGTATATCCGCGTCACCGATTACAAGAAGCAGCTTTCCGAGACCAACAAATCAATCAACTGGCATCCGGAAGAAATCCGCGATGGGCGATTCGGCAATTGGCTCGAAGACCTTAAAGACTGGGGCATCTCTCGCGAGCGGTTCTGGGGAACACCGCTTCCGATCTGGGTCTGCGAAGTGTGTGAAGCAACGCGCTGCATTGGAAGCTATGCAGAACTGAAAGATGCAAAGCATACCTCAGGCCTGAATATGGCAAATGCGATCGCGGGTGCTTCTTTCGATCCTCATAAACCGTTCGTTGATGATATCACACTTGAATGCTCATGCGGCGGAACAATGCGCCGCATCCCCGATGTGATCGATGTCTGGTTCGATTCTGGTTCGATGCCGTTCGCGCAGTTCCATTACCCCTTCGAGCATAAAGAGGAATTTGAAGCCGCATATCCCGCGCAGTATATCTCGGAAGGTATCGATCAAACGCGAGGCTGGTTTTATACGCTTCACGCGATCAACACATTCTTATTCGGCAAACCACCGTACGAGAATGTGATTGTCAACGACATGCTGCTCGACAAGAACGGACAAAAGATGTCCAAATCAAAGGGCAATATTCTCAATCCCTTTGAGATCCTGTCAAAGTACGGAGCGGACGCGACGCGGTGGTACCTCGTCGCGAATTCGGTACCCTGGAAGCCAAAGGCATTCAATGAAGCGGACCTGGCCGAGCTCGAGCGAAAGTTTTTTGGGACGTTGATCAACACATACGGATTCTTCGCGCTCTACGCTAACATCGATCACTTCGTCTATGATGAGAGCACGAGATCGAAAGAGTCTTCGCGTCCTGAAGTTGATCGGTGGATCCTGTCCAAGCTGAATTCGCTCGTCAAAGAGACGAGAATGAGCTTCGATAATTATGATCTCACGCGTGCAGCTCGTGCGATCCAGGAGTTCGTGACGGAGCAACTTTCAAACTGGTACATCCGCCGTAACCGTCGCCGCTTCTGGAAAGGCGAACGAAATCAGGACAAACAGGCTGCGTACGAGACGCTGTACGAGTCTCTGCAAACGGTCTCAAAGCTGATGGCGCCGCTCGCTCCATTCTTCAGTGATTGGCTTTATGCCTCCCTTCGTGACGGTGCCAAAGGCAAGCGCATTGACTCTGTGCATCTCGACCTCTATCCGGCAGTGAATGCTGCTGTCATCGATGAGGCACTCGAGGCACGCATGGAGACCGCACAACTTGCTTCGTCGCTCGTGCGCCAGATGCGCGAACGCGCGCGTATTCGTGTTCGTCAGCCGCTGGATAGAATTCTTATCCCAGTTGCAAATAAATGGGAAGCTGAGGAATTGCGGAAGGTCGAGGAGATCATCCGTGATGAGGTGAATGTCAAACGTGTTGAATTCATCGAGTCCGGTGATTCGGAAGTGATCAAACTCAAAGCGAAAGCCAATTTCAAAACGCTAGGGGCTCGAC
>JABDDM010000077.1 GCA_013287605.1 Ignavibacteria bacterium | reverse complement strand
TGCTCTATAAGAGTTTGGCGCATGAAGGGATCCTTGGCCTCGGACAGAAGGAAACCCTTCGTCATACGAACGTGGAAGAGTGCTATCGATCGATCGCGGAGGGTGAACGATTATATCAGAAAATTGCGTAACCGTGTCAGCTTAATCGAGCAGCGTTGGGATGATCTCAATATTTTGGAGACCATGTGAGCTAATGTCCAACGTTAATATCCTTCTTGTAGATGACCATCAGGAGAATTTGATCGCACTCGATGCGATCCTTTCCGATGTGGGCAATCTCGTTAAGGCGACCTCAGGTCGTCAGGCGTTGCGTGAACTGATGAAGACAGAATTCGCGGTGATTCTGCTCGACGTCCAGATGCCTGAGATGGATGGTTTTGAAACGGCAGAGCTGATCCGCGACCGAGTCAAGCTCCAGAGCACACCGATCATCTTCCTTACCGCCCGCGATAAGAGCGATACAAATGTCTTTAAAGGGTACTCGGTCGGTGCTGTCGATTATATCTTCAAACCGTTTTCGGCAGAAGTTTTAAAGGCGAAGGTATCTGTATTTATCGATCTCTTTAAGAAGACGGAGGAGGTCAAGCGACAAGCGGAGCTTTTGCGCGACGCCAACAACGAACTGGGCAAGACCAACAAAGCAATCGGTGCCCTTTATACTCAGCTCGAGCGAAAGAACCTCGAGCTCCATAAAGAGCGGGATTTTATTTCCGCGGTCGTTGAGACCGCCGGAAGTTTTGTCCTGGTGCTTGATCCCGATGGCAAGATCGAGCGGTTCAACCGTGCGTGTCAGGAGACAAGCGGCTACTCGCTTGAAGAGGTGCATGGAAAGCTTGTTTGGGATGTCCTCGTGCTGGATGAAGATCGAGAGAAGGTCAAGAGTGTTTTTCAAGCGGTGCGGAATATCGGAGGTAAGAACATAATTCAAACTCCAGTTTCGCCCGCGTTCATTTCGCTGGACTCACCTGCTGACCAGCCGAAAGAAATCTTTTCTGCAGAAGTGCCAGAGTTGAATGATGCATTCCAATCAACGCTGCCACTTGAACCAGTATGCCGTGAATGGTCATGGGTAACGCGCAATGGAGGTGTTCGGCATATTTCATGGTACTACACTGCACTTGTCGATGAACAGGGCGACGTTCGTTACGTTATCGGTACCGGCATCGATGTCACTGGGCGACATCAGGCCGAAGAGGCACTTCGTGAGTTGAATGAAGACCTGGAGCGGCGAGTCCTCATACGAACAGGTCAATTGCAGCAGGCAAATCAGGAATTAGAATCCGAAGTGACCGAGCGCAAACGGGCTGAGAGTGAACTAAGCACTGCGAAGGATGTCGCGGAACGAGCCAACAAGGCAAAGGATCAATTCCTGGCAGTACTTAGTCACGAACTGCGTACGCCGCTAACTCCCGTACTCACGATCGTACAAATGTTGGAGGAAGATCCAACGGTGCCGGAAGAGGTCACGACCTGGTTGCACAGCATTCGACGTAATGTGGAACTCGAGGCACGGCTGATCGACGACCTCCTTGATCTGACCCGCATCTCCAAAGGCAAATTGCAGCTCAATATTGAGTTGGTGGGAGTCCATCCATTGATCAATGAGGTACTTGAAATTTGCAAGGAGGAAATCAACGCGAAAAAGCTGATCGTAACGAAAGTATTGAATGCGGGAAACGATCACGTACGCGCTGACCCCGCTCGATTGCAGCAAGTGCTTTGGAATCTCATCAAAAACGCCGTGAAGTTTACACCCCAAAGCGGCACAATCAGCATCACGACAAGCGTCACCGATCAGGACGAGATCAAGATTCAGGTATCGGATACAGGCATCGGGATCAGTTCAAAAATGCTCCCAATCATCTTCGATGCGTTCGAACAAGGTGATAAATCTATCACACGTGAATTTGGCGGACTGGGTCTCGGACTCGCCATCAGCAAGGCGCTAATGGAGGCGCACCATGGTACGATTCAGGTTGAGAGTGATGGAAAGGATCTGGGCGCAACCTTCTCTGTAAGCCTCGCCCTCGTAGAGCCATTGAAGAAAGTAACGCCGCAGCAAACAAACGGGCATGCCGTTCTTGCTCGCGGAGGAATGCGGGTACTCGTCGTCGAAGATAATGAAGATACGGGTCTTGCGATGAAGCTGCTGCTCCAGCGTCACGGATACCGAGTAGAAATTGCCCAAAGTGTTCAAGAGGCAGTCGCTGTGTTCAAGACGTCAACGTTTGATGCGATCATCAGTGATATCGGCCTTCCCGATGGGACCGGACTCGATCTAATCCACGCGATCAATGCAATACGTCCAACTCCTGCGATCGCGCTTAGTGGTTTTGGAATGGACAAGGATATTCAAAAAAGCCTGGAGGCAGGATTTCTTGCACATCTAACAAAACCCGTCAATTTTGATCAACTGGACGAAACACTCCAGCGTCTCGCTGCGCACCTTGAGACGGCGTCCATCGCATCTGCTTAAGTTGACCGTTTCAAGGATCCTCTCTTCACAAGTGAGGTGATCTTTCCATAGCTTATTTTCCAGAGCCAGCGAACGAGTAGCATGATCTGCATTTCTCCTTCGCCGCTTCCCATCTCGAGAAGAAAGTGAAGATCACGCAGGTCTTCTTCCGATAATGGCACATTCGTCTGTCCCACGCTGCCCTCGGCTCGTGTACCGCCGGAACGCGGAGCGCCAATAAAGGAACCAAGCAGTGCTTTGAGATGCGAATCCATTTCAATGAGCCGCCCGCGTAGTGTCTCATCGGCTTCGTACTTCAATAGAAAGCAAATGTGATCGTGTAGGATTGCGAGCTTCTTTGTGATGTCCGGAGTATAGAACTCTTTCGCTTCGCCTTCGAGCGAGTTGACCAATGCGTCGAGATCATCGATCGTCTCGGCATTCGCACCGAATAAAGCATCTTCGTTCAGATCGCCAATATTAAGATAGACGCTTGAGAGATGCTCCAACTCATGACCGTAGGATGCAAGGAATTTGTCTGCAAGCTCTTCATGCTTCTTCTGCATTTGCGAGCGCACGTTCGAGAGCGTTCGACCCAATTGCTCGTGCTTCTGATGTGCCTCGGTGTGCTTGAGTGAATGCACTACCTCGTGTTCCTGTCGCACGAGATCTTTGTATTGCTTATCGCCAAAATGAGGATTGGTCCGAAGCTGATCTTCGATGTATGCCTCTGAAGGATAGATCTCGACATGCCCGATCTTGAGTGTGTGAATGCGAACATGATCATCGAGCTTTGCTCGGATCACGTCTTCGTCAAGATGGACCGCACCATCAGTAATGATCAGGATCTCGGCACCTGCGAGATGCTCCATTGAATGAATATCATCTAATGCCTGCAGGAGCGCCTTTTGCAATACGGTACCTTCACCGAGATGGGTGAGGCGCAGCGTATGGCGGAGTAGGGCGTCATAGCTTGCTTCATCGATTGCTGTATGAACTTCGCCGACATGGTTATCGAACGTTCGAAGGCTGATGAAGCCCATCTCATCCTTGTTGCGCTTGAGGAATGCGTAGAGGATAGCCTTCGCCAGGTAGATGCGGTGATGTGAACGCATTGAGCTCGAAGTATCGAACAGAATATACACCTTCTGCTTGCGACTGTCAAACCCAAAGCTTTGCTTCGTGTCTTCGATCGGAAGAATCTTTGGAGCTTTGGCGACCGGCATCCAGAGTGTTCGCTCTGCGAGGTGCTGATAGAACAGTTCGTCGGGAAGCATGTGCTGCCACGCATAGATCCGAGCAATGTCGCGGTGGCTTTGAATGAGGTCCGCTTCGTACTCTTCTCCCACCGTTACTTCCCGGCTGAAGGCATCGCTCAGTCCGGTCAGGCCTTTCAGGTCAGGTGCGGGGAGTCTCAATACATCTTTGAGAGCTCGGGAGAGATCGGAGGTTTCGTCGTCAAGAACGCGCGCGATCTCGAAGACCGCTGTAATATCATGCGGAAGATGGTCGTAGATGTGACTGAAAAACCCAAACTCTTCCATTGCATGGAAGAAGTTACGTTCGCTGGACACGATCTGATTTGCGAAGTGTAAATACTAACAGTTATCAACTCGCTCGATCGAAGACAGTGTTCTCCGCGCGTTCAATGCCGAAAGTTGAGCGTGATCTCCATGATCTCAGAATAACTTCCGATCCGCACTGGCGGTCCCCACGTCCCGACGCCGCAAGATACGTAGTAGTGTGTCTTGCCACGCATCTTGTAACCCCAGCTTAACTCATATACAGCCTGCGTAATATAATTGAACGGCCAAATTTGGGCGTGATGCGTGTGACCCGAGAGCTGCAGATCAACGCCCGCATGTTCGGCTTCCTCAAGATGAAATGGCTGGTGATCCATCAGGATAACTGGTTTCGAGAGATCGATCCCGTGCATTATTTCACCGATTTCCTTGCGCCCTTTGCCATCGGGTTTACGCATGCTTCGATCCTCGCGACCAACCAGAATAACGCCCTCGACCTCAAAGGATGAATCTCTGAGCCAATGCACATGATGCTCGCCTAAATATTCTACCGAACGATCGGCATTGCCGATATACTCATGATTGCCTGTGATCGAGTAGACGCCGTACGTAGAATGAATTGTGTCGAAGAGCTCACCGAGTCCTTTGGCAATCACTGGCTTAGGACTACCATCGATCTCGTCTCCTAAAAGTAAGACGATATCGGGCTTTAGCGCATTGACGGAATCGATCATCGTGCGAAGCCTGCCGCGCCCGATGATCGTGCCCAAATGCATATCCGACATCGCGACGATCCTGAGCGAATCATGCGCAGCAGGCTTATCTATCGCAAAGCTCAGACTCTTCGTTCGGATATGTGTTGCATTGTAATAGCCGATGACCATGATCACCGAAAGGAATGCAACGAGAGTGAGTCCTCCATAAAACTTGAATCGCGCATAATCGGCAGGAGTAGGAGATGGCAGTACATGCGTGAAGTGCTGCACGAGGCGCACGAAGTCGATGACCACGAGCGACAAGAAAAAATAAGCCATGTACGCGAACCAGAACGCGCCGATCCAGACGAGTACGTCGCTCAGGATCGACGGTGCTTTCGCTTCAAGGAGCTCTCCGATCACATAGGAGAAAACTGTGAAAATGAAAGCTGCGACAAAGTAGGGCCGAACGGAAGAAGCATATTCAAGCGCTTGCCATGCACGGAGCCCAATATAAAAATTGAGAAGCAGGTGAAGGGCAAGGAAGATCGAGATGAAGACGGCGATCCGCATTAACGTGTCTTGAGAAGAAAAAGATTGAGCAATTTACTGGACGGGCTCCCTGGCGCTTCACTCAAATGGAACATCCGTGTGAGCAAATAACGTGCGAGCTTCTTTCTCAAGATGGCTCTTCAACACTTTTAGGTCATCTGTAACCGGATGCAGCGTAGCAAGGAATCCATCAACCATCCTGCGCTTGTATCCAAGCGAAGAGTCTGCAAGCTCGACGGTTTCCTTCGCCCATTCGATGATTGATCGTTTTGCCGCGATGCTTCCTAACTCCGCCAACGGCTGATCCATCAATGTTGGATCATGCTTGTACTTCGAAAGAAGGTCTTCAAGATTGAGCATCGTTTGCAATTGTTCGAACGCTCCACTTGCCACATAGTGCTGCTCCAGCGTATCGTACGATTTCGAAAACAATGCCTTCTGCTCCGCGATGCCGGAAGTGCAAAGCAAAAAGTGAAGACCTTTGAGATCACTGTGCTCGACGTGATCGCGGCCATGCAGATACGCAATCGCACGAACAAGGTCGAGTGCTTTCGCCTGGGTTCTCGGTGAGATGTAGAAATCTTTCGTCTTCGTGTGCTGCTCATGCGGACGCTCCTGCAGCATCCTGTTCTGCTGAATCTCGTAGTGCCGAATGACGAGATTCATGAAATACGCGATCTCAGGCGCGACAGCGATCTCATGACCCTTCACCAGGCCTTTGATCACATCGTGCGCATATTTCAGCTCGGCGTAGGCGATCTTCTTCGGAGGCTCGACAGGTTCGCCAAGGTTCTTGAGATATTGCTGTGAGATGCGGTATTGCTGAAACGGCTCTTTGTCTGGAGCGATCAGTGCCTTAAACAGGAATCGATCAAGGAGTGCTTCGGTGATTTCGCTGATCCTCAAATAGTTGGTCGCAGCGATCACGGTATGAATATCGGCATGTCTCCGCTGGACGCCGCGAATCAGCGCGCGCTCGTTCAGCACGGCGAGCAGCGCGCGCAATGTGTAGTCGTTGGCGTCAAAAATCTCATCGATAAATCCAAATTCACTTTCGACGAGCGAACCTTCGGTGTTATGGATAATCCGCCCTCGCTTGAGCTCTTCGATGTCGAGTCCGCCAAAATAGGTGTCGGGCTGCTGTTCCTTGCTCGCCTGGACTTTGAACACCCGCGCATTTTCGAACATGAGAAAGACCTGATCGGCCAGGAGCGTCTTACCGACCCCGGTTCGACTTTCGATCAGG
>JABDDM010000076.1 GCA_013287605.1 Ignavibacteria bacterium | reverse complement strand
TCGTAATATGAGACTCCTCTGTCTTCTCTTCGTGGTCATTTGTGGACTCATATCCTGCGCTCGTGCGCAGCAGTCATCACCAAACCAGTCGCTTGGCGCGATTCCATCGACGGGTTGCGAATTGAGTGCATGGATCATGCAACAACAGCCCCACTCCACTCTTACGCCGGAAGATGCGCCTGACACCTATGACACGTTAATCAATGTAGGAGGAGTCATACGGACGGTTCATCTCCAGCGCAATTTCAAGGTCGGGGTTTTTGCAAACGTCACTTCATGTCGTGGTCTCGCAGTTTCACCAGACGGTGTTCTTTACGCTACTTCATACAACGGCAGCATTTACGCACTACCAGATCACAATCACAATGGCGTTGCCGATTCTACCATTGTCATCCTCGGAAGTCGCGACCACCCACATGGGCTTGGATTCCTGGACGGAAAGATGTACTTCTCCACCGCAACGACATTTGAGATGGTCACCGCTACGAATCCGGATCGCAGCGCTAAGAAGACTGTAACGCTCGGCTCCGGCTTTAACACTGGCGACCATATCACGCATACATTCGTGTTCGACACAACTCGCAAGAAGATTCTGATGCAGTTTGGCTCCTCCTGCAATTACTGTATCACTTCTGACTCGACACTCGCGACAATTATGGAGTTTAATTACGACGGGACAGGTGAACGAGTATATGCGAAAGGCCTGCGAAACGCTGTGGGACTGGATCTAGACCCGCGGACAAATGCGCTTTGGACGAACGTCAATGGCATGGATGACGTCTTTGGGCGCAGTTCGCCACTACATAACGACGTACCTCCTGAAGGAATTTATCTCGTCTGCGACGGAGCAAATTATGGCTGGCCATATGCCTATGGATTCCGTATGCGGAATCCTGATCCTAGCCCAGAGTATCAGATAGACACTGCTTTTATTCAATCTCTGAGTGGTCCCGTTGCAGAAGTGCTCGCTCATTCGGCGCCCTTAGGGTTGCATTTTTATCGAGGCACAACGTTTCCCGCAAAGTATCATAACGCAATTTTCATGTCGTATCACGGCAGCTGGGACAGACAACCACCCGCTCCTCCGCGTGTCACCGTAATGTGGGCTGATTCTGATGGACATCACGCCCGTGTCCAGGATTTCTTGACTGGATTTCAAACTCCCGATGGCAACCGGTGGGGCAAATCAGTCGAGGTTATGGAAGGCGCCGATAGCGCACTCTACGTCTCGGATGATGTTGCTGGCGTAATCTATCGTATCCGTTACGCAGGACCAGTAGCAAGCGCGCAGGCAGAACTTCCCGCGACTGCTCAGCACCTATTTCTAGGATTGGCATCGCCCAATCCATTTAGAGAATCAACCACTGTAAAGTACTCGGCGACCTCGGGTGGATCGTTATCGATCAAACTTCTTGATCTTCTCGGTAAAGAGGTTCGTGACGTTATTCCGAGCCACTACAGCGAGCCTGTACAGGACAGGTTGATTACGATCGAGCGGACTGGACTCTCTGACGGCGTTTACTTTCTGCGAGCCACGCTCGGAGCCGAATCACAGACGCTCAGGCTTGTTGTTGAGAAGTAATTTGCGCTGCCGCCTGCACGATTGCCATAAATGAATCCGCCTTCAGCGAGGCTCCTCCGATAAGGCCACCATCTACGTCGGGCAGTGATAGAAGCTCATGCGCATTTTCTGGCTTGAGGCTGCCTCCATACAGGATACGGAGATCGCGTGCAGTTTCCCGTCCAAAGAGCGTCCCGATGCGATCACGAATGGCAGCGTGCGACTCCTGTGCCTGCGCAGGTGTCGCCGTCTTGCCGGTTCCGATCGCCCAGACAGGTTCATAGGCTATTGTGATGCGCGAGAAATGCCGAATAGTGAGTCCGGCTAGCGAGTGTTCAAGCTGCTTCGTAACGACTGCATCCGTGGCGCCGCGCTCGCGCTCTTCGAGTGATTCACCTACGCAGAGAATTGGCATCAGTCCTGTCGCGATCGAACGTTCGATCTTCTTATTGATCAATTCGTCGGTCTCACAAAAAAGCGTTCGACGTTCGGAATGTCCGAGGATCACGAAACCCGCGCCTAATTCGGCGATCATTCGTAAAGAGACCTCGCCGGTAAATGCTCCATCGTCTTCATAGTAAGCGTTTTGGGCACCGAGTTGAATGGCTGAACCCTGCAGAAGTCTGGACGCTTCCATGAGTGCAGTAAACGGTGGGAAGACAGCTACTTCAACGTCGGAGTACTCTGAATTCCATTGCGACAAAATTCCCTGCAGAAGTGTACGCGTCTGTTCGAGCGTACCATGCATCTTCCAGTTACCGCAGATGAATTTTTGGCGCTCGACTTTGGGATCATTTTCACGCATGCTCCAACTCCTCCCTGAGTATCGCATTCACAACTTCTGGATTCGCCTTTCCCTGCATTACTTTCATTGTCTGTCCAACAAAAAATCCGAACAATGTCGTTTTGCCTGATCGGTACTTTGCGAGGTTCTCGCCATTTTTGGCCAGAACTTCGCGTACCGTCGATCGGATGGAATCAGTGTCAGTCACCTGCACCAAGCCATGCTCCGCGACCAATTGCTTGGGAGACTTCTTTGAATTCAGTAATTCACCAAAAAGATCTTTCGCGATTTTGTTCGAAATGGTTTTGTCCTGAATAAGCGAGATGAGCTCTGCGAGGTGCTCAGCACGGAGCCCGATCGCGTCAATCGCAACATGCTGCTCGGACATCGTCCGCATCACATCGCCCATGATGTAGTTCGACACTGCCTTCGCATTTGCGGCATCCGCTGGCAGATGAGATAACACTGCCTCAAAAAAGTTTGCCGTGCTTTTGTCAGCCGTCAACACTCCTGCGTCATACGCAGGTAGAGAGAAGGCACGAACAAACCTGTCCCTACGTGCTCGCTGCAATTCGGGAATCTCAGCTAGCACTTCTTCGAGGTATGCATCCGTGATCGTCACCGGCAGGAGATCGGGTTCGGGAAAGTATCTATAATCATGTGCATCTTCTTTCGTGCGCATCGGGCGTGTCACGCCCTTGTTCGCATCGAACATCATCGTCTGATGCAACACGGTACCTCCAAGTTCAAGGACCAGAATCTGTCGTTCGATCTCCGCTTCGATCGCACGCTGGACGTTTCGGAAGGAATTCATATTTTTGACTTCGGTCTTCTGACCGAATTCTTTGGCTCCCTTCAAGCGCACCGAAACATTCGCATCACAGCGGAGCGATGCTTCTTCCATGTTACCATCAGAGATACCGAGGTAGGTCACGATAGACCGGATTCCCATGAAATATTGGTATGCCTCTTCGCTCGAGCGCATGTCAGGTTCGGAGACAATCTCGATCAGCGGCGTACCGCAGCGATTCAGATCAAGCAACGTCTCCGCACCAAAATCATGGATCGATTGGCCAGTGTCTTCCTCCATGTGAATTCGGGTAATTCCGATCCGACGCGGATCGCCGTTCGGCATTTCGATCTCGATCCACCCGTCATGGCAAATCGGCGTCTCGTACTGTGTGATCTGGTACCCCTTTGGAAGGTCGGGATAAAAGTAATTTTTTCGAGCAAAGATCGAGCGTTTTCTTATCGAACAGTTTGTCGCGAGCCCCATACGGACGCTGTAACGGAGGAGATTCTCGTTGAGAACAGGCAGCGTCCCTGGATGGCCGAGGCAGATAGGGCAAGTATTCGTATTGGGCACTCCGCCAAATATGGTGGTACACGAGCAAAATGCTTTTGACTCTGTTAGCAATTGGGCATGCACCTCAAGGCCGATAACCGGCTCGTATTTCCCGAGTATTATTGGATCGATCATTGTGCAAAAATACGGAACGCGGGCTGATTTCCCCGAATAGCGAGAAATCGCTAAGAAGGGGTGTAACTTTTCTCTACGAGATGCATTAGTTAACAGGATCCCGAATCGATAAATCCTGAAGCGCCCCTCGCGTGAGTGCTTGGGAACGGGACTCCCCAAGAGACCATACCATATTGGTTGTTGCACAAGGGACGAAAAACCTTGTTTGAAGTGCCACTGTTCGAGTCCCTGCTCATCAGTGGCTTTTCCCTTTTTTTTAAGGACACAAAATTTCTTCCAACGATATGGCCGAACGTAAGCGACAATATTGGCTGCTCAAGTCAGAACCTACCAGCTACTCCTTGGATGATCTGAAGCGCGACGGAACGACCGCATGGACTGGAGTGCGGAATTACCAGGCGAGAAATTACATGCGCGACGACATGAAGCCGGGTGATGGTGTGCTGTTTTATCATTCAAGCACCGATCCGATGGCGATCGTCGGTGTCTGTGAAATTACCAGCGTTGGCAAATTTGACGAGACCGCGCTCGATCCAAAGGACCACCATTACGATCCGAAATCGACCCCGCAAAATCCGATCTGGTTTGCGGTCGATGTAAAGTACAAGCGTACGTTCGCTGAACCGATCACTCTCACGGAAGCGAAGTCGATGAAGGGATTGGAGAAGATGGTGCTATTGCAAAAAGGATCGCGGCTTTCGATCCAGCCTGTTACTGACAAGGAGTGGGAGATCATCTCGAAGCGAAAATGACCTTCTGGACCTACACTCAGAGCTTCATCTTCTCTTCTGTACCGTAAAGGTGATCGCGCATCTTTCGAAGTTTTTCAAGGACAGTCTTCATATCGTGCGGAAGCGGAGCAGTCCATTCCATAAGATCGCCGGTTGCCGGGTGGTGAAGCCGCAATGAGCGAGCATGCAGCGCCTGCCGTGGCATAGTGTGTAACAGATTTTCGACCCAATCCTTGAAGCGAGGCACATCATGGCGCAATACGTTTAGCGCTCTTCCGCCATACACCGCATCGCCGAATACCGGATGATTAATGTGCTGCAAGTGCACGCGAATCTGATGAGTCCGACCTGTCTTTAGCTTCAGTTCAAATAGTGAGAACCCGGTAAACTGCTCGAGGACGAAATAATCCGTGATCGCCTGCTTCCCACCTTCGAGCACTACACCGAACTTCTTTCGATCTTTTTCATTCCTTGCCTGCTGAGTGTCGATGCGCCCGAATTCACTTGTGGGGTTACCCCAGACAATCGCCTGATACGTCCTCTGAGCGGTATGCGTGAAAAACTGCTTCGCCAGATTTCGATGAGCCGATTCATTCTTGGCGACCACCATCAATCCGGAAGTATCCTTATCGAGACGATGCACGATACCGGGACGGTCCGAATCGCCTGTGGGATGGCTAGCGCTGAAATCCTCGATGTGGTGCAGCAGTGCGTTCACCAGCGTACCCGAGCGAGTGCCTGCCGCGGGATGCACGACCATGCCGGCAGCCTTATTGACGATCAGAAGATGCTCATCTTCAAAAATGATATCGAGCGGGATGTCTTCTGCCTGTGCCCGGCTTCTGGGTGGACGCGGAACGTGTACGGCGATCGCATCGCCGCCTTTGATCTTGAGTGAAGACTTTGTTACTGGCGCTCCGTTGAGGATCACCGCGCGCGCCTCGATCGCTTCATGGACTTTTGTCCGCGACGTATTCGCGATCATTCTCGCAAGAAATTGATCGATGCGTTCAGGACGTTCGCCGAGGGCTACGTCGATCGTGATGATACGGTGCGGAACACTTTCGTCGGTGGGGTCGAAAGGAGTCTCGTCGCTATCGGTTGCTAGCGCGTTTAGCGATTCAGGATCTTCATGCGATGACATGATCGTTTGAAGAATCGCCAGTGCTGTGAGGAAGATCGGTATCGGAGGGGGCCTGGATCGAAACGGTTGCCGAATCGCCAGTATGCTCGAACGACACGCTGTCCTCTTTCGCAGGTTTCTTTAGAAGCATCAGGAGGATAAGGAGAACGACTCCGCATGAGACTGCGGAATCGGCAACGTTGAATACAGGCCACCAATTTTTCTGATAACCAAAGTCGATGAAATCGACCACGCGGCCATAGAAGAGCTTCTCAGTGCCATAGAAAACACCATAGAACACCCGGTCGATAAGATTGCCAATCGCTCCACCAAGGATCGAAGCCAGCGCTAGTCGCTCCCAAAAGGTCAGCTTCGTGACATTCCTCTTGAGGTAGACGATGATCGCTACTGAAGCAACGATCGAAAAGACCGAGAAGAACACCTTCGCGCTTGGAATGTTGATTCCAAAGGCGATCCCTGGATTTTCGATGTAGGTGATGCGGACGAGATCATCGATCCATTTGATCGAACTTCCATAAGGCATGCCCTTCCACGGAAGCCATGTCCAGGGCGAACCCTTGATATACAGCTTCGTCAGCTGGTCCGCAAGGACCACGAAGAAGGAAAGCCAGAGTACTGCCATCTATGGGGCTGGTAGAGAGGGAAAGTCTCGCGTTAATCGAGCGGTTGATCTTCGATATCGCGGAAGACCTGTTCAACGCTGAGTTTCTTCGCCTGGGTCTTGTTCTTGCAATCGACGTGCTTCTGGGTGATCGGCACTGCTGCAAGACGCTCTTTCTCGATGAGCTTTCCGCA
>JABDDM010000075.1:1191-6969 GCA_013287605.1 Ignavibacteria bacterium | reverse complement strand
CCGGTTGAACGTTGGACTCTAATGCCGAATGATGAACTTCGCGCTAAGTCCTTGACCCAGTATGCGAACAAAATAAAGACCCTCGCTAAGTTTACCAAGCGATATTGTGCATTGACTTTCCGCGCCAAAGTCCATGCTCTTCTTCGCGACCTCGCGTCCGGTGATGTCAGTAACCAAGAGTTCTCGAGCGCGCTGCAAGGTTTTACCTTTCGGATGATACGCGATCGTTACTCGATCTCTTGCAGGATTGGGAAAGATTTGTAATTCAGGAATCTCCGCTGTGCTCGGTTGCCCGACAGAATTTGCAAAAGAGTCCTGCGGTGGGGAGTACTTTAGGACGACGAGACTCTGCGCACCGACATTGTTAGTCGTCGATCCAAGTACAAAGACATTCCCTTGCCCGTCAACAGCAATCATGTTGCCAACATCCTTGGTATGATATGGACTATCATACCTTGCAATCCAGTCGCATTCGCCATCTCGAGTGAACCGCATTGTGATCGTGTGCACGCTGTCTGGATAACCACTGGATCCAGTGACGTAGGCCTTGCCAGAACGATCGACGGTGATTGCTGACACATACCCAGGTTCATCTTCCCATCCAAGGTATTGCCTTTGCCAGATCTTGTTTCCGTTCGAATCGATCTTAGAAATCACGAAGTCCGGACCAGTCACGTATGTCTCGCCATAAGAATTGACTGCTAACAGCGATCCACCGACCGGAGCTGACCACACGACTGCACCATTGGGGCGTAGCTTGAGAAGTTCGTTCAGTAATAGAAGGCTATTTCCCTTGGTATCAACCTGGAGCTTTGCGGTGAGTCCCTTCACGTATCGCTTAAGGAACCCACCCAACTTTACATCATAGTAGAACTTGGGGTATGCCTGCCACCAATAATCAACGCTGTCAGAAAGGAACAAGAGGTCGTGACGGTTGCCTGAGCTGTCAAAAGCAAGATCACTAGGATAATCATATCCACCGTAAGAGTCTTGCGCACCATTCCCCGCAAAAATCGCACTCCCATTCTGGTGATAAAAATCTCCCTTTTTACCGGCTGGAGTTAGTGTGCCAATAAGTATGCTCCCCAGATCCTCGGGACCATGATAATAGGTCGGGAAGTAACTAAACCCCGCGGTAGAAATCTCAAGGTTACCGGACTTGCTTTCGCCGAAAAAGATCGGCTCTTCTGCGTATCCAGAATCGATCGTTTTCCAATACGTCTTTGTCCCGTCGCGACTAAGCTCACGCACTTGAAGAGAATCATCTAGTAGCTGCATAAGCGCCACTCGACCTTGTCGGGTTACGATTACTCGTGCTGAACGTCCTGCCGCAATTCGCCATGACTCGTTACCCGCTGCGTCTAACGATGCCGCGAATGCACCGCTTCCCGAGGACAATCCACAGAACACAACACCACCCTCAGTGTCGGCGGCCAATGATTGCGGCGCTTGGGAGATAGAATCGGAGCTGCGGTGAACTACTATCGACCAGACCTTATGTTGAGTTGAATCAACAACGTGATATCTCAGCCGCACCTTGTTCGATTTCACGCTAGGATCATTTGAGAATAGAATCAAGCTCGCGAAGCGGTTACCGAGAGATGTAGGCAATAGTTGAAATCGCGCTATGTAATCGCGGTGGGGAAAGATCGAGGGCGAACTGGAAAATCGAGACAACTCAGGAGATAAATATAGAACACTATCGATGTGGAGTGGCTCCCACCCAAAATTATAAAGTCGAAGCTGAACGCGAACAATTTGACCAAGTATCACATCTCCAAGATCGATAACGGACGTATCAACTGAGATTGCTGCTGCGAGGACACGCCAGTAAAGAGAGATGGAAGTGTCGAAATCATTAGCGTCGCTTACTAGGTGAATTAGCTTCGATTGTTCGCGACTTGTGTTGCCTTGGATGCAGATTGTTTCAACCGCACTGTCGCCAGGTTGAATTGTAATGGCACCCAGAGGTGATAGGACAACAGAAGAATCGTTGGTTGGATCGAACGCGAGATGAAGCGGACGATTGCCGGTACTGTGAATTGCTACTGTCCGGCAAGAGGTCGCGCCAAATTGGATAGAATCAAAATTAATATCGCTCTGATCAATCGTGATGCCAGCGCCAGTACTAGCGTTTAGCACGTTCGACCAATAGTTGTCCGTGTAGGCAATCGAATCGCCGACATACAAGAGCTGTTGCTGTTGTGGAAAATTGAAGTCAACGGCAGTCCATGAAATGCCACCATTCTCCGAGCGTGCGAGGCTGTGTGAATTTCTGACAGTAGCGTAGAACTTACCGTTCTGTGATAGTACCAGATCGTTGATGTATGGCAAACTCGTAGAATCGATTGTCCATGTCTTTCCTCCATCGTTCGCTCGCTCCAACAGAGTTCGATCCTGGTAGGGAGTCTTTTTGTAAGAATGGCACAGTGCCAGCCAGTTCAATCCGCTTCCATGCTCTATGCGAGTTGAGTACATCACGTACCCGGTATCCGGTAGCGCAAGGTTGCGATTTTCCCACGTCTTCCCCGCGTTCGAAGTGTAGAGTAAGGAGTAGAATCTGCTATTCGTATCTATCTCGAGGAATCCAGTGTCAATAGTACTAAACATTGGGATTAACTTGTTGACCGGCGGTAGAAGAGTATCTGGCTTATACAGACTCACCCAATTCCCATCTTTTGAGACACGGAAAAGCTGCGTTGTAGCATCGGTGTAATGATACACGGAGTATGTCGCAAGGAAGTCACTCGTGTCTTTCAAGGGGAAGAGTGCGTACACTTGACTGTTATCCCCATATCCGACCTTATTCTGCCCTTTGATCCCTTGGATAAAGCCTGACCCTCCACCGGCGTAGGTGGAATCGTCGAATACGAGCCCCGAGGATATATATAGGTCCGTAGGTCTGGTCACAATTGAGTGATAGACCATCACCCAATTGGCACCACGATCATTCGATCGGTAAATCGTTACTAGCGTGTAACCAAAATTGCCTTGCTGGTTTCCGAAATTGGAGTCACGAATGGACATTGCATAAAGTGTATTGTCCCCCACGTGAGTGATAGTCATGCCTTCTTCGAGATGCGGTCTGGTAAATGGTTTCCAAACGTTCTGCGCGTGAAGAGTGAAAGCTATCGATAGCAGAAAGCAGAGAAGACTACACTGAAAGATTACTCGACAAAGGGCAACCATCATGATTGAAAGCGAAGGTGGTTTCGATATGACTCTAAGGGAAGCAACCCTTCAATCGTTTCGAAATCGCCCTCGCCAGCGGGGGTAAAAATCTTTGCCCTCATAAACAAAAAAAGGGTGGCAGTGCCACCCTTTTCAAATGCGTTAAGCGAATGCTTACGCTGCCACTGCCTTGCTTCCCTTGTGGGCTTCGATGATCTGTTCCTGGACCATCTTTGGCGCTTCTTCGTAGCGAGCGAACTGCATGGTGTAGATCGCGCGGCCTTGCGACATTGAGCGTAGCACGGTTGCGTAGCCGAACATTTCGGATAGCGGCACCGATGCTTTGATTACCTGCGCATCGGAACGGGCGGTCATGCCTTCGATGCGTCCGCGGCGTGACGAGAGATCTCCCATCACATCGCCCATGTAATCTTCAGGGGTGATCACTTCCACTTCCATGATCGGCTCGAGGATAACTGGGCTCGCGCGACGTGCAGCTTCCTTGAACGCCATCGAACCGGCGATCTTAAATGCCATTTCGTTTGAATCGACATCATGGTATGAACCGTCAAAGAGACGAACCTTAACATCTTCGACCGGATAACCGGCGAGGATACCACCCTTCATTGCTTCGACAATACCTGCAGAGACCGGCTGGATGTATTCCTTCGGGATGACGCCACCAATGATGGCATTCTCGAATTCATAACCCTTGCCTGGCTCGTTCGGCTCGACATCGATCCAGACGTGACCAAACTGACCACGACCGCCCGATTGACGGACGAATTTGCCTTCCTGCGTGACTTTCTTGCGGATCGTCTCTTTATAAGCAACCTGCGGCTTACCGACATTAGCTTCGACTTTGAATTCGCGCTTCATGCGATCGACGAGAATTTCGAGATGGAGTTCACCCATTCCGGAAAGAATGGTCTGCCCAGTCTCTTCATCCGTCTTCACGCGGAAGGTCGGATCTTCGTCAGCGAGTTTCTGCAATGCTTCAGACATCTTCTCGGAATCGGCCTTCGTCTTCGGCTCAACCGCCAAGGAAATAACCGGCTCGGGGAAGATCATGCGCTCGAGCACAAGCGGATCGTTCTCGTCGCAAAGAGTGTCGCCTGTGCGCGTCTGCTTCAAACCAACAGCCGCACAGATGTCGCCCGTGAATGCTTCGTCGATATCTTCACGGTGATTCGCATGCATACGAAGGATACGTCCGATACGCTCTTTCCTTCCACTAACGGAATTGAGTACATAGGAGCCTGCCTTCAATGTGCCTGAATAGACACGGAAGAACGTAAGCTTTCCGACATACGGATCGGTCATGATCTTGAACGCGATCGCTGCGAACTTCTCTTTATCGGAGACTTCGCGCTTGACATGGTCGGTCAGGTTCAAATGGTGACCTTCAACAGCACCGACATCGATCGGGCTTGGAAGATAATCGATGACTGCATCAAGCAGATTCTGCACACCCTTGTTCTTGAACGCCGAGCCGCAAAGTACCGGAATGAGTTTGCCCTGCAGCACTGCCTCGCGAAGCACGCGCATTACTTCTTCCGGAGTGATCTCAGAGCCTTCGAGATACTTCACCAAAAGCGAATCGTCAACTTCAGCCACCGACTCGAAAAGCTTCGTGCGCCATTCATGTGCGTACTCCTTCAAATTCTCCGGGATCTCGATATCGTCCCATGTTGTCCCGAGCGTACCTTCGTTGTACATGCGCGCCTGGTTAGTGACAAGATCGATGACGCCGGCAAAGAGCTCGCCTTCACCGATGGGCAGGTTGATCGGAACCGGATTTGCGTAAAGGCGCTCGCGGATCATCTTCAATACATTGAAGAAGTCGGCACCGGTGCGGTCCATCTTGTTGACGAACGCGATGCGCGGCACTTTGTACTTATTGGCCTGGCGCCATACTGTCTCGGACTGTGGTTCGACACCGCCTACCGCACAAAAGAGCGCGACGGCGCCATCGAGCACGCGCAATGAGCGTTCGACCTCAACCGTAAAATCTACGTGGCCAGGCGTGTCAATGATGTTGACCTGATTTTCGCGCCATACACATGCGGTAGCAGCAGATGTGATCGTGATGCCACGCTCTTTCTCCTGCTCCATCCAGTCCATGGTCGCTCCGCCTTCATGGACTTCGCCCATGCGGTGCACGACGCCGGTATAGAAAAGGATGCGCTCGGTCGTCGTCGTTTTTCCGGCGTCAATGTGCGCCATGATCCCGATGTTTCGCGTCCTATCAAGTGGATACTTGCGTGGCATAACTTAGTCCTGTAAATTCCGTTTTCTGATTCAATTTCAAGCATTCCGAGCACTCGATGGTTCGAAATGCGGCACCCTGCTTCTAAAGTGTGCGCCATCAAACAGGCTGTTGGATTTCTTAGTTCTGTAAAGCCTTAAATGCGCCGAAAGTACTAGTTCGCCCGCTTCAATGCGAAATACCCATGTCCACAATTCAATTTGAGGCGCTCCAGAGTGTGCTCCGGTGGGATGGAGTGGAAAACTTCCTCGATTAGTGAAATCCTTTCCCTCGGGTCCATACTTTACAATTTTTTTTTTGCCTGGACTCAACTACCAATTCATCGCAATTTCAGAATG
>JABDDM010000075.1:169-1181 GCA_013287605.1 Ignavibacteria bacterium | reverse complement strand
CAAAGATGATAATCCTTTGACGGATTCGTGAAAGAAGGGTGACAACAGCGAAAGCCCCATTCGATAGTTTTGATGCGTCATCAACAATCGCATTCTTTGACGCAAATGATACACAACTTCGAACGCATCTTCAACGCATCATTCATCACGAGAACGACAGTAAGATTCACATTTTTCCTTTTTGCCTTCTCGTTGCTTAGCAGAACGGCTCACGCACAATTTCCAAAACCAGTGATTATTCTTCAAGGCACTGTCACTTCGAATTCTGGCGGATCACCGCTGCCAGTGCGGGTGACCGTGACTGAGCAAAGTGACACAAAAGAATGGCGAGCCTGCAACTCAAATTCAGTTACTGGAAAGTATCTGCTCATTCTCAAACCGAATACGGGATATTCCGTGCACGTTGAATCAGATCAGATCATGCCATTTGATACAGTGATCACGACACAAGAAATCGAACAGACTGTAAAGGTGATTCTTGATTTCAAACCCGAATTGCGTGACCACAGGATGGCTTCGGAAGGTATCCTTCGGGTTCGCTACGCAAACTGCTCAACAATGAACTCAACAGTAGGAAGGAGGGATGAGAATCATCCGTGACATGATAATAAGATCAGACGAAGTAGCCGAATCGTTACTTTACTGTGAGCAAACTCTTGCTTTTGGCAAACGTATTCACTATATTGTCAATGTGTGTCAGGCGGGACGTTTGCTCTCTATTAATCACGCCGCTGATGATGCATTGTTTGACTCGCCCACTTTGGAGACCTGTTCTATGACGCCTAAAGAAATAGCTCTACTTGCCATTGAATCTGCAGAGCAGCATTCGCGCTTTCCAGAAATGTTCAAAGACGAACTCTCAAAGGAGATTGCGAAAGCGATCAGCAGAGAGAGGCAGCTCATTTCCCGGTACTTAACCCATCTTAACGAATCGATCGCTCAGCAGCCACACTTAGTGAGGCATAAGCTGGGTAGAGCCGACCACCAGCTTATGCCTCACTAAGTGTGGCTG
>JABDDM010000075.1:0-159 GCA_013287605.1 Ignavibacteria bacterium | reverse complement strand
GCTCTACCCAGCTCGCCAGCGGGATGTTTCTGGAGGAGTTACTTCCTGCTCAGAAACCTCGATGGATGGCGGACCTCAATCCTGCACGGAGCAAGTTCGCCTTGAGAACGTAGCACCTAAATAGCTGAGCTTAAGCCACCGCCGCAAGATTCACTCAAG
>JABDDM010000074.1 GCA_013287605.1 Ignavibacteria bacterium | reverse complement strand
GCATTCCGTAATTTTCGAGCAGGCTGAGAACCGCCTGCACGTGCAGAAAGCAATTTTGGCGAAGCTTGTCGGCGGCATCAGCTCCACTCCGGCCTATGAACCGGTCGAGTGGCAGGTTGGAGCAGGCACTCAAATGAGTGTCGAAGCATGACTAGATGAACAAGCAGAGCCGGCAATTTCGAATTAAGGAGATCATTGCACGAAGGTCGATCTCAAGTCAGGAAGCGCTGGGCGAAGCACTTCAAAAAGCCGGTGTCGATGTCACTCAAGCAACGCTTTCACGCGATCTGAAGGAGATGGGCGTGAGCCGGATTAACGGGCCTGATGGTCCGTACTATGCGGTAAGTGGCGAAGCCACAGAAGACAGTCGGCTGAAGACATTCCTGAGCTACGAGATCGAATCGATCGAACATAATGAAGCGATGGTCGTGATCAAGACGCTGGCCGGGCGCGCGCAGGGCGTTGCAGAGCTGATCGACGGAATGAACAGCCCGTTGGTACTTGCGACACTTGCTGGTGACAATACGATCTTCATTGCACCACGCAGCGTAGAGAGGATCGAGAAATTGGTGAAAATGATCCGCGAGTATGTCGCGGCTAAATAGATTTTGATGTTTGAGGAGTAAAGCAATGAACAAAGAGCGTATCGCACTCGCATTCTCGGGCGGACTGGACACCACGGTTATCCTAAAGTGGCTGGAAGAACATTACAATGCCGATGTTATCACTGTCACCGGCGATCTCGGTCAGCAAAAAGAACTGATCGGCGTTGAGGCCAAAGCCCATCAACTGGGTGCGGCTGGTGTCTATATTTTGGATCTCAAGGAAGAATTCGCGAAAGAATATATCTTCCCTGCGCTCAAATCCGGAGCGCTTTATGAAGGATCGTATCCGATGGCCACTGCGCTTGGACGTCCGCTGCTCGCGAAAGTCCTCGCGGAGGTTGCGCGACTCGAACATTGCACAGCAGTGGCGCACGGTTGCACCGGCAAAGGCAACGACCAGATCCGCTTCGAAGCGGGGATCGCTGCTCTCGCTCCCGACGTGAAAGTGATTGCTCCCGTGCGTGAGTGGGAATTCCGCTCCCGTGAAGAAGAGATCGCGTATTGCGAGCGCAGAGGAATCACGGTATCTGCTACGAAGGCAAGCCCTTATTCGATTGATGAGAATATGTGGGGCACAAGCATCGAATGCGGCGCGCTCGAAGATCCGCGCATCGAACCACCGGCCGACGCCTATCAGCGCACGGTTGCACCCGAACTTGCTCCTGATGTTGCGACAAGTGTGCAGATCGAATTCAAGCACGGCGAACCCATCGCGCTAGATGGCGAGAAGCTTTCCCCGGTTGAACTTATTCAGGCGCTGAATGCATTAGCGGGCGCGAACGGTATCGGCAGGCTTGATCTTGTCGAGAACCGATTGGTTGGAATCAAGTCGAGAGAGATCTACGAAGCACCAGCGGCTCTCACACTTCACTTCGCGCTTCGTGAGTTGGAGCGCCTTACGCTTGATAAAGCAACTTCGCATTACAAGGCGAAGATCGCGCTTGATTATGCAGACCTGATCTATAACGGACTCTGGTTCACCCCACTCAGAACCGCCTTCGATGCGTTTGTTTCGGATGTGATGAAGCCGGTCACGGGGTTCGTAACAGTCAAGCTCTTCAAGGGCAGCCTCACCGTGCAGGAGCGCTGGTCGCCGAATTCACTTTATGATCTGAGTCTTGCGAGCTATACAGAGCTTGACAAATTCGATCATGCAGCCAGCGAAGGATTCTCGAAGATCTACTCGCTGCCCATTAAGACGTATGCAAAAGTCAATGGCGAAGTTGGTAATCCGCATGGCGTCGGCTCGAAAGTCTTCGAAGCATTCGCTCAAACGCTGCTTCAGCATTAATGGCAAAGAAGGCTCTGTGGTCAGGACGGTTCCGTGAACCGCTTTCACCTGCTGCGTTCAACTTTTCTCGCTCCATCAATGTCGATGAGTTGCTTTGGCGTGAAGACATCGCAGGGAGTCTTGCACATGTCGAGATGCTGGGCGCGCAGCAGATCATCTCAAACACTGATGCGGAGAAGATCAACCGCGGCCTGAAGAGCATCGCGAAAGAGCTGGAGTCGGGTGCGTTCAACTTTACTGACGAGATGGAGGACATCCATCTCGCAATCGAGCAGCGTTTGATCGAAAAGATCGGGCCGACGGGCGGCAAACTGCATACGGGTCGCAGTCGCAATGATCAGGTCGCCCTCGATGAACGACTCTATTTGCGGAGCGCCATCGATGAGCTTCGCTCCGCGATCCGGAAACTGCAAACAGCGCTCCTCGATCAATCCAAAACGCACCTAACTACCATCATGCCTGGCTATACGCACCTGCAGCGCGCGCAGCCGGTGCTGCTAAGCCACCATTTGCTTGCCTATGTCTCGATGTTCGGCCGCGACGACGAGCGTTTGGCCGAGTGTGCTCACCGAGCCGATCTATCTCCATTAGGCGCAGCCGCGTTAGCGGGTACGTCCTATCCTTTGGACCGTGAATCGGTAGCATCCGCATTGGGATTCCGTGGTGTTGTGATGAACTCCATCGATGCTGTTAGTGACCGCGACCATATTATCGAGCTCGTTTCGCACTGCAGCATCATTATGATGCATCTGAGTAGAATCGCTGAAGAGCTCATTCTGTGGGCTACTCGTGAATTCGGTTTTGTGACAATGAGCGATTCGGTTTCGACGGGCAGCAGCATCATGCCACAAAAAAAGAATCCGGACATGGCAGAGCTCGTCCGAGGCAAGACCGGACGGGTGTATGGAGATTTGTTTTCACTACTCACGATCATGAAGGCGCTCCCTCTTGCCTACAATCGCGATATGCAGGAAGATAAAGAGCCCTTGTTCGATGCGGTGAAAACGACGCATGCGTCGCTCGGGATCATGGCGGAGGTGATCGCGACGAACACGTACAATGCGGCACGCATGCAGTCCTCCATTGAATCGGATCATCTCACTGCGACTGAGCTTGCGGATTATCTGGTGCGTAAAGGCCTTCCGTTTCGCAACGCACACGAGGTTACCGGGAAGATTGTAGGCTACGCCGAGGCTAACAATATTGCTTTACGTGCGATCGATCTAAAGGTCTTAAAGACGTTCTCTGATTTGATCGAAAAAGATATTTACGATTCCCTCGATCCCGAGCGCAGTATTGCGATGAAGGCAACGAGCGGGAGCACTTCAGTCAACGAAGTGAAAAGGCAGATCAAGCACTGGCAAAAAAAACTACTGCACCAGTGAGCGCTCTTTCTCGCTTGCTGTCTCGAGCACAGCTTTCGATATTCTCTCGATCTTGATCTGTTGAAGCTTGTGGCGGATCTTACGCGTGACGGTAAATTTCAACCCGTTCGCTTGTGCGGAATCGCCGATATTTGGGATTCGTCCCGCTATTTTTTGAACGTAGCCAGATATTGTCTGGTATTCTGCAGACTCCTCGAGCTTTCCAAACTTCTCGCCATAGCGCTCGTTAAACTCCGAGACACTCATCGTGGCATTGACATAGAGCGCATCTCCAACTTCGATCGCATCGCGCTCTTCGGTGGCGTCCGATTCGTCCTGGATCTCTCCGACCAATTCTTCAAGCACATCTTCGAGCGTCACGATCCCTTCCGTGCCGCCATGTTCGCTTACAACGACTGCCATGTGATTGCGTGTGCGCTGAAATTCCACAAGCAGCGACGAGATGCGCTGCGTTTCGCTGACGATGAGCGCCGGTTTTACCGCGCGCATAAGTACAGTAAAAAATTCGTCGTTTGGCTGCTGCGTGCTCAAGCGTTCGAGTTGCGCTATATCACCAAGCAGCTTTTTAACATTCAGAATGCCAATGATCTCGTCGATCGAAGTTCGATAGACCGGCAAGCGCGAAAAGCCTTCATGCTCGATGATCTGCATGATCTCCTTTGGGTCGCATTTAAGATCGATCGCGACAATGTTTGATCGGTGGACCATCACCTCGCGCACGGTCGTTTCACGGAATCCAAACAGCGACTGGATCATGTCGGACTCTTCTTCGTTCACGGCTCCAGTAAGTTCGGACTCCATGATCATTGTCCGGAGTTCTTCGCGCGTGTGCCCTTCTTTTCCACCCACCTGAGGTATGCCAAGGATCTTCAGACTAGCTCCTACGAGCAGATTCAAGAACCAGATCAGCGGTCGAAACGCACGGTAGAAGAACATCAGCGGGCGAGCCAAACGAAGTGCCACTCTGCGCTCGGAAGTAATCGCCAGTGATTTTGGGATCTGTTCGCCGATCACAATATGCACTGAGGTAAGGATGATGAAGCCCACAGCAAAACTGATGGAAAAGATCACTGTAGGACTTGCCGGGATGAGCTGAAAGATAGGCAATAGCATCCTTGCCATCAATGGCTCGCCAATCCAGCCGAGACCGAGGCTCGAAAGTGTGATGCCAACTTGCGTGGCGCTTAGATAGGATTGAAGGCGGGAGAGGATATCCCGTGCGGCGCGCGCATCGTCGTCGCCAGCCTTGGCTGCTGCTTCGATCTGTGTTTTGCGCAGGCGCACCATCGCGAACTCGGCCGCGACGAAGAAGCCATTGAATAAGATCAGGATAATTGTGACAAGAAATCCGAGCGCTGTTCCCATAGCTAATGACGTTCCGGGGCGATGAGGACACTAACTTTCGTCCGCCCGCGGTCTGTCGGTTTTCCTCCGATCAATCGTATGATTTGGTGCTGTCCGTCCTCACTGCAAGTATACAGCCAAAATCGGGCGAGCCGAAGAAGGTATCTTTGCACTATGATCTTATCTGACAAACAAATTTTAGACGCGATCGAAGAAGGTACGATCGTTATTTCGCCTTACAACCGCATCAATCTGGGCTCCAACAGCTATGATGTCCATCTGGCTGAGGCGCTTGCGGTCTATACCCACGCCGTGCTCGATTCACGAGCGCACAACCAGATCGAGCACTTTACGATCCCGGAAGAAGGCTTCGTCCTGCATCCAGAACTTCTCTACCTTGGTGTTACGGAAGAGTATACCGAAACCCACAAGCACGTACCCTTCCTTGAAGGCAAGTCAAGTGTTGGACGACTCGGAATCGACATCCACGCAACCGCAGGAAAGGGTGATGTCGGGTTCTCCAATACATGGACGCTCGAGATCTCTGTCAAACAGCCTGTACGTATCTATGCAGGAATGCCGATCGGCCAACTTATCTACTTCGAAGTCACAGGAGAATGCCTCGTGCCCTACAATCTCAAAGCAAACGCGAAGTACAACACGCGAACAACTCGACCCGTCGAGTCGATGATGTTCAAGAACTACGACAATGAAAAGGGTGGATGGAAGTAACGGGGGGGGCGCACTACCTCGCGTAGATCACGCCTAAGCGTTCGATTGAGAGCCACTCAGGGTCCGAGGGTTCGACATCGAAGTCGAATCGAATTTTCATTCGCTGATCGGGAGAACCGATGAGCCAATAGTCGCAGCAGCCTTCGTGCTTCCTGGTCAGATTGAGCAGCTCGAACGCTCGTTGCAGTCGAGCCATGACTTGCTTGCCGGCAGTTACGATGAGCCAATCGATACGATTGTGATCGACCGTGTCAACATCCGGCACTTCAAGCGTAGAGCGGAGGAAAACAATATCCAGTGGGCCATTGCCAGCAATTCCAAAGGCGTCCTTCGTCAGAATACTATCATCCTGTTTGTCGGAGAATTGAAGGATCGGCCCTACGGTGATCGAATCTTTCAATAGCATGTTGTGCAGCGCGACTGCTTGTGCAATGCGGAAGACCACCGCAGAATAATACGTGCCAAGTGAATCGAGACGAGCATCGCCAGACTCAACTTGCGAACGCTCGGCAACTTCAATTCGAGTGTAGTTATTGAGCAGGACCGTATCCACTCTGAACGTTGAGTGGCTCCGGTCATACTTGATATCGAATCCATCTCGTTCAAATGCGCGCACGACAGAATCAGGATTCCTCGTCTCAAGCACTAGGCGATCCAGTTCGATACCATACGAACCAGGTGGTTCTTGCGCAAAGAGAGAAGTAGTGATTGACACAAGGGAGAACAAGACCAAAAGCAATCGAACAGAGACGCTTATCATTCGCTGGCAACACTCCCGCGGCGGGAAAATATGAACCCGAAGAACGAACTGTTCACGAGAATAATCACTCTGGTAGAAAGAACTGATCTTCGAGTGAGTTAGTGAATTTTGTCTCTCGAATTGTGATCATGCCACTTTATTTTTCAATCAATATCGGCTCAACGGTGCAGCAAACAGCAAGAAAAGGTGAATTGGTTTTCTACCAAACACACCGTAGGGCACTTTTAACCGCTTTACTGCCGTTCGAAACTCAACGTTACTATCTTGGGAGGCTAGACGGTAACTCACCCCTGAAGCGGCCTTCGACAGACAAACAATTAAAACTGGGCACGTACTTATGCGCATGCAGGCTAAAGGGAAAGAACTTATTCCCGGCACCGAAGAACCGTCGATCCGTATAGCTACCCCCCTCTCGAGACTCCAGGTCTCTTTTATCCAGGAAGCACTTCGCGAAACAGGATGGAAATATTCAGACAAATTTTTTGGTAACACGACATCTTCGGGCGTTCGTCCTACCTACAAGATGGTCATCTATCAGGCAAAGATCGGCCTAAAGCGCGCCGAAGTGCTCGAGAAGCTTCAGGGAGCTGTCGGCACAGTGAAGCTCGAGCAGCGCTAACTTTCCTTAAATTTCTTCAGGTTAGAAGAATGAGAACCTTCCGCGCTGTGCGGAAGGTTGGTGTTTTCAATGCCTGACACAGAGTCCAAGCTTTCCCTCAACCCCGTCGCCACCATCAAGCCTACGCGTGAACGTCTCGATAGCATTGATGCGCTTCGGGCAGTCGCGGCGCTTGCTGTAGGATTGTTCCATGTATGGCTTCACGACAACACCTATCCCTGGCATTCGATTGGCGCCGTCACACAATCTTCGCACCCGCATTGGCTTAGCTACATCGATTTCCCTCTGCGATGGGGGTATCTAGGCGTTAGCCTCTTTCTTGTGCTCAGCGGATTTTGCATTCATCTGGTCCACGCGAAAAGAAAAGCCCGTTC
>JABDDM010000073.1 GCA_013287605.1 Ignavibacteria bacterium | reverse complement strand
AGAAGATCGGTTTGGCTTCGAACCGGAAGTGACACAGAAGATCGCTCGATTGAAGTGCCGCATTTATGAGGTCGGTATTTCTTATTCAGGACGCACCTACGAAGAAGGAAAGAAGATCACATGGAAGGATGCTGTGCGCGCGCTTTGGGTGATATTGAAGTATGGCCTATTCTTTCGATCCACAGGTAATAGCTGAGCGCTAAACCGACAGATTGCGAACCTCGGACGAGCTGCTCTTACTTGCTGAGAGCAGCTCGACCTAGCAGAGTCCGAATTAATTCTTTGGTAGCGATACTCCTAGCTGTGATAACACTCCGGGAATTCCTCCACCCGGCACTTGCTCGACTGTGAGATTGGTCAGCTTCCCATTCTCAAGCGAGATATCCACCCGCTCAGTTGGATTCTGCACGTGCTTTCCTGTTGCACTAACCTTCGGCATTCCAAGTGCGCTAAGATCTAGATCCCTGGTCTGCGTTCCTGAAACTGCTACCGTGAGCTTGAGACGATTTGGAGAGACTTCCTCAATCTTGGCGGTATTGAATTTCCAGTCGGGCATTCCAGCCACCAAGGCGCCCTGAACATTAAGATACTCTTTCTTGCCAAGCGGCTTCGGTGCTGGTCCAACAAAGGTGAAGTTGTCACTTAAGAACGTTGCTGCTCTTGCGAAGTCTCCTGCTTCAATGGCGCTGAAGCATGACTCAACCACTTCTTTAGTTTTCATTTCGATTGCTATTTTGTGTGAATATGCAAAGTTGGCTTCCATTAGTGAATACGTCACGACTTTGCTTTTGGATTTGCTATTTCGCAATCGAGAACGGTCGAGCTTCATCCATTCGAGTTTAGGAATTCCCTGAGTATCTGGTTGAAGGCTTCAGGATTCTCCATGTTCGACATGTGGCCTGCAGCGGGAAGCATCTCCTTTTTGGCTCCAGGGATTCGCTCCTCGAGAACGGAGGCAATTTCATGGAAGTCATCGAGATCCTCTTCACCTACAATAACAAGCGTTGGACACGCGATCTTGTGGAGTTGTTGAATGGTCGCGGGCGCGAGAGATCGCCAGGGGTTCGGGTTAACGAAGTGCCAACCGCTATAGTCTTGTACTATCTGATTCAATCGCGCTGCGACGGCCTTCTTTCTCTGAGCGGGTGCGAAGAGTGGATCTTCGAGCCACATCGCTTTCGCAGCTTCTGGTCCTGATTGAGCACCTTTGATCCACACAGCGCTGGTATCCCACTTCTTAAATCCAAATCCGTGAAGAATGGAGTCAACAGGCACGATCGAGGAAGTCATCTCAGGATAATTAATTGCAAAGTCAACAGCAACCCTACCACCCATGGAAAGACCGATCAGCGACGCCTTTTCGATCTTTAGATATTTCAGGAGACTCTCCAAATCCTCAAGATGAGAATAACTCTCGCGGCCAACTTCAGAAGACTTCCCAAATCCGCGGAGGTCATATCGGATGACTCGAAACTTGTCGGAGAAGAGATCAAATTGATCATCCCACATTCTCAAGTCGAGTGAGAAGCCGTGGATAAATACGAGCGTAGGGCCACTGCCCACCTCTTCATAATAAAGTTGGCCACCTTCGATTGGGGCAAAGCCAGTTATCATCGCATCTGGCGCTGGACAAGTTCAGCAATCGATGAGAAACTACTTGACATGATGGGTCGTGTCAGAATATGGGACAGGGCCGACTCCCATATATGACTTGCATGAATTAAGCGATAGACCGAATATTCCGACAATAGCAGCAATCGCTGCAAGTACCCGAGCTCGCGATTTCAAATACTGCACTCGGATCATTCTCAAACCTTTAGGACAATCCGCCGTAAGCACTGTTCCATCAAATCGTCGATAAAGCTGTAAACAAAGATTACCTTCATGCTCCTGAATGATTTGGTTAGCTTCCACTCGAGTGAGCAAAGAAAGTTTATAGACGTTCTTTTTGCATTCACCGCAATGTCGAACTGTGGAATCTCCGGTCATGCTGGACCATGGCACATCGCACGGTGAAGCAACGTACATTTCATCGATCGTTAAGTATGCCATTGGGAATAGCTGGAATGGTTTTGGGGACGTGATAGGATACACTATTCAAGACACTTTAATGAGGCATTCGTTTCCGAGAAGGTTCGGACTATTCGGGAGATGAGGACTCGACCATGAGTCAAAGAAGGTGAGCCTTAAGGCTCACCTTCTCCATAAACGACTGATCGTTCAAGATCAATACATTCCGTCCATACCGCCGCCACCTGGCATTGATGGCATTGCCGGCCTGTCTTCCTTCTTCTCGACGACCACTGCTTCGGTCGTGAGCAGAAGTGCTGCTACGCTTGCTGCGTTCTGCAGCGCTGAGCGTGTTACTTTGGTCGGATCGATGACCCCAGCTGCGAAGAGATTCTCATAAACCTCTGTTGCTGCATTGAAGCCATAATCCCCTGTTCCGCCTTTTACCTGATTGACGACAACAGAACCTTCGAGGCCAGCATTGTCAACGATCTGGCGAAGCGGTTCTTCGAGCGCGCGACGAATGATGTCGATACCAGTCTTGATATCAACGTTCTTCTCGTTCTTGTAGATACCGTTGCTGAGTCCGGCAAGCGCACGAATGAACGCAACACCACCGCCTGGCACGATACCTTCTTCGACCGCTGCGCGGGTCGCATGCAGCGCGTCTTCAACGCGAGCTTTCTTTTCCTTCATTTCGACTTCGGTCGAAGCGCCGATCTTCAGCACAGCAACACCGCCCGAAAGTTTGGCAAGACGCTCCTGGAGCTTCTCGCGATCGTAATCCGATGTGGTCTTCTCAACCTGAGCGCGGATCTCGTTGATGCGGCGCTTGATGTCCTCGCTCTTGCCGGCACCTTCGATGATCGTAGTGTTATCCTTATCGATCACAACACGGCTGGCAGTTCCGAGATAGCTAAGTGTAGCGTTCTCGAGTTTGAAGCCCTTCTCTTCCGAGATCACGGTTGCGCCTGTAAGGACTGCAACGTCTTCCAGCATAGCCTTGCGGCGATCGCCGAAGCCCGGAGCCTTCACTGCTGCGATCTTGAGCGTACCGCGCAGCTTGTTCACGACAAGTGTCGCGAGTGCTTCGCCTTCGAGATCCTCAGCGATGATCATCATCGAACGACCTGCCTGTGCTACCTTCTCGAGCACTGGAAGGAGATCCTTCATCGAACTGATCTTCTTGTCGTAGATGAGGATGTACGGATTCTCGAGAACTGCTTCCATCGTGTCCGGATCGGTCACGAAGTACGGAGAGAGATAACCGCGATCGAACTGCATACCCTCGACAACGGTAAGTTCGGTCTCGATACCCTTTGCTTCTTCGACAGTGATGACGCCATCTTTGCCGACCTTTTCCATCGCTTCCGCGATGAGGTCACCGATGGTGTGATCGTTGTTGGCCGAAATGCTTCCGACCTGCGCGATCTCCTTCTTGCCCTGGATCGGACGAGAAAGCTTCTTCAATTCTGCAACGACACTCGTAACAGCGAGGTCGATACCACGCTTGAGGTCCATCGGGTTCGCACCGGCTGTGACGTTGCGAAGTCCTTCGCGAACGATCGCCTGGGCGAGCACAGTTGCTGTTGTTGTTCCGTCACCAGCGATATCAGATGTCTTGGATGCGACCTCGCGAACGAGCTGCGCACCCATATTCTCTACCGGATCATCAAGTTCGATTTCCTTCGCAACCGTTACACCATCTTTGGTGATGTTCGGTGCGCCAAACTTCTTGTCGATTACTACATTCCGGCCCTTCGGTCCAAGCGTGACCTTTACTGCGTCCGCTAGCTGATCTACGCCGCGCTTTAACTTCGCTCGCGCGTCAGAGTTGAATAAAATTGTCTTGGATGCCATCTTCGTAATTGCTTAATTGATCGTGATTGCTCGAATTACTTCTTTTTCGCCTGACCGTTCTTCTCGACGATCGCGAAGACATCGGTCTCGCGCATAATGAGGACGTCCTCATTGTTGACCGAGATTTCGGTGCCGGAATATTTACCATAGAGTACGTTGTCGCCGATCTTCACACTGATCGGGATCAGTTTGCCGAGATCGTCGATCTTGCCAGGTCCGATTGCAAGCACTTCGCCTTGCTGCGGCTTTTCTTTGGCTGTGTCCGGTAGGATAATCCCACCCTTCGAGACTTCCTCAGGTGGAGCAGGACGCACAATAAGGCGGTCCTGTAAAGGTTTCAGGTTCATAATATTTGTCCGTTAAGAATTGGTGAATGCTGGCTAAAAATGGCGCTTTTGGCTCATTCATTAGCACTCACTATTGGTGAGTGCCAGCCCAACACCGGTCGCTGTTTGCGTGTTCCCTGATGAGAATAGTGGCCAGTGGTTGGTGGTCTGTCGAAGACTCCATCTAGCATGAGCTTTGGCTCGCGATCGATTCTGTTGTGCAGCGTGAGGTGTGTAAATGTCGAATTCATAATCTGGGGACCCGCCTTCGAATTTACGCTGAAAAAGGCATTTTGTCCCTCTCAACTTGGCGTGTGTGAAAACTTTATTCATAATTCTCCTTCTATAAGAAAACGGTTGACTTAGATTAGAGAGGCGAATTCGTATCTACTTCAATAGGGTCACGAGGGCCACGCTGAGGAAGCTATAAGGCCGAAGAAGGATCTAAAGGAATGTGAGGATCCACCCCGTAACATATATAACATATAATAAACGCATTCCGGTTCCCAAGTTTCAGCGATTCTGGTTCTCTATCGGCTGAGACTCACGACTGTCGAAAGTTATCATGGCATTAATCTTTGAAACTATACGAGAACAATACTCGTGTTCTAATAGACTGTTTCTTCGCCTATCGAGATCATGAGTAGAGCATTTGTTAAGGAAGCGGACAATGACTGGCTTGGGGACGTCGAACCCAAGCTGGAAGAACTCGAACGCTACCTCGCACGCGAGAACGGCGGTCTAGCGATCTCCCTACTCCGGAATTACACCGACCCCGAGTCAGGCCGCACCATCTACGAAATGTCGAATGGTGAATCCTACATGGTCGATGAGGATAATCGGTGGCGGGTTGTCTAGCGGTGAGGGGAAGCGCCCGTTAGGTGTTGACGAGAGCGCTTGACCTATTTAACCACCGAAACCTTGGTTGTTACGCGCGCTCGTGACGAGAGCACTTCGAATTGATAGACTCCGAGCGAAAGACCGGCAACAGGGATGGTAATGGTACCTTGCTCGCGTACCACTTTACTCACGACTGAACGGCCGAGCAAATCATACAGCACAACTTCCGAACCGGGCTTTAGAACTGATGCTTCCACAGTAAATTGTTTGGACGCAGGGTTAGGATACACCCTCAACTCTTTTGGTTCAACGAGTGCTAGCACCTTTCGCGAATGGACGGGGATTTTTTTTGAGCCGTGGACGACTTGGATTGAGCCCACCCCATACCTGCCTAAGTCTTGATCATGTTTCGTTGCAGTAAAGGGCATCCCCAAAATGAGATCGGTGAACCCATCACCGTCTGCATCTAAAGTAGCTATTCCTCCGTCGGTTGGGGCTGAGCCGTCACCCATAGAATAGAACATGTCGACGTATTGGTCAAACGAATTGCCTAGGACATAGAAATAGTAGTAATACACTCGTCCATCCTGCGTGCTCCCAAGGACAAACATCACAGGGTCATCGGTCCCAGCCATTTTGGGAATGAAAGTGTTCAGATAGCCCCAATATGTCCCCGGTTGCGGATTCGGGATATAGCGTGCACTATCAATCGTGATTCGATGCTTTCCGAAGTTTTTTCCACCCTGGAAGAAGAAGAAGCTTCCGTCTCTTGAATCTTTTGTTGGTAAGCTTATGACCCAGTCCTCCGAGCGATCGTCGGCAGTTTTCGGAAGCGCTCGATAAGAGCGAGTTGGAAGGAGACCGGCCCATGTTCCTGCAGATCCATTAAGAACGACTGTCGGATTCTCTCGCTGCAGCCAAAGCGTATCGTTCAACATGGCGTCGCGCAGCCGGCTAAGCGAGAATGGTGGGTCATTCGCATAGTGAAACAAATTACCATGCCCATCACCGCCAATGAGATCATCACGTCCTACGCCTCGCCAATCGCCTTGAGAAATTGCTCGCCACGCGAACTGGTTGTATCCGCCCACCGGCTCAGTAAGAGCGAGTGAGGAGTCAGGGAATGCATTTGTTCCAACGTGGAATAGGCCTGTCCCCCCTTGGTAATAACTCAGATAGTTTGTGTCCAGCTCTACTGAGTCATGAAATATGATCTTGGTGTGGCCGAGCACAACATCCTCAACGGAATCCTGGCTCAACTTCGTCGCATAGGCTCTAACAACCCCATACCGCGCGATTCCAGGATGAATAGAATCGGCTAGAAGATTTGTATAGTGTGCTGAATCGTAGTTACCCTGTTCGTCTGCCCAGTAAATTCTGATCGGCCCATATTGTTGATCCCAGCGTAGAATGTCAGTGTATTTCGGCGAATGAAAATGCCCGAGTTGATAACTGCCGGCGGGCAGTTGTTTGCCGAACACATTATCGAACTTGATATTCGTCTTAGAAGAGAGGTTTAGATGATGCAGGTCAAATCCGGGGCCTGCTGTCACCATGCTGAGAAACGGAGGGTTCTCGGGGATCCCGGAAACAAGGATACGGTCAGTTGTTCCCCCCCGGCGCGGGACCAACGTTGAGATATGATGACAACATCTGCTGGTCGTAGGAGCCGTAGATCGTATCAATCTCCCTTGGCTTCCCTACAGTCGGATAGTAGCAGTTGGGATCAAATTGCGCGTAAACGCTACCGATTGGGATGGAAGTTGAGGCAATAACGGCAATCAAGAGGAGACCTCTGAGGCGCATTAGACGGACTCGCATGAGACGTAGAACCTCAATATCCCACATTCGTTACTAGAGGCACAAATTCGTGCCTCACCTCAACGCTCAACAATGAACTTCCTCGTTGCTACAGCGCCTCCCACTTCTATGCGCAAATAATAGCTTCCAGCAGCAAGCTGACTGACATCGAGATTCTCCGCTCCCCTGCCCGCTGCGTGATTGATCGATGTGATCTTCGAACCAAGCAGATCGTAGATCTCAATCCTGCATTCTTGTCGAAGAAGATTGCCTTGGAGTGAGAGGACATTTCCGTGGATCGGATTGGGAGAGATACGTAGATCCGAAGATGCAGAGGTCGGTGCAACCGCGTTTGGAAAAACGCGGCCGTAGACCTTTGAGTAATCCCTGATTTGGTGGGCAAATTTGCTGGTAAGATTCGTTGACCACACGATTGTTGCAGAATCTACGCCGATTGCAACTGGATGATAACAAACAGTATCGAATACGGTCTCACCGGGCCTAATGGTGATTGGGAATGAGATGCTGCTCGAAACTGAGAATGCTGTCGATCCCAGAATTGAGAAAGTGTCAATCGTCAACGGTGCTGTACCAGGATTTAATATCTCGATCGACTTGCAGACGGTAAAACCTTTATTAACATAGCCAAAATCCTGATCTGTTGAGCGAATTAGCGGAGTGACTCCGCGAGCGTCCACAGGGACAGTGATATCGAAACAACTGCTATGAAGTACGACCGTGTCGCTGCTCAGGACAGTATCAGCCGGACGATAGCAGAAGCTCACACGAACCGAATCGCCGCGCTTAAGTGTAAATGGCAGTGCTGGTTTTATTGAAGTGAGGTGCACAGTTGAATCACTTCGCAGTTGCGCAGACGTAAAAGAAACACTCGCCGCAGAATCATTTCGAACAACGAACGAACTGCATGTGTCGATACCGACAGGAGAGACAAAGGCAAATGTGTCTGAGGATAAGTTCAATTTTATAGGTAGCTGACTCAACTCTATGATCGTGTCCTTCCCCGTCCTAGCGAGAATCCTGATTGCACCATAAGCATAAAGTAATGGATTGAGCACTCGCAGAGCAGCGATCACACTAGTCTTCCCAACTACATCTGGCCTTGTCGCCGTCATATTTTGGCTCAAACGTGCTGGTTTAGAATAGAGACCCATTCGATCATACAACAGATCAATACTAGCGAGGCCCATCTGGGCAGTGTCTTGTTCGGTCACAGAGACGGTCCATCCGTTACATGAATCTGTAACAGTTACTGCGATGGAAGTCGGAACATTGGAGAAGAACTGTCCTCCGGCGGGTGATGCATATTCGAAATAATAATCGTCATCGTCGTTATCACCCAAGTCATTATCCGGGTCGATGCCGAGAAAGCCATAAGTATAGACTGCGAAATTGGAATCGCCAGTGATATAGTAACTGCCCGGAAGCACATTGAATCTTTTTCCAGCTAGCTCGAGGTGAGACGCCCACCTTGCATCTTGTCCGAACGTGGCAAGCGAATCAAGTCGCATAGGTTGGCCTCCGTTCTTTCGCATCGTGATCTTCGAGAACTGATCACGTTTCGCGATCACGTTAATGAAGCTATGCTTATGTACTTGCGTCGGATCGTCGGGGACCACAAACGCGTAATGGTCAGCCCACTGAGACTTTGCGAGCACGTTCATCATCGTTGGAGCCGTGCTCGCTGTATCAGTGCGACGGTAGTCATTTTGTTCAACCATCAGAGGCGTGCTGTCGGCCGACGAAATATTTATTCCCTGCAAGACGTGCTCGATAAGCGGAGACGACCCAAAAGGAGTAAGATCAAATGTTGTAGATGGCAAGGTATCAATCTGCACGACTGCAGTCGCTCCTGTAGAGGATGACGTGTACGTCTTATAGAACTCGCCATTGGAGATTTCTCCGACACGAAAGCGTCCGAAATCTACGAATGGCATCGACAGATGATCCTTTGCCACAAGATATTCCGAAGGGATCATTTGCTGAAG
>JABDDM010000072.1 GCA_013287605.1 Ignavibacteria bacterium | reverse complement strand
CTTCCTCAACGTGCAACTAGGCACGATCAACACTGCGGTGCTGATCTGTTCGAGCCTTACAATGGCGCTTGCAGTATGGTCTGCTCAAGCTCGGACCGACAAAAAACTCATCATCATCTTTGTGGTGCTGACGATGATCCTCGGTATGACATTCCTTGGTATCAAGTTTACAGAGTACGCACACAAGTGGAATGAACATCTTGTGCCCGGCATCGACTTTCAGTACAAAGGACTGTATCCAGGAAAAGTCGAAATGTTTTTGTACATCTACTTTGTAATGACTGGAGTCCATGCGTTGCACATGATAATTGGCCTTGGACTCATGACGTGGCTTCTGGTCAAGGCCGTGCGAGGCCGGTTCTCACCTGAGTATCACGCACCGGTCGAGATAGTAGGCCTCTATTGGCATTTTGTCGATGTGATCTGGATTTTCTTATTTCCGCTGCTCTATCTCATTGATCGGCATATACCACCGATCCATTAAGCTGTAACATGTCAGAGCACATAGTTTCTCGAAAAACCTATTTCAGCATATTCGGTGCCCTTCTCGCGCTGACAGCCCTGACGACGTTCATGGCCTTTCAGGATCTCGGGCCATTCAATGTGGTCGTAGCGCTTGCGATCGCACTGATAAAGGCGAGCCTGGTCGTGCTCTTTTTCATGCACGTCAAGTACTCCTCTCGCTTGGTAAAAGTGATCGTCTGCGCTGGATTGTTCTGGTTCTTAATCATGATCAGCTTTACATTCGCTGATTATTATACGCGCGGCTGGATAAGGCATCCTCATCCCTAAGTCGTACTCCAAGTTCGGAGACTCAGTCATAGCTGGATTCTCAGGCTAAGGGCGAAGTTGTCACCTTGAAGGCTATCACGGTGTCTTAGTGATAGTGTGTATTGTGTAGCCGATCTTATCCGTTCACAACTTCCTACCTTATCTCGCCATGAAATTTCCAAAATCATTAACCCTGGTTTCGGCCATTATTGGCGCCATTTTGTTCGGGATTATACCGATTCGGGGGCACGCTTCTAACTCTTTGATGCCTCGATATCTCTCGCCTCGTATAGGATCCCGCTTCGTTTCTCAGCGCGCGAGCATTATCATCAAACCTGGTGACTCACTAGATGCATCAAGCATCAAATCGAGTCTATTCGTAGTGACTGGTTCGATGTCAAATGTGCACAGTGGAGTTGCAACACTATCGGATGACCGGCGAACTGTCATTTTTAAACCTTCATCAAGTTTTGTCAGAGGTGAACGCGTGACCGTTCAACTCAGTCCGGGACTTCGTACAATGTACGGCAATACGCTCGGCGGAATCACTTGGATGTTCAGGATTAGCCGATGGAGGAGCAAACCTATGCTGGGCGGAGTGTCTGCGTTGCCGATCGGGATTGATCCTGTGTATGCGCTCAGCCCCGAGCCACCAACTGATCTGGGGATGAACTCTGACTCGCTCCCATCCGACTTCCCGGTATTGATCCCAACAACGGGAGGTCATACTGCAATGGGGCGCATCTTCATAGCAAGCTTCGAGGCGACCTACTACCAGTCGACCGTCATGCCTTACTTAATGATCCTCAACAACGATGGCACGCCGTTCTGGTATCGCAAGCTCACTGGGAATGGTCTTGATTTTAAGGTGCAACCGACTGGATTGCTCACGTACTACGATGGAAGCAAACACCTATTCTATGGTCTCGATAGTTCGTACGCCATTGTTGATAGCTTTATGTGCGGCGATGGGTATACTACCGATCTTCACGATTGCTGGCTTCTGCCGAATGGTCATGCACTACTTATTGCATGCGACACGCAGCAACGTGATCTCAGTGGGCTCGTCAAAGATGGCAACCCGCAGTCCCAAGTGATCGGTGCCGTCATTCAGGAGATCGACAAGGCAAAGAATGTCGTGTTTCAATGGAGCAGCTTTGATTATTTTAGCTTCGAAGATGCGGTCCACGAGAATTTTACAGCAAAATATCTCGATTATGTGCACGCGAATTCGATCACTCAGGATACGGACGGAAATCTGATCCTCTCTTCACGCCACCTCGACGAGATAACCAAGATCAATCGAGAGACTGGAGCAATCATCTGGCGCATGGGTGGACAGCACAATGAGTTTACATTCCTGAATGATACGCTTGGATTCTCGCATCAGCATGCTGTCCGCCGCACAACTTCGGGCACCATCACATTGCTCGATAATGGCAATTATCATCCGGTGCCAAATTCACGTGCGCTTGAATATCGCGTAGATGAACAGGCGAAGACATGCGAGCTAGTGTGGCAATATCATCATAAGCCTGAGATCCAGGCGACAGCGATGGGAAATGTACAACGACTGCCAAACGGCAACACACTCATCAGTTGGGGATTAGCGAGAAGCGCTCCTGCACTGACAGAAGTCTACCCAGATGCGTCTGTGGCGTACGAACTTTTAATCTCGACGCCGAATAGCAGCTACCGAGCATTCCGTTCTACATGGGATCCGAAGACTTCCGGAGTTGCACAAACTCATGACGAAGGCTTCGCACTCGAACAGAACTATCCAAATCCGTTCAATCCATCAACGACGATTCGCTATACTCTGGCCCATTCTGGTCATGTAACGTTGACTGTCTTTGATATGATGGGTCGTGCTGTCCAGACGCTCGAGAATGGTGTGAGATCGGCGGGTGAACATCAAGTTCAATTTGATGCTAGCTCACTAGCAAGCGGCTCATACACTTGTAGGATGCAGACGGATTCCGGTGTTCGATCGGAGAGGATGATGCTGGTCAAGTAGTGAGATTGATCTTAACGAGATAAAAAAGAATGGGAGGCACGAGGCCTCCCATTCTTTTTCAGTTCTGAAACCCAACGTTTATCCTACAGCAATTGACGCAGTGTGCGGAGCCTGCGCTACGCCATTCTCCGTTCGAATATTATAAATCTCGAGCAATCGATACATCGTCGATCGACTGATGTCGAGCTTGACAGAAGCTTCTGAGATATTCCCGTCACAAGCGTCAAGTGCATGTTTGATCGCGAGTTGCTTGAGCTGTTCGAGAGGTAGTACCACTCGATTTTGCGCCGCATCGAAGTAGTCCTCGAGTTCGTACATCGGCTTTGGCTGCGCATTTAACTCCGCACACTCACGGATCGGTATTGGCAGATCTCCCAACACGATCTCATCCTTGTCGCAGATGAGCACAGCTCGTTCGATGGTGCTCTCAAGCTCACGAATGTTTCCTGGCCAGTTGTAAGCCATCATCGCCTGAATGGCGAGCGGATGGATCTTTGTGATCTCGCGTCCCTGACGCTCGCTGAATCGCCGCAGGAATGTCTCGGCAAGGAGCAACACATCACCTTTGCGATCACGAAGCGGTGGTAAAAGGATGGGGAATGTAGAGATTCGATAATAAAGATCTTCACGGAATTTGCGCTGTTGAATGAGACCGCGAAGGTCGGCATTCGTCGCACAAACGATTCGCACATCGACTCGAACAGTTTCTGTTCCGCCTACACGTTCGAACTCGCGCTGTTGGATCGCACGCAGCAGTTTAACCTGCAGCGTAAGATCCATGTCCCCGATCTCATCGAGGAACAAGGTACCGCCGTGTGCGGCTTCGAATTTTCCGATCTTGCGCCCGATCGCTCCGGTAAAGCTCCCTCGTTCATGCCCGAATAATTCTGACTCGAGCAACTCATGCGGGATCGCTGCGCAGTTAACGACCTGAAACGCTTTGTCCTTTCGCGAACCGTTTGCATGGAGCGCTCTTGCGACAAGCTCTTTTCCTGTCCCCGATTCGCCAAGGATACAGACCGTAATGTCACTGTTGACAGCCTTTCGCATGAGCTTAAAGAGGTCATGCATCAAAGGATCAGCCGAGATAATATTACTGAAATCGTACCGATTATTCAGTTCGGCCTGTAAGTGCTTCAGCTTCTGCTGATAGCTATAGGCTGTGACCGCATTCCGAATGATGATCTGCAAACGTTCTGTATCGATCGGCTTTGTCAGATAATCGTAGGCGCCAGCTTTGAGCGCTTCGACTGCCGTAGCCACGCTTTCCTGAGCGCTGATCATGACAACTGGCACATGTTCATTGGCGCTCTTGATCGCCCGAAGCACGTCGATGCCGTTGATGTCGGGAAGATTGATGTCGAGCAGTACAAGCCGAGGGTTGCGTTCGCGCATCTGGATGATGGCGGCCTCACCGGAATGAGCAACGATCGCGGGGTAATCCCACACGTTCTGGACCCAATGATGGATAAGATCCGCTACGAATGGCTCATCATCAACTATAAGAATCGGTGATTCTGGTCCATCCTCCATTGGATCTAAACCTTGAGGCAGGGCACCAGGATCGGACGCACTTTGACCGTTGAGTGTAGTAATAGATCGACCCTGGGAGTCGGCTTCGGAGTTGTTGCCTCTTGGGGCAACTAGAGGCTTATTTACCTGCAGCATAGCATCGCATTAATAGGGCAGAGTCTAAACAGTTGGCAGTCTATCGAATGTCTTCCCAAAGATATTCGATAGGGTTTTGTTATTCGTGCGCTGGCAAGAGCGCACAACAAAGCATTAAGAAAGGAATGGACTACAAGAACCGCATTGAAGTAAAGATGTAGCTATTCCTACCGCATGCGTACAAACTTAGTACATTCGAGGGTCAAATGCTAGAGTTCAGCAACTTTTTTTCTAGATACTTCCGATTTCCCGTACATTTTTGCTAACGCACTTCCTATTTTCGAACACTTTTCCACTATTATCACCCACTAATCTCCACCAACTAATTGTGAATCATGATGCAAGGGTTTTCTAACAGGTGCAACGAGGTTCCAATCGAGACGATTTCGTTTTCTCCTGGGCACTGACTGATTAATAGACAGGCATCTTCTTTATGAATTACGATTTCCGTTCAAACCAGATTGGGAACGCCCTTTTAAATATCTTCCTTGTCACAGACCCCCATAAAGATGAGATTTTTGCGGGACCAAGTGTAATTTTTTTCAGGGTCGAGACTTCTTCTGTAGTGTGGTCGGCGAGATTGAGCCCGGCTATTGCTGCACTTAGAGCGCGGCCATGGATTCACTGCAGAAGATTGCAGGGCAATTTGAGAGGAGAGAGGGCGGAAGCAAGCTTTCCTCTCAGGAGCCAGGAAGACCAGTTGCGAAGGCACGAGCCTTAGCTGTACACGCCTTTTCTTCAGCAATGTCCGTTTCGAGCGAGCCAAACGATCATTCGGAGAACGATCAGGAGACCCAGGGCTACACCCCCGGACCTTCCGATCCATTGCTGAACGATGCCCGGACCGAGGCCTCGCGAAAACAATATACCCGAAGATCGTACGCCGGAATACCAGGTTCAGACCTGCCTTCGCATGAAGGACAGCTCATTGACAATCCGGACAGCGACGAAGCGCTTTTTCGTTTGTATCAGCAAGGTGATCAGGCGGCATTCCTGAAGCTCTATGATCGGTTCAAGAGCGGGATCTACTCCTATTGCGCACGAGCGCTCTATACAGCTGGAATGGATGCCAATCATGTCGATGACACGTTTCAGGAGGTATTCCTCAGAGTCACGCAGTACCAACACACTTTTGTTGGAGGGGACTTTCGGGCGTGGATCTTCACCGTTACAAGGCACACGTGCCTGATCGCGAAGAGAAAGTTTGTGCAGCATGTCATGCGCACCGAAAGGGTGGGGGATGCTGAGAATTTTGACGAGGACGTTCGTGCCGATGTACGAAATGCATTCTCGGTGATCGACGATCCGTTGGAGCGGATGTCTCGGAAGGAACAGACCGACTTGCTGCTGAAGGCGATTGCATCGCTGCCGGAGACCTATCGTGAGGCACTGCTACTGAGCGACTACGAAGGTCTGACCTACGACGAGATCGGAAAGATGACCGGAACATCACTCTCGACGATCCGTATACGAATTTTTAGAGCGAAGGCAAGACTCCGCAAGGTGCTTTTGCCGATCATTGGTGACGAAGCATACGGGCTTGTGCCGGATGCCGAAAGCCTGGAATGAAGATTATGAGTACATCACAGAACGCGCATTCAACGACCGAAGAACTGATCGTTAGTTATCTTGATGGTGAGCTGATGCGCAAAGAGCTTGAAGTAGAACTCTTCCAACGTCTTGCGACGCACGCTGACGCACGCAAGATCCTTCGTGAGTATCTCGTCGTTCGCGGCGCGATCCATGCTTCGGAGTCCGACGAGCGATTCCAACTTACAGACGCTGTCGATCAGCAGACACGTGCACGTTTGCAGTCAATGCTCTCGAGCGTTCCACAACTTGAAGCTTCGCCGATTCTTGCAACTCGCAATGCGGATCATGGTAGTGTCGTAACGGTTGCTACAGGTCGTCGTTTGAAAACGTGGTCGAAACGTCTTGCCCCGGCCTTACTGCTCCTCCTCTTGACTGTGGGTTCAACGTGGTACATCACGCATTCTCTGGACCAGGGTAATCAATCGATTGCTTCTCTCCAAAACAAGCAACCGGAAACTCCTGTCAATTCTACGTCGATCGCTTCGAACACACTGAAGGATGCTTCTCCAGCACTTCCTATACAAATTGCTCCCACCGAGCGTATTAAGATTGTAAAGGAATACATCCCAGTGCCCCAGGCACAAAATCACGGTGGAGACGCTGCGCAGAGTACGGCTCAGACCGACAAGCAATCATCAATCAAGCCGAACGATGCCGATCCAAAGGACGTGATGGCCTCGCACAGGTTCGCTAAACTGATTCACAATACACCTGCGGTAGTTGTGACGCAGCAGGACCGTCTCTAACTCTTGCAAAACTTCATCGCCATGATCGCAATCTCGCTCCGCAAATCCTTCGATCGCCACGCAGTAATGCGATTGGCAGTTGTAGGATTTTTACTGTTTGTTGCGGTCAGCGTGAAGGCGGACCCCAGGGTGCATTTTATTAAGCCCGATTTCGATCCAAAGCTTTCTGGGTTCGTGCCACTGATCGACGAAAAAGCCCAGGGTGAATCCATCGATGACCTGATGCATGCGCGCCTTAATGAAGAACTGAAGACCTATGGAGAGGCACTTCGTCCTGAGATCGTGCATATGGAAGCGAACTACGTTCGCACAAGCGGACCAGCCGGCGATGATGTACTCTTCGAGGCAAGCTTTCATCTCGAACCGCGGTACATGTCAATTTCTCCTACTGGCAGGAAGCGGACGACAGATTCGTCGATGAGCGATCAGCCCATCATGTATTTCATTGGCTCTGCCCGCACACCGCTTGCATTGCCGGTTGTCAGTAATCTCTCGAAGACCCTCAAGAGCGATGCGGCTTCGTATACTGTCAATATTGGCATATTTCCGCTGCCGCTTCACAAGGGCTCATCTTCCGATTCGATGCGCTATTATGTGATCATTGAACGATCGATGCAGTCAAACACGAGCGACGCAGAAGTAAAGCTTGAATGGTTTTCCAAAGAATTTAGTCAGAAGGCCGAAGAGCCCGTTCGCCTTGAACTTGAAAATGCGCCCCCGGAACGTCGCGGAAGGATCCTTCAACTTGAGGATGGCTCATTCCTTGATTTCTATGAGGATTTTGCGCGATTCTTCACTGAGCATATTTTCCTTTCGAGCGATCGTCTGAAGTACGCTGTTGGAAAGCCTGCCATCTCTCCGATGTCACAGCAGCTCTCGATCCCGTATACGGTTGGTGCGAACTCGAATGTAAAAATTCAACTGCTCTCCGTTGTCGACCCAGAACATCCGTTGACCATCCTCGATACGGTGAAGCAGCCTGCTTCCTATCTTGCAGAGTGGAGCTTACGCTCGTTTGCGAATGGACCGTATAAGGCTCGCATTGTCGCTTCGGAGATCGGAAGCGGCCGACAGCTTTTTGCAGACACGATCAGTTTTACGAAGAGCTCACCGCTGCTTGTCGAAAGCCCGCAGCGCATCGGCGAAGATACCCTCAAGATCGGTGGCAAGAAGCTCAATATGGCCGAACTGCTGCGGACCACCAGTTTCGAACTTGAGAAAGAACGCGTTCATTCGATGCGTCTGGATGCAACACTCAGCGATACAAAGCGCGAAAAACAGGCTTTGCTGGATCTCGTGAATGCTACGCAGCGCAACTCGATCGCTGGCCTTCGCATCCGAGCGGGTGTCGGATCCGGTCCTAGTGCTGGCACAAATCTTTTTGCGGGGGTCGAGTCGAGCACGCCCGACCTCGCGTTTGACATCTCCTTTGGCTTCGGTTATTGGTCTGCCATTCCGTATCTCAGTTTTGTGCAGCCTCCGAATGTCTCAAGAGTTTTCGATTCTCCAAAGTCGCTCGGTTTTCAATTGAGTTGGATCCCAGCCAAACCCTTTGGTGGTGCTATTGAGCCTATCATGAGTATTGGCTATTACGGCATTTGGTCTACTCCTCAACACCCTGCAGATCTTCGTTCTGCTACACTGCTGGTGCCTGCAGTTGGGTTTGCAACTGACTTTGGCTCTTCCGGTACTGGTTTTGGCGCCTCGTTCAGTGTTGGCGAAACGATCGGACTCGGAGTAAAGCAGCCTGCACTCCTCGATGTCAGCGGAAAGCTCTACTGGCGCTTCTGATCGTAAGCGCGGACCGCGTTTAATTCTTCTAAGTTAGGGAAAGAAAGCGAGCCCCCTCGGTGTTCACCTCAATGAGCCTGCTCACTCATTGGAGGTTTGTACCATTGCCCGAACATCCTATACCATCCCTTCTTGAACTGGAGCGCATGAATGTCCATGCCTTGCGGCGATACGCTCGCGGACTTCGCGAATTTCCAATTTCCGGCAGAGCGATCTCAAGTGCGCTTCGTCAAGAACTGATGCAAATGCTCAAATCGTATTTAGAACGTATGGATACGAATCTTCGTCGAGCGAGCTCGGAAGTCACTAATTACTCCGACAATCTCAACAGATGAATATTAGCCGCCGGCTTGGGATTCTCTTCGGTG
>JABDDM010000071.1 GCA_013287605.1 Ignavibacteria bacterium | reverse complement strand
AACAGAAGATGGAAAACGGTTGTTTTGGGGTACGGCAACAACTCCAATTGAACTTTTGCAAGTCCAAAGGGAAGGAAAGATCTCAATGGGAGTTGCTGAATTTCTTCGAGGGGCCAGATCACTTTTCGAATGATGACTAATCATTGAGTATGATCCCACTGATCAAAGATTATCCGTTTGCCATCCGTCCCATGATTGCCGCCCATCGCGGTGATACCACGCTTGATGCGCCGGAAAATAGTCTTGAAGCGATTGCGGCTGCACTCATTTCGGGCGCGGATATGATCGAAGTCGATGTGCAGTGGACGGCTGATGAAGTCTTCGTCTGTCACCATGATGAAGCAATTCAGCTTAAGAATGGCCATCATATGGTGATCCACCGCCATCCCTTCGAAGACCTGCAGAAGGCCAAAATACACGCTGGTCATCCGCACGGACTAACGCAGCTTACCGATGTACTCGAGCGAACCAAGAGAAAGATCTACCTGAATCTTGAGATCAAGGAATACTCCGATCGACCACCTCGGAGGTTTATGGACGCATTGGAACAACTTCTCGTGGAAGCGAAAATGGAGGAGCGGGTGCTCTTCAGCTCATTCAGGATCGAATTTATTCATGAAGCCTCATGGCATGTTCCGTCGGTCATCATCCAGCCGACGAATGAGATGTACATGTATTTTTCTGCACGGACGCCCGAACCCATCGCACTACCGAAGCCAGTGGAAGAGCTGCTCCCTTCCGAGCTTCTAAAGATTTCACATGCGACTTCTTATGCGTGTCAGTTGCACGAACTTACCGATCAACGGATCGCGGATATCCAGAAGCATCACCTCTTCCTTTCCATTTACACAATAAAGGACGAAGAAGCATTTGAACAAGCGCTCGCATTAGGTGCACAAGCGCTCGTGTGTGAAGACCCAAAGCGATTTGCTGCAATTCGGAATGAGCGATATCCAGTCTATGCGATCTGATGGGTGATCATTCGACCAACGGTCGCAAGCCGAATCGATTAATCAACGAACGATCGCCTTACCTTCAGCAGCACGCGTACAATCCCGTCGATTGGTATCCCTGGGCAAGTGAGGCGTTCGAGCGAGCGCGTGCCGAAGCAAAGCCTATCTTTCTCTCGATCGGTTACGCAACCTGCCACTGGTGTCATGTCATGGAGCGTGAGAGTTTCGAGAATGAATCGGTCGCGGAATTTCTGAATCAGCATTTCATCTCGATCAAGGTAGACCGTGAGGAGCTGCCAGATATCGATCACGTCTATATGTCGGCCGTCCAGGCCCTCTCCGGATCTGGCGGATGGCCAATGACGCTCTTCCTTGCTCCCGATCTCAAGCCATTCTTCGCCGGTACTTACTTTCCGCCTATTAGTGCGTATGGCCGTCCCGGCTTCACGGATCTTCTTCAGCGTGTGGCCGAACTATGGGGGACCGAACGAGTGAAATTATTGGAATCGTCTGAGGCGCTCACGCGGGCAATATCCTCAGGCTCCGAAGTAAAAGAAGCAAGTGCTTCAACTCTTTCATGGAAGGAAATCGCAGATCGAACGGCCGAATATTTCAAACACTCCTACGACCCCGTGCTCGGCGGGTTTGGCTCGGCACCGAAATTTCCGCGACCGGTCCAGTTCGAGTTTCTCTTCGACCACGCATTCCGGACACGCGACTCAGCGTCTGCCGAGATGGCACTCTCCACGCTAAGTAAGATGGCGGCCGGCGGGATGTATGATCAACTGGGCGGCGGTTTTCATCGATACTCGGTCGATGCTAAGTGGCTCGTGCCGCATTTTGAGAAGATGCTGTATGATCAGGCACAATTGGTCGAATCGTATCTCGATGCCTTTCAGATCACCGGAGATCGTTCATTCGCCGAAGTTGCTCAAGGCATTTGCGACTATGTGCTTCGTGATCTGACACACCCTGATGGCGGCTTTTTCAGCGCCGAAGACGCAGATAGTGAGGGCGTAGAGGGTACGTTCTATGTTTGGCGGTTGTCGGAGATTGTTGATCTGCTCGGTGCGGATCGCACCAGGATCGTAGCGGATCGTTATGGTGTCACTGAAGAAGGAAATTTCGAGCATCGCACGAATGTGTTGCACCGCTTGCAAACCCTCGAGCAACTTGCTCAGAAATATAATCGGACGAAGGAAGAGATTAAATCAGTTCTTGCAGAATCCAAGTCGATACTACTTGCGCATCGCGGGACGCGCCCGCGGCCATTGCGCGATGAGAAAATACTCACTGGGTGGAATGGGCTAATGATCGCTGCGCTTGCAAGAGCTGGCTCAGTACTTGACCGGCCGGACTACCTTACCGCCGCCAAGCGAGCAGCAGAGTTCATCTGGGCAAATCTCAGAACTGCGGATGGTGTATTGCAACATCGCTGGCGAGATGGTGAAGCACGCTTCGATGGTTATCTCGAGTCGTATGCATTTCTCATCAAAGGCTTGCTTTCGCTCAATCGCTCAACGTTTGAAGACGTTTGGCTATCGCATGCTGTCGAACTTCAAGAGCAGCAGGACGAGCGTTTATGGGACCGGGCGGAAGGCGCATACTTCATGAGCACCGAGCGCAGCGATCTTCTCTTCAGGGTCAAAGGCGATTATGATGGCGCGGAGCCAAATGGGAATTCAGTGGCTGTTGGAAATCTTCTGAGATTGCACGCCCTAACTGGGCAGGATGCCTTTAAGGAAAAAGCTGGACGGACGGCAGACTACTACCGAAACCGGGTTGCGGATCGTCCGTACGCAATGCCGCTTCTCATTGTAGATGCCAGAACGATTGAGGAGCCGGAACTCCAGATCGTTCTATCTGGAGAGGAGCAGGCGACAATCGAGATGCGGAACAAGATCGATCAACACTACCTGGGTAATGCTGTCGTTTTTCGGGCAACCAAATCATCGCCGCTTGATGAATTCTATCAATCGCTCGCCAGCGACGGTGAAGCGGTTGCATATCTCTGCAAAGATTTCACATGCGAGTTGCCGATGAATGAATCTACACTCACAACTAAGCTTAATTCAATTGGCTTTCGATGGCGAGCAACGTAGCGATTAGAGTACCAAAAAGATTTTACAATCGTCCTGCGACAATCGTAGCCAAAGAGCTGCTCGGGAAGCATCTTCATCGTGTACTCAACGGAGAAGAGTTGATCGGCCGTATTGTGGAAGCGGAAGCCTATGGCGCTCGCGATCCTGCCTGTCACGCCTTTCGCGGAAAGACGCCTAGAAATACGATTCTCTTTGGCGAACCAGGCTTCTCCTATGTGTATTTCACATACGGAATGTATCATTGCTTCAATGTTTCGTGTGAAGAAGAGCACGTGGCTGAGGCGGTGCTCGTTCGTGGAATCGAGCCGTTGCAGGGTATCGACACGATGCGGAAATTGCGACCACAAGCGAAGCGAGAGCGCGACTTGACGAATGGCCCAGGAAAGATATGCCAAGCATTCTCACTCGACCGAAAACTTAACGGCATTGATCTTGCGTCGAGCGATGAGTTGTTCATTACAAACGGCGATACGATTAGAGGGATCGATATCCGCACCTCAACACGCATAGGTCTTACGATCGCAAAGGAGTATGAATGGAGATTCTTCATCAAGGACAATCTCTTCGTATCGCCAGGTAAGCCATCTATTTAACTTGTTCGAATGTACCGTTATTTTCATCGTCTGATCTTTCTATTCCTCTTCATCGCCGTCTGCCAAATGCAATCCACCATGAGTCAAGCTCAAGGTAACGACGCCACGCCAGCTTCACAGATTAAAGATCTTCTGGGTGAGCATGTCCACATGCCGCCTTTGCCAACTGAGTATCCTGCTCAGCGTTACATCAATGTCTCTGCATCGGATCTCAAAGATCTTAAGGGTAAAGTCGTTTTACTCGATGTCTTCGACTATACATGCGTGAACTGCGTCAGAACATTGCCCTATATCAAAGCGTGGGATGAGCGCTATAGGAGTCTCGGGCTTGAGATCATTGGCGTCCATTCACCCGAGTTCGAGTTTGAAAAGGAGCCAGGCAATCTTGAGCGTGCGGTCAATCAATTTGGAATCACGTATCCGGTCATTGCCGATAACGATCTTGAGATCTGGCAATCTCTGACGAATCAGTATTGGCCAGCCAAATATTTGTTCGATGCCAACGGCGTGCTGAGGGCCTCGCATTTTGGTGAGGGTGGCTATCAGGAGTTTGAAGCATTTATTCAAAAGCTTCTGCTCGAAGTCGATAGTACGCTTTCTCTTCCAAAACTGATGGATGTTATCCGCCAGAGCGATAAGCCCGGGGCAGTCTGCTATCGGGCTACCCCTGAAACGTATATCGGCTATTCGCGCTCGAACCTGGGTAATGCCTCGGGCGAGGTGGAGGACCAGGCTCATCAGTATCATGTGCCAAAAGAACTTGCGATCGATAAGCTTTATCTTGATGGTCTGTGGGAAGTCCGGAATGAATATGCCCATCCTGCCGGACCGGGAAGCCTGATCATAAGCTACCAGGCGAAGGAAGTCAATTTGGTGATCCATCCGCTAGGCAAGACCATGTTCAAGGTGTGGGTCGAACAGGACGGCAAACCGATTGCGCCGTTGGACCGAGGAGTGGATATCAAGGAGGAGGGCGGGAGAACGTATGTGTACGTCGATACTCCGCGAATGTACAATCTTGTTCGTAATGATCAATTCAGCCGCTACACACTCAACGTTTCGAGCGATGCGCCTGACTTTGGGGCGTATGCCTTCACATTTACCAGTGATTGTCAAACCCCTTGAAATAGGAATTGCCAAAGTGCAGCCTGGTTGAACGCTTTTCCCACCGCCGCGTTATATGAACGTACTTCTATTTAGTACGACGGGCCCGAGTCACATAGTGCTTGTTCAGTTCGCCAATTAGTTGACCCATTGAGAGTCTTCGATCAACGACAGAAGCCTGCCACAGACGCTGGCATATACCCATTGCAACCAATAGTAGCCTACTCGTCCACACGGGCACGCGTGCTTTGCTTGCTATCGACGATACTGCTACTGACTTCATGCCTCGATGTCTCCTCGAGCCTTGCGCAGACTGGTGCGCAACCAAGCGACTCCGCAAAGAGTGTGTTCATAAATGGCGGGGCGAACACACATACGGATAATGTACGCGAACTGAATTCCCCGTATGACGATGCTACCCCGGTAATCATGCCGGACGAAGCCACGATGTATTTCACCAGCTACAGGGACGGAGACAAACCGGCAATTTTTGTTGCGCATCGTGCAACATCCGCAACATGGTCGACACCGGAGAAATATATCGAGCTGCCGGGCAAAGAAAGTATCTCCTCGATCAGTTTTACTGCTGATGGCTCGCATGCTGTCGTAGGCTGTTGTAATCGCTCTGATGGCATCCTCGGCAGTTGCGATCTCTATGAAGCGGATGTTCTGGATGGCAAAATTCAATCGCTGCACCCACTTGGGCGCCCGGTGAATACAGAATGGTGGGAAGGTCAGCCATGTCTCTCGCAGGATGGTCAGATGCTCTTTTTCGCTAGCGATCGCAAGCATGGACACGGCGGCATCGATATTTATATGTCGACCAAAATGCCGAACGGATCCTGGAGCGAACCGATCGATCTTTCCTTCAATACAAGCGGCAATGAGTTGTCGCCAATGATCGCAAGCGATAACCAGACGCTCTATTTTGCTGCCGATGATCTTCCGGGCGGAATGGGCGGCTATGATATCTATGTGACCCACCGCACTGGTGACAACACATGGACGACGCCGAAAAACCTGGGACCTGCAGTCAATACGAAGAGCGACGAAATGTTCTTCGCCGTTCCACCGGCGGAAGATGCAATTTACCTGGCAAGCAATCGCCCTGGAGGTTCGGGCCGATTCGATATTTTCCGCATCTCTCCAAATCCGCTCAAGCCTGTCGCAAGGATCATCGCCCTCAAAGGTACAGTGCTAGATGCGGAAACGAACCTTCCAATCAAGAGCACCCCGCAAGTACAGATATCACTCTCCGGTGCTTCCGATCCGGTGGAGAATACAGGTCAGGGGACCGATTATGCTGCCATCGTGCCGCTTGGCAAACTTGTAAAGATAAAGGCGGATGCCGAGGGCTATGTCCCCGGGTCGATTGAAGTACAGTCTCCCAATGAACTCAACCCCACTGGGTTTACGCAGGATATTAAACTCGTGCCCTCGCATGCTCGCATTGATGGACATGTCACGAACGTCTTTACACACAAGCCTGTACAGACCAGGCTTACCCTGGATGAGCTCGCCGATGATGGCACGACGAAAAAGACGTTTACGTTAGAAACCCCAGCAGACGGTTCTTTTACGTTCAACGTCAACCCTTCAGAAAAATATCACTTGTCTGCTCAAGTGGAGAATTATGAGCCATATGCATCCGATGTTGCGATTCCCGTAAGCCATGAAGCAATGGAGCGGGTAGCCAAAGAGATTTACCTGACTCCTTCCGATATCCTTCCGGTGATGGTGCTCTTCGACTTCAACAAAAACGATCTCAAGAAAGACGAGTCGCTCAAGCTTCAGCACTTTATCGATCAGGTCAAAGAGAATCCAAACGTTCGGATCGAGGTCAATGGACATACCGACGATGTTGGAACGGATGAATATAATGTGAAGCTCTCTGAACGCCGGGCAGTATCGGTAGAAGATTATTTGCTCTCGAGAGGTGTTCCTCGCGATCAGCTTGCTGTCGTAAAAGGATTTGGAAAAGCGCAGCCGATCGACCCCGGTACCACTGATGTGGCTCGAGCAAAGAATCGGCGTGTTGAAGTTCGGATTGTAGGTAAACACTGATGGCCCACAACCCACGTACGTTCGAACCAAGCTTTATGGTTATCCGTAATATTGCGCTCTGCTGCTTCGTGATCGTGTGCCTTGTGGTCTCGATTCCTCACTCTTCGTCAGCACAGTTGATTAGCCACGGGGATCTGTTTGGGCCAGGCGCTCCGCCGCCGCTCTTTGGTGTTGAACTCGGATTTGGATCGCATAAACAGCAGGGAGTATATCAGGCTGCGTGTAAGTGTGATTTCCCGGAAGGTTCAGGAACAGGTTTTATGGGGTCGCTCGTCTTCGAACTCCCCGTGACTTATGAATGGGTACTTGGCCTTAAAGGGGGTATTGATTTCAAGAATACCTTCAGCAGAGTTAGTATTTCGGACACAGCGACAATCCGCTTTCCAAGACCCATCCAGGGGGACTCTGTGACAACAGGCGTAATTACCTTTGATCGATTGGGCACGGTAAAAACTACTTATTTGACGTTTTCTCCATTCGTGCAATATCAGTTTTTTAGACTTGGGCCGTTCATTCAGGCTGGGCTTGGGGTTTCTATTTTGATCGCCAACCACTTTACACATCAACGAGAGCTCACTAGCTCCACGGTAACTCCGCTGAATGGGACTCCAATCCAAAATCTGCGCTTTGAGAACGGCACGCTGGACGAGACACTGCAGGATGGCCCTATCACAGACGCGAGAGGACTCCGCCTTGGAGCGCTGCTCGGAGTTGGCTATGATATTTCAATGAACGAACGTGCTGTCATTGCCCCGATGATTACCCTCGACCTGCCTCTTACCACGATCCGCGATCCGCTCGCGACCGGTTGGAAGATGCAATCCATTTTCGCGTCGATAGAGTTGAAATACAAGCTCAATTGAGCCATTTTTTAGTAGAGGGAGCGTCATAGCTACCTTTCAGGATCGTTGGACCCAGACCGCATTTTGGAATGCTTGACCTTTCCTCATGGTTAAGAAGAGTGACTTTTGCCCATGCTGTTCTGTGTCCCTATGTACAGTGTGTCGTCGTTGTTTGCGCTTAATGAGCGGCCCAGAACATTCGCATTCTTGTACCAGCATAATGAAGTTTTCGCGCTTCCATTTCTTTGAGGAACGACGGGCAATCCGAGCCCTTGGCTATCTAGGTAGCCTTCTGATTGCTGGTATCATTCTCATTAGCTCTGACGCCTCGCGTGCTACACTGCACACGAATAATCAATTCGTTTGGTGTGAGGTAGAGGAGCAATCGGGTCTACTTACCATCTTCGAAACACCAGGCCCTCCGAATGGCGTTATCTTGAGTTTCCGCCAGCACTCGTATCTCTCCGTCAAGATTGGCAATCAGGTATTCACAAATAATCCGTTTAACTTTCCAACCAATAAGCCAATTCCGCTTGGGTCCAATGCCACAACCACTCAAGATGCTGACACGATCACGACGGTTTGGGCGAACATTAACGGCGTTGGCGTGGATATTATCCAGAAAGTCTACCCAGTTGCTTTTACAAAGAGCGGGCAAATAGTAATCAGCATAAGCTTCCGTAACGGTACAGGCTCACCGGTCGCTTGCCAGGCAGAATTCCTTCTTGATACGGACGTCGCTGGTTCCGACGGCGCAAAGATCTTAACTCGCTTTAATTATACAACGTCGTGGCAGACTTACACGGCAAATATTCCAGGCATCCCGTGGTTTTACATTGCATTCCAGCATGACTTGCCAAACCCTCCTTCGTTTAATACGGGGAGTACAGGTCAGGGACTTGTGGATTATCCGCCTCTTGGCCTGATCGTACCTGATCGGGTTACTGTCGGTGATTGGGTTTTTCTTTCTCAGCAGCAATGGGGCCCTTGGCCAGGCACTGGACAGTTTACGGATAGTGGGATTCTTTTCGAATGGGCTGCGCAGGGTGTGCTTCCGGGCAAAACGGTCGAGGCTGGCCGCACGTCATATGGCACTGGCGAGTTTGAGACATGCCTTGGCGGTCTCTTTGGTATCTTCTTCTATCCGCACGCATTGAAATATGATCGAAGGTTCAAGGTCTACACTCCTAATCCGTTTACGGTTGACGCATACCTGTTTAATACAGATCTCGGAAACAGCGCAGATGCGGTTACTCTCAAGCTTGATGTCGGTACGCATCTTACGATAACGGCTCCAGTAGGGAACATCACGAACAATGGGAAAACAGAGTTGCTGCACGCAGCTTCTGCGATAATGCCTGGAGAAGTAACTGAACTCAGTTGGACGGTGAATGCTGATTTATACAAGAATTGCTCGGGCGATACGGCGTCATTCCTTCAGTTCACTTCGAATTCGAATATTTTACCACCGGATTTTTTCAGACCGAGTCCCTGCACGTGGCCGATCATGATTGCATGTACTGTGTTTGATTCGCTTCCACCGATAGTTAGTGGGCGCTCGAGCACACCTTTTACCCAGCAGGTGGATGTTCATGATGATCGCCCGACGGACGACGGTCTCAAATCCATAACATTCAGCTACGTTGGCACTGACCAGTCGAAGTTTTTTGTTACGACGAATCCAGCGATTGCCGGACCATGCGATAAGGGCGTGCACACCGTCAAGGTGGTGCAGAATGACTCTACTGTCGCGGGGTGCTTCAATTTCGTCTTTACGGACTGCGCACAAAATGTCAGTTATGACACGATGTGCTTTGCTGCGCATCCTCTGACGCAGCATCCTGACAAGCACGCTCCAAAGTTCAGCCTGCTAAAGCTTACTGATCAGAATAACATCCAGCCATGTAGTGCACATTGTGATTCGCTGCTTGCCGCAGATGATTCAA
>JABDDM010000070.1 GCA_013287605.1 Ignavibacteria bacterium | reverse complement strand
CATTTTCCTTCATGATAAATTTTTCGCAACAGAGTATCCAGGAGACTTCAGCCATGTTCGAGGTAAGATGATCGGTGTGGAGATGCGTTCGTAGTTAATGCAAACTTACATCCTATGGGAGATTTCGGTCAGAGATCGGGCCGCTTGGTCCGGAGCGCCTTTCGCTCGCTGTGCAGCTTTTTGGAGCGAAGTCTGGATTCCTTCGCACCGTGTGTAGGTCGAGTCAGCTTTCGCTTCTTCGGACGCTGGAGCGCCTGGTTCAACATCAATACAAGTTTTTCGATCGCATCTTCGCGATTGCGAAGCTGACTTCGATACGCCTGAGAAGTTACCTGCAGCCTGCCTTCGGTGTCGAGCTTGCTCGCAAGCTTTGAGCGTAACCACAACCTTTCAGACTCAGGAATCGAAGGACTTGACATCAGATCAAACGAGATCTCTGCCTGTGTGGAAGTTTTGTTGACATGCTGACCACCAGGTCCGCTCGATCGAACGAATCGAATATCGATCTCGCTGAGCGGAATCGAAATTCCATGGGAGAGCTCGATCGGATCATGTATCATACCTTGAAGAAAACCCTAACGTATCCAACATAGATCAAAAAGAGCACGACCGAATGCAGACCCAAACGAATGGCGATGCCTCCGCCCTTCTCGAGTCCCGCGATCGATTTCAAAATAGAACCAATGAGCGGTTCAAGCACCCGCACTGCGATCGCAAACAGACCGATCACTCCAATCATGAGCAGCGCTGCCTTCAGATAGGGCGAGAGCGTTAACGTCGTAATGAGATTCCACATGATGCCTTCGGCGAGGCCGAGTAGCAATCCAGTTTCGAGCAAGATGAATGTTCGCCGTTGAGGCGCTAGTTGCGCCCTTCTTGCCGGAGGCCGTGGTGTGAGTTTGCGATTGTGTTGTTGGGGCATCGAATAGTTGGTTCTTCGATGCGAAAATACACCGGTCAGTGGAGCGGGTCTATGGAAGAGTGAACTTGGGCATCAGAACCACCCGATCTGCAACCCTGCCATCGCGCCATACGTGATCTGGATCTTGTTAAAGTTTGCAAAGATGGTTGCGCTGACTCCGAGATAATGTGTGATCGCGTAGCTCGCCTCGATCTGGATCGGAAGCCCGATTGCATATTGGAAGGAATTCGGTGGAAGCGTCGTATCGATCGGTGGTTGGGGATCAAATCTGGAGAAACGCCGGTACCGAATATCGTAGGTGTCGAACGCCAACCCCGCAGATGCCATCACCCAAAGTCCAGTTGCCCCTTTCGAAAAATATCCGAAGTCGTAGCCATTCCATGCATAGCCATAGAGCAACTCGCCTTCGATCCATGTCTTACGAAGTCGACCATTGCTGTTGCTTGTGAGAAAGCCTCCGGAAAGCACGTCGTGGCCAATCTGATAGGAGCCAAAGAGTGCGCCAACCGTGGGGGCATCGTTAACCAGTCCGACGTTAATACCGAAACTTCCCGTGACGCGATAGTAGGTATCTCGGAATTTTGCGTGCGGTGCGATCCCGGTTCCTGGATCTACCTCGGTACCAGTAAGCCAAGAGAGGAGTGGAATATCCTCAAGCGGCGAATGTGCGGGTGCTGTCTGAGATTTGGCGGGCGCAACAAAAAAGACAGAAATCAGAAGAGGTATGAGTAATAGCTTCACGTAACGTTGTTTTGTGCAAAGACACAAGAGTTGGCCCGTCTGACACGGTCGGCGCACCTGATTAGAAGAAAAAGCGTGCCACGCCTGTCGTCGAAGAGCAATCGAAACCCGAATGTCCATCAAGACACTTAAATCGGCCATTGGCGCACAGCTCTTCGAAACCTCTCTCCACTCATCACGTACTTTTGCACGTCGCTTTCACCTTTCTGATTCTAGATGACAAGGCCAACACCGATTTTCCTTCTGCTACTTGCGCTAAGCAGTCCATTTGGAAAGCTCCAAGCTCAAAAGCATACAAACGCTGCCTCTCCGGACGATCCATTCTGGGTCAAGACACTCCCGAACGGTCTCCAGATCGTGGTCGTCGAGAATCATCTCTACCCTATCGTGACGGTAGATTACGTTGCGAAGAACGGCTCCTATACCGAGTCGGATGAATTTGCCGGACTCAGTCACCTGTACGAGCACATGTTCTTTAAGAAGAACCGCGTGATGTCGAGTGAGGATGAGTTCAACGAGCGCAGTCGCGAGCTAGGGATGTCGAACAACGCTTCGACACATGAGGAGATGGTTGAGTATCATTTCACCATGCCTGCCGCGAATTTGAAGAAAGGCATTGAGTTCATGTCGTATGCCATCGAGTCGCCGGCGTTCGATTCCGGCGATGTCGAACGCGAGCGCGAAGTTGTGCTCGGTGAATTTGACCGCAACGAAGCCGATCCGTCGTTCGCACTTTTGCGCGCGCTCGATAGCGCGCTCTGGGGAAGGGATATTGTGAGGAAAGAACCGCTCGGACAGCGCCCGGTCATCAAATCCGCCACGCCTGCCAAGATGTTCGCGATCGAACACAAGTTTTACATTCCAAATAATTCTGCGCTCCTTGTTTCGGGAGATGTGACGCCTGAGCAAGTTTACAAGCTTGCAGAAGAATACCTCGGGAAGTGGAAGCGAGGGCCCGAGCCGTTTCCGACCTATGCTCCACCCGCATTCGCACCACTCAGGACGCAACTCATCGTTCGCGAGACACCCGAGATGCCGACCGTTTCGGCGAGTTTCAATTATTTTGGTCCAAGTATCGGGAAGGATGACAAGAACACGTACGCCGCCGATCTTTTCTCGACCCTGGTAACGAATTCGACATCGCATCTCTACCAGTCGCTGCTGGATGCTGGTCTTGCCCTGAATGTGAGCATGTCCTACTACACGCAGACGAACGTTGGTCCGATCGCACTCGGGATTGAAACAGCACCGGAAAAAGCAAAGGACGCGATCAAGAAGGTCTATCAGGAGATGTCCCAATGGACGAAGCCTAACTATTTTACAGATCAGGAGTTGGAAAACGCAAAGGAAAAGCTGGCGATCCAACGACTCTACGATCAGGAAAACCCTACCAACTTCATAACCAACACCGGCGCGTTCACCTGGGCGGTCACAGGAATAGATTACTACAACCACTACATCGAGAACGTGAAGAAGCTGACACGTGAAGACATCACCGCTTTCCTCAATAAGTACATCATCGGCCAGCCGTACGTCCTCGCGATCGGTGCCAGCCGTGAGAACCTCGACAAACTCAACCTCACGCCAGCCGAAGTGCTCCAATGAGAGAAACGAAGAAATTTGCTTTAGCGTAACAAAAAAATGCCCTTCACTGCAAGCTGCGAAGGGCATTTAGGTTTGATCGGTTACTTCAAATTAAAATCTATTAGTGTGCTCAGTAACCCTTCTGCTTTTGTTCCAAATCGATCGGTAGAAATGGGCTGATCAATTTTTGACGTATAGCCCAGCGAAGGGGCGAAATATCCAAAAGTGAGTAGCGAATCTATCGTTGATACACCCGATGTAGTAATTGTCTGAGTTGCCAACTTCTGTATCTTGATGACATTGATGGATTGGCCCTTCACTACCATCGTTTCATTGTCAACGTAAGATGCCGCGAGGGTGATCTTTGTCTCTCTCGAAACACCGTGTCCGGTTTCTATCGTGTCTGACAAAACTATTGAATTGGTGATCTTGCTGCTGATCGGGAAGGTGATCCATTGTCCTTTGTTGGCATCGTAGAGAGTACTGATATCATTGTTCGTCTCAAAGTTAATGTAGGACGTATCGTTGGTTTTGCCTGCGATTGTCACAACCTTCATTACGTTGGTCTTGCCCATCCATGGTATGCCGGTTTGCAGAACCGTTTGCACCGAAGTGTCTCGATGGCCGGGAACAGGCAGACCGGTTATGCTGTCGGCACGATACTCATCAAATGTGAATACGCTTCCCAACTTTGGCTGTACATAAACTACAGATGCCGGGCCAGCGGGATCACTTTTACATGACGAAAGAGAAATTGCGACAATGGCAAACAGAGTTAAATATTTTAGCACGATTCAGAATTGTTCGATGAATGATGATGACGATCCTTAATGAACGAATGCCAGACTGGCATTCTTTTCGCAAACAGGGGTTTACCGTAGTTGCGGGAGTATCTTAGCGTTGCATCGACTAATCCTGAATCCATGTCTTTTGTGCCCCTTGCTTTGAGATTGCCAATTCTCATTTTTGTTGTCGTTTGCACCAATTTTGTTGGCGTTTTGCCGATTAGGGCTCAATTCAGGGATATCCCAGTCGCGATGCCGGTACCGCCAAACGTGCTGGGTCCTGCTCCTAAAGCATATATCTTCATAGGACCTGGGGTTACCGCTGGAGCGAATTTTCACTCACTGAGTCAATCTATATACACAGGCGATACCCTTTGTGGTGTATTCACCAATGGCACGGGCTTTCGTCCCAATTTTTTCTTTACACTCGAATCTCCACTTAAGGGTGGGCCGGATGAATTTGGCTGGTGGATCTCTCCAAGGATACACGTAAATTTTCTTGGTGCGACGATCAAGGCTCCCGCTACTGACAACGGGAATATTCGCGCTCCAGATAGCTCGCTCGTCGCATCTACTCGAGAGCATCGCCTTGCAGCATCTCTTGTCGATCTTGGCGTGGATCTCTTCATGAGTTATCAGATTGCCAGATTGGAATCCACACCAGGCTCCGGTATGAAGCCGGTTGCCAAAATCTTTGGTGGCCCATCGCTAGGGTATCTTGTTTCGCGCAGTGCTGATCAAACCGAAGTAGTGCTTGCGCCGAGTAACGGAGTCTTTAGCAGTACGCACACAAATACACGAACGCTCGCAACGGGACAAATACCAAATTCAAATGCACTGTTCGTTGGACTTACGCTTGGTGCGGGCCTGATACTTCCTGTCGGCAACAATTCTCGCCTGATACCCGAGCTCTCCTTCACATATCCGATCACACAGATTCGAAGTGATGTTGGCTGGAAGGTGATGTCGCTCAGGCTTGGAACCGCGCTTGAATTCGATGTGAGTCCATATGAACGCGAACCCGCTGTGCTCGTGAGCAGCGAACCGAAGAAGCATTCGCTAACTGCGTCAGTGCAATTGATCGGCGTCATAAAACAAGATGCAGCTAGTCCGGAGCAGGAGCAAGCAATTCCGTCCGTTCGCATTGAAGAATTTGTCCGGCGTGACGCATATCCGCTGCTCAATTTTGTGTTCTTCAATCAGGGCTCTGCGGATATTCCGGAGCGCTATTATGCCTTTGCCGATAAAGTTGGAGCCGAGAGTTTCCATCTTAACTCGCTTGTTGATCAGCCGACCCTCAAAGTATATTATCACACGCTCAACATCATCGGGCGCAGGCTTACCGATCATCCGCAAGCCTCTGTGACATTGATCGGCTCGAACGACAACACCGGCGTTGAACTGAACGCGATCCACCTGTCGCAGGCGCGCGCAGATGCATTGAAGAAGTATTTGACTGATGTGTGGGGTATCGCACCCTCGCGCATCACAACGCAAGCCATGAATCTGCCGCGCAACCCTTCGCCATCGGATATCAAGGAAGGTTTGGAAGAGAATCGGCGTGTCGAGATTGTTACGAACGATCCTGAAGTACTCGATCCGATCGCCACAGAAGCGATCGACCGAACGATGAATCCGCCGATCCTTCGAGTGAAGACCGAAGTGAAATCAACCTCGCCTGAAACCACCGACCTAACACTCGAACAAGGAGGCAAGACACTTCAGGATTTTGGGACAGCAAGGACTTCACAAGACTGGATGCCGCTTCGCTCGGATATCCCCATGGCCGAACAGCCGATCGTTGCGGTACTCCATGCAAAGAATCAGGATGGCGATGAGACCACTGTTCGCGATAGTACGATCGTCAAGCAGATTACCGTGCAAAAGAAGCGCATGGAAAAAACGAAAGACAAAGTGATCGAGCGTTACAGTCTTATCACGTTTGATTTTGACAAAGCGGACCTTGACGCACGCTCGCAGCGTGTCATCAATGACATCGCTGCGAACGTCACTCCGCATGACACCATCCAGGTGACCGGTTTCACCGATATGACGGGTGAAGCAAATCATAACCGCACTCTTTCAAGCGATCGCGCAAAGCACGTGCAGGAAGCGCTTCGCAGTGCGACGGCCGCAAAAGCAGGGACTGCGCTCATAGCCTACAACGGTGAAGGCGAAAAGAATTTAGTTGATAATACGCTGCCCGAAGGAAGATTTCTTTCGCGCACGGTCAATATCAGGATCGAACGGCCGATCGGTAGTGAGTAGTCTATGCGAAAATCCGTGTAACGAAAATGTTTGTTCGCACTTCTTAATACTATGAAGATGCAATCCCGAACGACCCACAGTACCGCGCTCGCGTGCTTCGCGTTCGTGTGTATGTGCATTGCAAGCGTTTCACCGACACGCGCACAGGCTCCTATCATCAAGTACATCACACCGGATGCTGCTGCAAATGGAATGACTGTTGCGGTGGAGTTTATTGGTCCGGCTGCTACATCTGGCAATTTTGGAACAGATGGACTTTATGCAGCCAACATGAAGATCCAACTACAGACTGCAAGCGATTCGCAAAATGTGATCCTCGGTCCAACAGTGGTAAGCTGGGACGGAAAGCTCGCACAAGTGATGCTCTTCGTGCGGCCGAATGCATCGGTTGGGAATATTTCATTGGTTGCGATCAATGGCGCGAATGTAAGTTCTCCAGTCACTTTTCAGATTGTTACGCCGCAAGCATTTGGAACCAAGTTTGGCGGTGGAGTGATCGGTGGCGGGCTCGGCGCACGAACGACACGCGGCACAATGGTCATCGACTCGATGGTGCTAATGAATGGCACCTACTCCGTTGCCACAACAGATCTCGATGCAGGCACTCCAGGCAATCAAGCATTTCTTCCGCTACGCATTCTCTCTGCCGGTCCGATTCGATTTGGTAATGCAACGCTTGACGTGCATGGACAAGATGCCAGTGGTAGCATTGGCGGCCACGGCGGTCCGGGCGGCGGCGGCGGCGGCGGCGGCACTCCGTCAAGTGGCGGCGCGGGTTACACCGGCGGAGGTGGCGTTGGAGATATCGCTGGAACTACGCGAACGGGCGGCGCGGGTACCGGAAGCGCTCAAGGCACATCCTATTATCATGGCGGTTCGAGCTTGAGCGGTGTTGATGGTGGCCTCGGCACTGAATACAATAATCCTGGCGCGAATAATGACGAAGGCGGCGGCGGTGGTACTGGTCATCCGTTTGGTACGAGCGGCAACCATGGACTTTATGGCAGTGCGAGCGCAGCAGGTGGTTATGGCGCAGGATCGGGCGGCGGACAGGGTCCTTCTGGGTTTCCGTTTACCTATGCAACCTATGCCGGTGGTGGTGGTGGCTTTGCAACCAACGGAAACATGGGCGGAAATAACGGCGACAATTCCGGACATGCAAACGGCAATCCGATGATCTCGCCACTCGCCGGTGGTTCAGGCGGAGGTTCAGCGAATATTTGGTATTCAGGAGGTTCTTCAGCGGGCAATGGTGGCGGCGGCGGCGGCGCCGTTGAACTCACAACCTTCACGAATTTCATATTGCCGTTCGGGACCATCGATGCGCACGGAGGGCATGGCTCGGATGGTAGTGGCGGCTATCCTGCGAACCCCTCCGGCGGCGGCGGCGGATCGGGAGGCGCGATTGTTATCGGCGCTCGCGATTCGATTTCGATCGGTACCGCATTTCAATCGCCGACGCTGAATGTCAATGGAGGCATTCATGGTAGTGGCTACAATTCGGGTGGTGATGGATCGGCCGGCCGCATTCGACTTGATGGACGTGTTTCGAATCAAAATGGAAATGCGAACACATCGAATTACTTCACGCCAACCAAGGATTACATCGGCCCGAATACTTCCTACCTCACCACAACGAAGACAACCTTTACGATCAATGGATATGGCAAGGGCTGGATTCCTTCAGCTGACGTAAACAATACTCTTTTAGTCTATTATCGCTTCCCTTCGACTGGCTGGAATACGACAACAGTCACAACGTCCAACCCTGGTAATTCAAAGACAGCTTTCTGGACTTCAGGCACACTCGCGCGTAGTTTGCTACCGCAGGATTCGATCGTCTATATCGTGGCTTTGCAGAGCGATCCGAATGCTCCCGGCTCATCAGTATATCTCCGCGAGCCGCAGTATGTCATGACAAACATCAGCGGGATGATCGGACACTTGCCAGGCACGCCGCTCATCGCTGTTCGTGACACGATCATCGACTTCGGGAAAGTACGCGTGGGTACCTGCAGCAGAGATACCACCTTCAAAGTATTCTCAATCGGTACAGCACTCCTGCGCGTCGACACAGCTCGGTTGAGTGGTTCGGGAGCAACGCATTTTTCTTTGCATACCCTCGACAGCCTTCGCATCAATCAGAGTGACAGCAACTACGAACATTTCGCATTTTGTCCACAGGATACAGGATGTTTTACTGCGCTCATTACGCTTAGTTCGAACGACACAATTAAACATGTGCTCGTCATGGGCTGTGGCATTCAGCCTCAGATCCAATCGATCCAGTTGGTAGATTTTGGAGCAGTTAAAGTTGATGCTTGTAAAGACACGACGTTCGATTTTACGAACACTGGCAGCGATACACTGCATGTGACGAGGCAGCTCTTCGGCGACAATCATTTCAAGCTGATCGCTCCACCGCTGGGATATACGCTCAAGCCGGGAGCGAAAATTTCTGTGACGCTCGAATATTGTGCGACCGACACGAACTCACGAAGATCGGGAGATACGGTCAGAAGCGATGCACGTGATTCTGTGCATGTCATCACGCTGTTGGCTCGCGGAAAGATCGGGATCCTGAGTGTGCCTGCCGATATCGATTTCGGGGCAGTGAGCGTCGGCAGTTGCAAAGACACAACCTTTAGTATTGCAAATACAGGCACAGATAGCATCACCGTTACGAGGCAGCTCTTCGGGCTTCCGAACTTTAGCCTGATCAAGCCACCGACGCCTTACACATTGGCGCCCGGCGCATCGATCAACATCACACTCGAGTATTGTGCGACAGATACTGGTGCGATTCGCTCTGCGGATACACTGCATATTAACACTCGAGACATTTCTCGACTTGTCATCCTGCACGGACACTCCGGTTATGGGATTCTTAGCTTCATTCCACCCATCGACTTCGGACTCGTAGATGTCGGTTCGTGCAAAGACACAACGATACTTCTATCAAATATTGGCACTGATACGCTGACGATCGTCACCCTGCCCACGCTTACAGCGGGATTCTCCGTGCCGGCTGGACAGCTCCCGATCTCGATCGCGCCTGGCTCCTCGAAGCCGATCACACTGCGATTCTGCCCGACTGACTCGCTCCGAGCGCGCAGACCTGGAATTGGCAAACCGATAACCGTGACGGGAAAGGGTATTCGTGGAATACTCACGACTCCGAATGCGCTTGATCTGGGATGTGTGATCCTTGGCGAAACGATCGATCGCTCTGTCATACTCAAGAATGTTGGACCTGCATCGGTTACGAATATTCAGAGCACCGTTGTGGGATCAACAGATCTCACAATACTGCGGGGACCAACTGGCAGCATTGCCTCGAATGCCAGCGATTCCGTTATTGTCAGATTTACTGCGACAAAGCTCGGTGCCGTCAGCGCGAAGATCGTAATTACCTCTTCCGGAACTACGGTTGAGATTCCGGTCACCGCAAGGGTCTCCGTCAAACCCCAGCTTATTGTGCTTGACACGCTGCTCAACTTTGACACCGTGAACGTCGGCGATTCAGTTACGCTTTGCATGCGCGTGATGAATCCTTCCTGTGCCGGACTCAATGTTAAAGATATTTCCATCGCATCTACGCACGGCGGCATCTTCCACGTTGCGCCAAACACAACGCCGAAGATTATCGCCGATAGCTCGGTCACACAACTCTGTATCACCTTCCGACCTACGCAGAATGCTCATGAGGAGGGCTTCGTCACATTCGTGCTCGATAGCGGCTCAGCA
>JABDDM010000069.1 GCA_013287605.1 Ignavibacteria bacterium | reverse complement strand
GGGGTTCGCGATCGTTGGGTCGCCGAAAGTGATGCCCGCGACTGTCCTTGTCCAGGGAACGCACGAAGTGCTGGATTTCCTCACTTCATTTCCGACAAAGCCACTCTCCGAGCATAACGTACGTGAAGATGTCGTGCAGACCCTCGAGCTTTCCGATACACTTGCGAACGTCATAATAATCACTAGTGGGCAGCCCGTTCAAGTCAAGCTGAACATTCAGGCTGTAGCAGAGCAAGTCTATATAGGCGTTCCGATCGAGGTCGATGCACTTCCTCCGGATAAAGAGTTGCTCCTGTTGCCGGCGGACCTCTCAGTAACATTGCGAGGTGGCGTCGATCAACTTGGAAATTTGAGCGCTGCGAAGATCCACGCACATGTGAAATATGATGCAATTGCGTTCGATACAAATCGAACGATTGCGCCAATCATCGATGTCCCGCCAGGCACGTCATTAGTTCAGGCCACGCCTGGACGACTTCGATTTGTGGTGCGCAAACGAACGGAGGTGCAGAGTGCTCATCCGTGAGGCTTCGTTCGTAGTCCTCGATATCGAGACCACCGGGTTGAGTGCGATGAATCATCGCATTACGGAAATAGCCTTATTGCGAGTCGAAGGCGGAGCGATCGTCGATCGACATGACATGCTCATTAACCCTGAGCAATATATCTCGCCCTTCATTGCTGAATACACGCACATTACCAATGCGATGGTCTTCGGCAGACCGAACTTCATTGAGCGCGCGCCCGAACTCGCACAGTGGATCGGTGCTTCTGGACCCCCAATTATCGTTGGGCACAATGTTCAGTTCGACAAGAGTTTTCTCGTTCAGTCGTTCATTCGCGCGAACGATCCCCACCCGATTGCATCAGGATTTGCAGCGTTGCCAACGCTGTGCACTTGCCGACTCGCAAAGCGGCTGACAAATCTTCAGCGTCGAGGTTTGGAGCACGTTGCCAATCATTTTGGTATTAAGATCAAACAGCGGCATCGCGCGATGGGAGACGCCGAGGCGACTGCACAAGTATTAATCCAGTTTCTCAAGATGGCCGAAGAGCTGGGCTGCGAAGAGGTCGGAGATCTTGTCAAGCTTCAATTCCGCAAGCCTGAACAGGTAAAGCGAACGAGTATTCAGCGGACGTTGCAAGAGAAGGTACACGAATTTCCGCAGCGTCCTGGTGTCTATATTATGCGTGACACGCGAAAAGGCGTGATCTACGTCGGTAAGGCGAAAGATCTGCGCGATCGTGTCGGAAGTTACTTTTCGAATGCTGTCATCGCTTCTGGCACGAAGCACCAGCGGATGATGAAAGCCGTCCGAACAATTGAATACGAAGAAACCGGCAGCGAACTTTCAGCGCTCTTACGCGAGAGCCGAATGATCAAGGAGTTCAAGCCGCAGTTCAATCGATTGGAGCGGAGCTATAAATCGTGGGCATTTCTCAAACTTGATGTTCAGAATCTGTTTCCGAAGCTTGAAGCAGTTCGTGAACCTGCTCTCGATGGCGCAGAGTATTACGGTCCGTTCCGTTATCGCTCAAGTGTCGAAGCGTTGATCGAAGTACTTAATCGCTCCTTCACGCTGCGCGAGTGCAACGACAGCTTTAGTGTAAAACCAGGCAACAAACCCTGTTTCTATTATGATATCGGGCGCTGCAAAGCGCCATGCGCTTCACTCGAGAGCCCGATCGAATATGGAAGTGAAGTAGAACGCTTGCGGCAATTCCTTGCTGCCGGAGAAGAAGGCATTCTTTCGCTTGTGGAACAGATGACGCAGGACGCTGCGGAGAAGCTGTTGTTTGAAGAAGCTCAATTCCTCAAAGAGCGCTATCTCGAACTCAAGAAAGTGATGGGTTCTGGCGAGCGCGAAGTTTCAAGCATTAATTCGAATAACTGCATACTCCTCACGAAGATCGATGATGGAAAGGCGGAAGTCTTCTTTGTGAGATTTGGCCGACTGCTGAAGCAGTCCGTTCTTACGCTCGAGCAGTTGCCGGAGATCGAAGTGTGGTTTCAAAAGCAGTTGCGCTATTACTATGCGACAGGAGCAACGGCGATTCCGCCTGAATGCGGCAAGCCGGAGATCGACGAAATGCGAATACTCGCGATGTGGATCGAGCGTGCGAAGCGGGACGAATCGAGTACGATCATATATGTTAACGAAGCGCATGATGTAGTGCTGCCTACCCTAGTATCTGCTGCATATTCCGTACTTGGGGCAGGTATCGCGCTTATTCCGGCGCCCGGTCCCGCTGAGGAATTTCAGCCCGTGGTTTCACATCCAATTGGAATCACTTTCACACCTGAGGGATTGGAAACAGCTCGACGTCTCACCACAAAGCCCATGTATCCAAAGCGATGAAAGAAATCGAACAACGTATTCTCGCCCTCACTGAAAAAGTCTATCCGCAGGTCGTCGAGATTCGACGTACCATTCACGCAAATCCCGAACTTGCATTTGAGGAGAAGGAGACCGCAGCGCTCGTAGCAAAGACGCTGAAGGCGGCGGGCGTTGATGTGAAGGAAGGCGTTGCTCGCACCGGTGTGCTGGGTTCAATCAAGGGAAAGCGGACCGGGAAGATCATCGCGCTTCGATCTGACATGGATGCCTTGCCGATCACCGAAGCTACGGGTTTACCTTTTGCGTCAAAGAATGCAGGGAAGATGCATGCGTGCGGGCATGACGCGCATACTGCGATCGGACTTGGTGCCGCGATGGTGCTGGCCGAACTCAGGAATGAGATCAGTGGCGAAGTACGCTTCATCTTTCAACCGAGCGAAGAGCGGAATCCAGGTGGTGCTCCGTTCATGATCGAGGCTGGTGCGCTTGAGGGAGTTAGTGAGATATACGGATTGCATGTTCTTTCGCAGGCAGATGCAGGCACGGTGGGTTTTTGTCAGGGAGAGATGATGGCAAGTGCGGACGAACTCTACATTACGATACGTGGGAAGTCCGGCCATGGCGCACGTCCACAGCATACGATCGATCCTGTTGTCACGACGGCTCAGGTAATACTCGGACTTCAAACGCTGATCTCTCGCAACCTCGACCCGTTCGCTCATGGCGTTATCACAATCGGGTCTGTGCATGGAGGTTTCGCTCCAAACATTATCCCTACTGAGGTAAAGCTCGTTGGTACACTTCGGTCCATGTCAAAAGAGTGGAGAGAGTACGCTCACAAGCGCGTGCATGAGATCATTGAAGGCATCGCACATTCCGCCGGTTGCGAAGCTGATGTTCACATCGATCTTGGTTATCCCGTCCTGAGAAATTCGGACGCTGAAACGATCTTTGCTGCGGAATGCGCGGAGCAATTATTAGGTGCCGATCGCGTTTTCCAGGCAGAGCGGCTCATGGGTGCAGAGGACTTCGCGTATTACCTTGAAAAGGTCCCCGGTACCTTCTATCGGTTAGGTATTCGTAACACTGCACAAGGCATCACGGCCGACATTCACAACGATCACTTCACGATCGATGAATCATCATTGAAGGCTGGAGTTGCGATGCAGGTTTATCTGGCAATTCGAGGTCTGGCCCGCTTGAGCGAGTGATCTTCACCCAGACGTTTTTGTACTCACGGTAACGTTGCCCGTTCTCTGAAGTTTTCCCCATCCCTGCAACTGACCGCGAAGCGCAGCGAAGATGCTCTTGAAGAGCACGTAATACATCATCTGCCGATACATAAACCGTTGCAGCAGGAGCCAACCAATCAGGCGAAGCTTTTCGCCTTCTAGAGAAAAGGCTACGATACTTCCGAGCAAATCGATTGCGAGAAAGACGAGATACGAGATGATCGTGACATCCGAGTCGCCGCTGAAAAGACTGAGGACAAAAATCAGATCGACGATCGGTGCAAGCAGCGGCAACAGGATCTGGAAGAAGAGGATGTTGGGCATTGCGATCATGCCGAGCGCTCCAGCTTTTGGATTGAAGAGCCACATGCGATGTTTCCAGAATGCTTGCATCGTGCCGAATGTCCAGCGAAAGCGCTGCTTCAAAAACGGTTTTATTTTTTCTGGCGCTTCGGTCCAGGCGCGAGCGTTCTCGGCATAACGGACCTTCCACCCACGTTGCACAATTCGCATCGTAAGATCCGTGTCTTCCGCAAGCGTATCGCTGGTATAGAGTCCAACTTCTTCAAGCGCGGTCCGACGAAAGGCGCCGATTGCTCCTGGTACGACAGTGATAGCGCCGAGTAACTCAAAGGCTCTGCGGTCGAAATTCTGGCTTGTGATATACTCGATTGCCTGCCACCTTGTTAGAATATTGCGAACGTTACCAACCTTCACATTCCCGGCGACAGCACCGACCTCTTCATCCTTGGCAAAATATTTTAGCATTTCGCAGAGCGCTTCGGGTTCGAAGACAGTATCCGCATCAATGACAATGATCACATCCGAAGTGGTGCGAGCGATGCCATAATTAAGCGCGCTGGCCTTGCCTCCATTTGGTTTGGTGAAGACTCGCACTCGATCGTTATCACGAAATGCATGCTTCACAACTTCATACGTGTCATCTTTCGAACCATCGTCGACGACGATCACATCGAACTTCGCGCCTTTGGAAGCGAGTACTGTTTCAACCGTCCTGACCACCACCACATTCTCGTTATAGGCAGGAATGACAACCGTCACACGAAGATCGATCTTCGAATCGAAGCGCTCCTTGCGTGCCCTGCGCCAACTAATGACAGCGAGAATGCCGATGAGAAGCATTCTCGCGATCGAGAGTACGATTGCAAGAAAAAAGATATCCGAAAGAAAAACTTGAAAAGCGAACGTGCCGGTGAGCACATAACGATCGAGAATCGCATTCGAGCGCTCCCCGCCGGTCAGCAGTGGCATAAACGATGCCTTGGGAACACCGATGAAATCATGGAGCGAGACGAGGGTATCGCCGCGCGCCCTAAGGCTGTCGATAAGAATAGGCAAAGCTTCAAGCGTCGCTGAGCGATCACCACCAGCGTCATGCAATAGAATAATGCTACCGAGCGAACGCTGAGCTAGGCTCGTATCGATGATGCGCTGTGCGGTAATGGGCGTGTGCCAGTCCTGCGGATCGATCGCCGAGCCAACCATCAGGTAACCCATTCGTGCAGCACGAGCGACTGGCAGTAATTCCTCGAGCGTGGTAGGCTCAGCATCTGCGACATAGGGCGGACGAAAAAGTACCGTCTTTGCGAGAGTTCCTGCGCGAATAATATTTTGCGTAGAGGAAAGTTCGAGTACTGTTTGTCCTTCAGAGATCAGAGCAATATTCGGATGCGTGAGCGTGTGGTTGCCGACCTCGTGCCCTTCTTCATAGATCCGCTTGAGCAGACCAAAATTTCGTTGAGCGTTTTCTCCGACGACAAAGAACAATGCCGGCACATGCTTAGCGCTCAACACATCAAGAATCTTCGGAGTCCACTGGGGATCGGGACCATCATCGAACGTTAGTACAACTTTATGCGGGTTTTTCCCATAACGACGAAGTGTATAACTTGACGGCAGTTCGGATAAATGTTCTCCGGTGATGAGCTGATTATTCTGGTCGTAAGTGAGATCGCGTCTACCGTCATGAGGATCGGCGACGAGTGCAAGCAATTCACCTTCTCCCTGATACTCAGGATTGTGAGAGGGGAGTATCCGTCTTAACGAATCGATCGTTTTTGGATTTCGCCGATCCGACATTCGTGCATAGATCGACCACATTGATGGATCTTCAGCACCAAGCCGCCAAATGGCGGTGCCGCCTACGTCATAATTATCAAGGATCGAGAGCTGATTGAAGATCGTGACTGCGTCGTTGACCCACACATCGTGATGCGTTGAATCATCTTCGTCGTAGCTGAAGTGCAGCGAGCCGCTTGTGGTATCAAAAACGGGAATGGTGTCGCTCTCTCGTGCAATAACAGCAGCTTGATCGAATGAGACTTCTGTCCCGGAAAGGGTGCCGCCGTTTTGCTCGGTGGGCCAGTCATAACCGTATGTCGCAAGTCCAACGATAAGCTTTTGCGCCGGGATCGAGTGAAGCGCGCGTTCAACCTGGCTGATAAACCATCCGGTTGAACTGACCGGACCAGGCACCGAACCTGCGCTGTGTTCATCGTAGGCCATCAAGACCACATAGTCCGTGGCATCGGCATATGCCTTGAGATCAAAATTATCATCATCGGCTGGAGCATCGAAGGAGAGAGCCATGCCATGCTGATGCAACGCTGCCTTGAGTTCAGTCAAAAATTTCTTCAAAGCCGGCTGGACATCTTTCGGCACATTTTCAAAATCGATGTTGATGCCATAAAAATGATTTCGAACACTCAATTGCACGATGGAGCGAACGAGTTGAGTTGCCAGCACGTCATTACGCAAACTCTCGAGCCACGTGCCTTGCCATAGCTGCGAGTGTTCGTCATAGTTTGTAACCATGCAATGGACGTGTACTTCCGGATGCTTGGCAAGGAGCTTTGCCGCATTGGAGTCGGCTTCGAAGATCAATGAGTCTGTTCGATTCGGCAGCAGCCTGCCCCATTCCAGGAAGACTGCGTTCATCGCTCCAAGATGTGCCTTGAGTGATTTATAGCTCAGCATATCCCAATTGACAAAGAAGCCGGCGCGGATCGCGTCGGTGTCAGAAGTGGAATATCCCGGCATTTTGGAGCGGTGAGCGAGGAATGTTTCGACATTCGCCCGACTTTGTCGAAAATTGTCGACAGGTGTGTACCGCTTGATGACTCCCTGCGCCTCGCCTCCGCTTGAGGTTCGCGCGAATTTTGGCGTCGTCAAACCCGGCACCGAAAAGAGAATCGTGGCTGCGACCCCTAAGGCTGCAAGGACCAGTAACCCACCCAGGACAATTCCAAAGCGCATGCGCTTCCAGCGGCGTGGATTGTCGGCCTGAAATACATGTTTACGAGCTTGCTCGCGAGGTTCTTCCAACGTTACTTCTTAGCTTTTGAATAATAATGAGTCTAACTATCGCTTAACTTTACGAAACATTCCCTTGATGGTTGCGGGTTTAGAAGGAAGGATATTTTAGGGTCCGCACGACCAAGGCTTCGTCCTTTATTGTTTTAACGCTTGCCGTATCGATTGCTCTGCAATTGCATTTGCTCTTATGCCGATGCCCTCGAAGTGCAATGGCGGTTTTTATGAACTCTACGTTTGGATCTCGACAATAAGTACGCCATCCGGCCTTCATATGCCGCTCTATTCGTTGCTCTCACAAGCTTTGTTGTCTATTTGACGACAATAGCGCCCGGTCTAGATTTTATCGACGCCGGTGAGCTCACTACGGATGTCTACACGCTAGGAATTGCCCATCCGACCGGATATCCACTCTTTACCCTTGTTGGGTTCCTGATTTCGCATCTTCCGATCGCCTCGTCGGTCGTCCTCCGAGTTAACATTATGGCGGCGTTCTTCACGGCGATCGGCGCAGGCGCAGTCGTGCTCCTTATGTATGAGATTGGCACATACTGGATGGAATGGCAAGCCGCGAGGCCGAGTAAGAGAAATGTTGTTTCGGAGAAGAACCGCTCATCTCGCAGCGTAACTAAGAAGAAGACAGCCAACAAGGAAGTCGCTCCTGCCGAGAAGAACTCGCAACAACCTTCCCACGACAAGAGATATTTTCCGCTGATCGCAGCAATAACAGCAGGGTTTGCCGCGGCCTTCAGCGCGACATGGTGGGCGCAATCGACTTCGATCGAAGTGTATCCGCTTCATCTTGCGCTTGTGCCCTTCGTCATACTTACATTCTTGCGGATGCTGCGATTCGATGATCCATCGAACCCAAGGCTGACAAAGCATTCTGTTACATTCGCAGTAATGCTTGGATTGTCGTTCACCAACCACATGACGACGAGCTTTCTTGCACCAGCAACGATCGCGCTTTATTTCATTCACTATGGATTGAGGAAGACAGCGTTGCAGAAGATTGCCTGGCTCGCAGTTCCATTTGTGGCAACTCTCTTGCTCTATGCGTATCTGCCGATCCGATCAGCCATGAATCCGATCATGGACTGGGGGCATCCGACAACATCCCAACTGCTGCTCAAACACATGTCGGGCGGCCAGTACAAGATCTGGATGTTTAGTGGTTCGGCAGCAGAGCAATGGAAATATTTTTGGGCTCGTGCACCAAAGGAGTTCACGGTCATTGGCTTTACTCTTGCCATGTTCGGGATTGTATCCATCGCAAGGATGCACGGGCGCAAACGAGTTGAGATGCTGACATTCACTTCTCTGCTCTTTTTTGGCTGCGTCCTCTTTGCGATGAATTATGGTATTCACGATATAGACTCCTACTTTCTCCTGGCCTATCTTACGATCGCAGTTTGGATTGGGTGCGGAGTGCTTTATGGGCTTTATCTGTATCGGACGAACCTTCGGGCAATGATGATTGGCCTTACTGCAATTGTGCTGATCGCTGGTATTGAATTCTATTTCAACCATGCCGAGGCTGACGAGAGCGGCAATCATTTCGTGGATGATTACACACAGAATGTGCTGAAAAATCTGCCACCGAACGCGATCATCTATTCAACACAATGGGACTTCTGGGTCAGCGGCGCATATTATTATCAACTGATCGAGAAACTTCGACCCGATGTGCTCGTCATAGATAAGGCAATGCTGCACGACCGTCCATGGTATCATCACCAACTCGCGTTGCGCGCTCCCGATGTCATGAAACGCGCTGAAGCAGAAGAAGCTGCGTTTATGAAAAAGCTTGTACAATTCGATGCCGGCGGAGCCTTTGACACGGTTGGCATTGGAATCGCCTACAATAGCATGATGAATGCGCTTGTAATCCGCAATCTTGATCGGCCGACATTTATCACAAGTGAAATACTTGACGAGCGTGAGGATCCATTCATGCCGCAATTGAAGCGGGTTGCAGACGGACTCGCATGGCGTCTGATGCTTAGTGATAGCGCGCTCGATGTTCCGCTGCCAAAACTACAATGGCGCGACGGTCACTATCGCCGTCGGAATTACTATACAGATAACGCGCGCTGGCTGCAGGCTGTCGGACTTGCGTCAACCGCCCAGCGGCTAGCCAGCGAGGGGAAGAGAAGTGAAGCGCTGGCATTTATCGATCTTGCGGTACGATTCGAGCCGGACCAATCGCCAACTGCCCTGGAGGACTTGACCCCACGCGATCTTGAATTTGCTCAAACGACGGACTCACGATTCGCTCAGATCCAACAAACAAAGACGCTCATCGCACAATCAGCCATGCAGAAGCCGCTCAATATCCCAACAGCAACTCGAAAATGAGCAGTCAACATACGGACCCACAGAACATGCGATCGCACATCACGCGCATGGGCGATCATATGGTCGCGGCTCTTGAGATTGTAATGGAAGCGAAGTCATCATTCAAACTTCCTGTGCTCGATTCAGTAAGCGAGATCGTCATTTGCGGAATGGGAGGATCTGCAATCGGTGGAGATCTTGTCGCCAATTACTTGCGAGATGTATCGCCAGTGCCGATTGATGTTATTCGATCTTACCGTCTGCCCAAACATATTTCAACCCGTTCTTTAGTGATCGTTTCAAGCTATTCAGGCAATACTGCGGAATCGCTGGATCTATTTGAGCAGGCAATGACGCGCGGTGCGCAGATCGTTTGCGTGACGACAGGTGGAGAACTCGAAGCGAAAGCAGTCGCCAATAATCTTCCATTGGTCAAGCTTCCTGGCGGAATGCAACCTCGCGCTGCGCTGGCCTATTCGTTTGTCCCGCTGCTCGTGCTCATTTCGGCTGTGTTGAAGCTTAAAGACTTCGGAGACACAATAATCGGAGTAGGACAGCATCTCAAGGAGTTGGCAGTTCTATATTCAAACGTTGGTAATGGCAATCCTGCATACGACCTTGCAGAAAAACTTACCGACAAGATTGCGGTCATTTATTCCTCAGATGATCTAAGCAGCGTGAACCTGCGTTGGCGTGGGCAGTTACAGGAAAACGGCAATCATCTTGCCTTTGGAAATGTGCTGCCGGAGCTTGCGCATAATGAAATAAATGGTTGGTCGTTTCCAATAGGCTTTGCAAAGGATATTCATCTTGTGATTCTGCGAAGTAGAGAGGATGATCATCCCTCCGTTCTGCGAAAGATGGATGAAGTTCGCGCGCTTCTTATCAAGCGAGGTCTCGGAATCACAGAACTGACTGCAATAGGGAAGAACAAGCTTGAACGACTTTTCAGCCTGATTTCGCTTGCAGATTGGTCGAGTTATCATCTGGCGCTGCTCGAAAATATTGATCCGACAGAGATACCTGCGATCGACGAACTCAAGCGCAGCTAAACCGACGAGAGTGGCAACTCTCCAGCAATTTCCGGGAATAACTCAGCAGATTGTAGCACGCGTGGGGCGATCGAACCTTGCTCCAACTCGATGATCTCTTTTCCCGCTGTTGAAACTCCGTGCTCCTTTAGTCTTCTGGCGCTTACAAGCACATTACGTTCAAGTGAGCCAACGCTATCGTTGTAGCTCTCGACAGTCTTCCTGAGATTTGTGCCCAGCCTCGAGAAATGTTCGCCGACCGTGGAGAGGCGTTTATAGAGTTCAGCTCCAAGGTCA
>JABDDM010000068.1:2010-10793 GCA_013287605.1 Ignavibacteria bacterium | reverse complement strand
CGAATACTCGGAAGCAGAGCAACTTACCAACGAGGTGCTCGCGTCGGAGTTGAAACTAAAGGACGATGAAGCGCGCGCGTTGTGCATTCTCGCTCACTGTTTTTGCTTCAACGGACGAAATGACGACGCTCGATCAGTGCTTGAGGAGGCACTCGAAATCGCTGTTGCAATATCAAATTCATCATTAGAAGCGAAAGTGCTGAATGAGATAGCGATAGTAGCTCAACTGCGTTCCGATTACAAGACTGCCAGCAGCTTCGCTGAGCGCGCTCTTGCCCTTGCCGACACATCACATGACAAAAAGCAACAAGCGAAAGCATTGAATATTCTCGGGATTGTGCAACTGGAGATTGCCAATTACCCACTCGCGTTGAGCTACTTGGCACATTCTCTCTCGCTCTCCGAAGAAACAGAAAGTAGAATCGCGATGGCGAGTAGTCTCGGCAACATTGGGAATACGTACATCCAGCTCGGCGACTATTCCAAGGCGTTGGACTATCATGCCCGTAGTTTAGAACTCTGCGAAATTATCGGTAGCAAACGTCATCTCGCACTAGCCCTGGGCAATATTGGCAGTGTTTATTCCCATCTCAACAACTATCCTAGAGCACTGGAATACTATACCCGCGCACTCTCGCTTGCCAAAGAAATTGGGGACAAGAGTAGCACTGCAATGATGTTGTCCTTGATTGCCCTTTTGCATGACAACCTCGCGGATCATCAGCGAGCCCTGGAATACAACGCTAGCGCACTCCAAATGGCAGAAGAAATCGGGGATAAGATGTTAGTCGCCATAACTCTTGGTAACACGGGTTGCTCTTGGCGTGACATCGGCGATTACTCCCATGCACTTGATTATCTTAAGCGTGCGCTTGAACTTAGTCAGCAGATAGGCGCGCTTCGACCTATGGGATATTGGATGCATGGCATCGCAAGCGTTGAACTGAAGTTGGGAAATCTTGATGCGGCATACCAAGGGTATCTCAACGCGTTGCATCATAGGCGCGATACGCTCCAAACAAATGAGAATGTTGCGGACACGTTGGTTCAATTGGGAAACGTGTTGCTCAAACTGGGCAAGAGTGAAGCGGGAATGGCGCGACTGGAACAAGGGCTGACATTAGCACTGGAAATAGGAGAAAAGCTAACAGCAGCGCAGGCACATGAACAACTTGCCGGTGCCTATGAAAAACTTGGCGACATAACTAAAGCGTATGAGCACCACCAAAAATATTACGCCCTCGAAAAAGAAATCTTAAGTGAAAAAACTCGTCAGCAGTTCGATAGCTTCAACATTCGCGTTGCGATTGCGGACAAAGAGCGCGACGCCGAACTTCAACGCCTCAAAGCGGAACGTTCCGACCACGAGCTCAGACTTAAGGAGCGAGAGTTAGCCAACACTGCATCCAGCCTTGCTGCACAAACAGAATTGCTCGGACATTTCCGGACGGACTTGCGCAAGATCGTACTTCGGCCTGACAGTTATGGACCTGAGGGCATTATCAAACAAGTCCGTGAGAAGCTGAAGGATTTGCCATGCGAGATGATCGACTTCGCGAAGTTTGAGGCGCAGTTTGCTACAGTACATCCTGAATTCCGCGCGATGCTCGAAACCAAGCACCCGGAGCTCACCCCGCAAGAAGTGAAGATATGCCTGCTCATTCACGTCAACCTTCGTACATCTGAGATCGCGCGCTTAACTTGCCTCTCCGAGCGAACGGTCGATAACCACCGGTTCAATATCCGCAAGAAGCTTGGGCTCAAGACGGAAGAGAGCTTGCCGGAGTTTCTGCGGGCGCTGGATGGAGCTAAGATTCTCTCTAGTACCTAGAGGCCATCATTAAACACACCACGGACAAAAATTCACCGTATCTCGTGTGATCTTGTCGCTCTCGATTTTGACGCTCTGTTCGGGAAGGGTATTGTTGGGTGTGACGCCGTGAACTTTGTAGGTGCCTGCGGGTAATGGGATGCTTCCGTGACCGGTGCTGTCGGTCGCGACCGCTCCTACGTACTTCCCATTCACGTCATGGATCTCGACAGTACCCGGATGAACACGCCAGGTTGGGCCTACATTGGAAATTGTGAACGGTGCATAAGTGCCGCTAGAAGCTGTTGTAGATGTGCCGTGGGTACATCCGATGATGGTGAGGAGTGCAGCAAAAATAATTAGTCTACGCATAGGTTTGATGGACTATAGCGTAATAACACTATAGGAAGGCCGGAGTTGCAAGCTCACCTCCACCAGCCTCAGCCAATTATTTCGAGACAGCCTTCGCTCGAGTTGTCTTCTTTATTGCTGCGGCCTGTCCATTCGATGCATGCCCATTCATCGACTGACCATTCAGCTTGAACGTCTTATCGACAGAACCTCGCGAAGCTTTCCTCGCCAGACTTGCCTTCACGAACTCGCGGAAGATCGGGTGTGCTTTTGTTGCGCGGCTTTTTAGTTCGGGATGGAATTGGACTCCGATGAAGAACGGATGTTCAGTTTGCTTTAGCTCGATGATCTCGACTAATTGTCCGTCCGGCGAGACCCCGCTTAGTATGAGGCCTTTCTGCGCGAGTTGGTCGCGGGATTCGTTATTGACCTCATAACGATGGCGATGACGTTCGGTGATGAATTGATCGTGATAGATCTTGTTGGTCAGCGAGCCGCGTTTTACAATGCATGGATAGCTTCCCAGGCGCATCGTGCCGCCTTTCGTTTCGATGCTTTTTTGATCGAGCATGAGATCGATCACATTTTCCTTCGTGCGCTTGAACTCTGTCGAGTTCGCTTCCTTCATTCCGCACACATTGCGTGCAAATTCGATCACGGCGCATTGCATACCCAGGCAGATGCCAAAGAATGGGATCTTGTTCTTGCGGACATATTCGATCGCCTTGATCTTTCCTTCTACTCCACGCGAACCGAAGCCAGGAGCGACAAGCACACCATCGATCCCTTCGAAATAACTTCCGATCGACTTCTTGTCCTCCAACTCTTCGGAGTTGATCCAGACCAATTCTACCTTCGCATCGTTTTCCGCGCCAGCATGGATAAATGCTTCGATAATCGACTTATACGCGTCAAGCAATTGCACGTATTTGCCAATCACGCCAATGCGAACTGTCTTTGAAGGCTCCTTCACACGTGCCACATATCGCTTCCACTTGGCCAGATTGAGTTTAGCAGGGACCTTCATTCCAAGCTTTTCAAGCACGATCTGATCAACATGCTCTGCCGCAAATGTTAGTGGGACTTCATAGATCGTTGGTGCATCGCAGGCTTCGATCACCGAACGAGCTTCCATGTTGCAGAAGAGTCCGATCTTTTCGCGCAACGCTTTCGAGAGATGGCGCTCGCTGCGGCAGACGAGTACATCGGGCTGGATCCCAATCTCTAGTAAGGTCTTTACGGAATGCTGGGTCGGCTTGGTCTTGAGTTCGCCGGCGCTCGTGATGTAGGGAACAAGCGTAAGATGGATGCTCGCACAGTTGCGCTTGCCAACTTTGAGCATCAACTGTCGCATAGCTTCCAGGAACGGCAGCGATTCGATATCGCCGACCGTGCCGCCGATCTCGGTTATGACGACGTCAAATTTGCCCGTTTCGGAAAGAGCCATCATTCTGCGGCGGATCTCGTCGGTGACGTGCGGCACAACCTGGACGGTGGCACCTAGATAATCTCCGCGACGCTCGCGCTGTATGACTTCGTTGTAGACCTGGCCTGTTGTTGTGTTATTGGCGCGGGTCATGCTGATGTCGAGAAAACGCTCGTAATGGCCGAGATCAAGATCCGTTTCGGCGCCATCGTCAGTGACGTAGACTTCGCCATGCTGGTAAGGCGACATCGTGCCGGGATCGACATTGATGTACGGATCGAACTTCTGTATGGTGACTCTGAGACCACGTGATTTGAGCAGCAGCCCGAGAGAACTGGAGACGATACCTTTCCCGAGCGAGCTGACCACGCCACCGGTGATAAAGATAAATTTGGTCTGCTTCGTCGATTTTGGTTTGGGCACGTGTTCGCTCCTCAAATGACTCGCAGGCACAAGGCTAGAGCTTGCACCTGATTAATACGTTAGACTGGAATAAGTTACCTTCGGCTGGAATGATGAAACAAAGAAGCCGGAAGGAACGTCTCACAAAAGATGAAACTGCCCATAAGAATTTTCCTCGCCTCTTTTCTGCCAGTCAGCGTGCTCTTCTCGAGTGTAGCCCTGGCTGCACCGGTCGATTCGTCAATTATGAGGCTTGAACAGGAGTTTTCCTTGTTGAACCGAGTAGAATCGGAGTTGGTCGGGCCACTGAGTATACGTTCGCGAGGATGGGTTGTCACTGATAGTCTTAGGTCCGCACTTGGTAGTGAGGCCGCGATTCAATTCTTCCATGGCCAGTTGAAAGCTTCCGAGCCTGCACTTAGATACTATGCAGTAATCGGCATCGTAATGGCAGGTGGCAGCGAAAGCGATGCATTAGCTTCGATGGAGGACGCGCAGGTGTTGTGTCAAACTGGCTGCCTAATGCGTAATCAATCGCTGAAGGCAACGGTCGTGCAGGCGCTTCGGGATCACGCCAATAATTAAAGCGTAAGAAATAGCCCGATTACGGCTGCGAACATTGCGAGCGTTGCGATCCAACCAACGATCTTCATTCCCCTGCCAATGACGAAGGTCTTCATCATTTTCTCGTTAGTTGACATGAACATCACGACTGCCATCAAAGGGACTGCAACAATTCCGTTGATCACCGCAGACCAGAAGAGCGCTTTCATTGGCTCGACACGGAGAAAATTCATGGCCGTACCAATGACAATTGCTGATCCAATGATAATATAAAACTCTTTTGCTTTCGCTGGCGCCTTCTCAAGACCCTTCTTCCAGTTGAACATCTCGGTGACGCCGTAGGCAGCCGAGCCTGCGAGCACAGGAAGTGCGAGCATTGCTGTGCCGATGATACCGAGAGCAAAAAGCGCAAACGCAAACTGACCCGCTACCGGGCGCAACGCTTCCGCTGCGTCAGCAGCAGTAGCAACATCGGTTTTTCCGTGCGCATGGAGTGTGACTGCCGTTGTGAGGATGATAAAGAATGAGACAATATTGCTGAAGGCAACGCCGACCCACGTATCGAGTTTGATCCGCCTAAGTGCTCCCGTACCCTGGTGTGGGGCATCGTTAAGCGGTTTTTCATTTGGATCTTTTTGCTCCTCCTCAACTTCCTGCGACGCCTGCCAGAAAAAGAGATAGGGGCTGATTGTGGTGCCAAAGACTGCAATGATGGTTGTGATGCACTCTTTGCTCCAGGTAACGTGAGGCAGAAACGTTGCCTTTGTAACAGCAGCCCAGGGTACATGCTCAGTAAAGATGATCGCGACGTATGCAAAGAGCGATACTGTTAGCCATTTCAACACCTTCACATACTTCGTGTAAGGAATGAAGATCTCAAGGACCAGCGCGAACATCGCGAGAGCAACTGCGTAGACGATTCCAGGACCCCCGATAAGAAGTCTCACTGCCTCTCCCATTGCGCTGATGTCTGCGCCAAGATTGAGGACATTTGCGACGAGCATTGAAGTGATAATAAAATACATCAGCATGCGCGGGTAGTGCGCTCGCATATTGCCGGCGATGCCCTGTCCCGTTACCCGACCAATTCGCGCACTGATCTCCTGGATAACCGCCATGAGCGGGAAGGTGAAGAGCATCGTCCAGAGCAACCCAAACCCGAATTGAGCGCCGGCCTGCGAGTAGGTCGCTATGCCGCTGGGATCGTCATCTGCGGCTCCTGTGATAAGACCAGGACCTAATTGTCTGAAAACATTTTGATAATCGCGCGCAGACCGGGTGGGCGAGGTTCTCTCCTGCTCTCCTTCAACTTCAAGTTCTGTCATGCAATCATCGTTTTCTGGGTTTGTGCTTATGCGTCAGATGCCTTCCACGTAATCCAAAGTTATGCCGAATGTCTCACGTTGACCAATTAGTGCGAAGATAGCAATTCCGATGCAAAGCGCCCCAACGATTGAACCCGCATAAATTATGCTTTGGTCACCATATTCCGGTTTGAGAGCCTCTCGAAGGAATTTGAAGAGTAGACTGATTGGGACAAGTGCACCTCGAGCGAAGTTCGGGACCGTTGTAGCGACCGTTGCTCGAAGGTTTGTTCCGAATTGCTCCGCCGCGACCGTCACGAAGATCGCCCAATAACCTGAGGTAAATCCCATCAAAGCGCAGATCATATAGAAAGCTTCGGGACTTTCTCCGCGGATCAGGAAGTAAGCTGCGATCATTGTACCGCAACCAACAAGGAAATAGAGCATTACCTTTTTGCGACTCTTGAGATATTGGCTTAGCGCGCCACTAGAGAGATCGCCCAGGGTGAGTCCCGCATAAAAGAATAGAATCGTATTGGCTACAGTGATATTTCCAGTAACGCCAAGTACCTTCGATATCTCCGGAGCTAGCCCCATTAGGATCCCGACCATGTACCACGTTGGCAGTCCCGTCCCGATGCACCGAACGTATCGAACGAACCGATCGCGATGCGTAAAGAGGCTGAAGAATCTGCCCCGCGACACGGCAAGCGCTTTCATTTGATTGAAGAGTCCGGATTCGTAAACTCCGATGCGAAGTATAAGTAAGACCAAGCCGAGTGAGCCTCCGACGAAATAGCAAGTGCGCCACGTATAATTATTTGCGATGATCCCAGCAAGCACAGCGCCAGAAACACCGAAGGAGGCGACGATCATTGTCCCGATCCCTCGTTTCTCTTTCGGGAGTAACTCGCTCACGAGTGTGATGCCTGCACCGAGTTCGCCGGCAAGTCCGACGCCAGCGATGAAGCGGAGTACAAAGTATGACGGTATCGAATTGACAAAGCCATTCGCGATATTGGCAGCGGAATAAAGAAAGATCGAGCCAAATAGCACCGATAGTCTCCCTTTCTTATCCCCAAGAATCCCCCAGAGCAGACCTCCGAGTAGCATGCCGCTCATTTGAACATTGAGCAAATCGAGACCGGTGTTTGTTGCGGCATCGCCAACGAGACCTAGCGTCGCAAGGCTTGGAATGCGGACGATATTGAAGAGGACGAGGTCGTAGATATCGACAAAATATCCTAATGCAGCAACCCCAATAGCTGCGCGGACTCCAAAACTGAGGCTTTTTTGAGACATGTAAAACGATAAGGATCAACCCACTATGAGCGAAAATACGCCGGGGATTTGCGCAAGCGAGATGATGGGGAATCTTAATGCCTCTGCAACATTTGAATTGGTTCTTGCCTCATCTCGATTCACATAGTTTTTACAACCATGAAATCACTATTCGATCCTTCGGTCAAACAGGAGTTGCTCGATCGTGTCCACAGCGTAACAGAAAAGTCACAACGCCAGTGGGGCAAGATGACTCCGGATCAGATGCTCTCGCATCTCAATATGTCGCTGAAGTATCCGCTTGGAGATATCAACGTGAAATTTGGAGGAAATCCCGGATTCAAAGCAAAACTTCTGCGGTGGTTTAGTCTAAGTCCTCTTCCGATTCCAAAAGCGAGAGCAGAAACTCTTCCGGAATACAAGCGAGAAGGACATTACGACATTCCCGCAGAGAAAGCAGCGTTCGCTGGCCTACTCGAGCGCATAGTCGTAAAAGACAAGAATGCACCCTGGTCGGCCTCACCCGTGTTTGGCGATTTGAATGGCGAACAGTGGGGCAAGATATTGTACAAACACACAGATCATCACCTCAGACAGTTCGGAGCTTGAACGAGTTATGGAGAGGCTCTTTAAAAGGGCCTCTCGAGTCTGAAGACGATTCTTGGTGAATCCTGAATATCGGTTCTCCAACTAAGTCCGAATTGTATCCCGGAAGCAAATCCGATCGCTCCGCCCATATTGTAGATGAGCGTGTTGAAGCGCAACCCCTCAAAGCCTTTAATGATCGAGCTCTCCTGCGTCATGCCCATAAACCCAAAATCATTATTGAACACGAGTTGCATGTCGGGTCCAAACACTTTCGAAAGCTCGGCTAGATTGAATCGAATTTCAGTGTTGACGAGCAAGAGACGATTGCCGCCGATTGATTTGTTATAGAGTCCCGGCAGAGAACCCGGACCTCCAAGGAATTCTTCTTTCTGCCGGACCGTATCGCCCGTCGTTGCTTCAAACCTCACACGAGAATCGAATCCGAGACACGAAGTGATGGGCCAGAAATTTCGCGAATCAAGCAGATAACGGTTGAAGCCAAAATCGGCGCCAGGCATGTGTCCCAACTCGAATTGAAGTATGCTGCTTTCGCCTTGTATCTGTTCGAAGCTCACCGAATCGCCGAACACATTCATGTTCCTGGTTCCGTGCTCGTGCGCAGTCTCTTCCTGAAATGTTAGGACTACAGAGTTGAGACGACCCTCGGTGATTGCCGGATTCGGAGGCAGCACTTTATTACCGCCCCATCGGCCATAAAACACATCCTGCGGACGGTTTTCGTAGTAATCACTCCTCCACTCAACTTTGATCTCGCGATGCCTCGAGGGACGGAATGCGATGTATCCGCTGTATCCAGCCACTTTGTAATAATCGCGAAAATCCTCACGAGCAAAGAAGCTATATACAGCATTCTCCATTCTACGAGTGCGCCATGCATCGTCAGTCGAGGTTACGTTATGTAATTCTGCGCCGAAAGCCAGTGTCGGCGGTACGACGAAGACATGCTCGAAGAGCGTATCCTGAATTTCTGTTCGCGCGGCTAGTGGTATGCGGAATTCGCCACCGAGGAATGCCTGCCAGCGTTTGTTTTCGAATC
>JABDDM010000068.1:0-2000 GCA_013287605.1 Ignavibacteria bacterium | reverse complement strand
TCGCGAAATTTCTGGCCCATCACTTCGTGTCTCGGATTCGATTCTCGTGTGAGGTTTGAAGCAACGACGGGCGATACGGTCCGAAGTCAAACATACTGCTTGAACCAAGACCGAGGAAGAAGCCGTCTGTTCGGTTGAAATCGAGCATCGAGAATGGCTCGAGGTGACCATATTGTCTTGGGTCTTCGAGCTCAGTCACCATAAAGACATGCTTATGATGTCGATGGCGTTTGAAGCCCTTTGTACTCAGTTCAAAAACAACCGAATCTTTGCCCGAATCGATGGATGTCTCATTCATTTGCATGAAATGATCAAGGAGCATCGAATGAAGTAAGCCGGGGCGTTGCAGCGTTGACCAGAGCTTTTGAGCGAACGTAGTGTCTTCGCTCCCATAATCGATCTGGATCGACGAGGACTGCGAGGGGTCATGTTGGTCGCTGAACTGCGCGCGCGCTCTAGCGCCGGCAACGAAAAGGAATACCAGGACGATCAACAATTGTATCCAAGGGCGCATAGCTTGGTGGAGATTGGTGCATGCACAACGAACGACGTACAACCTACGAATCACAACTGGGACAAATGTACGGCGAGCTCAACGGGATGTTACAGGGAGTTGGAATTCAGTCCTGCTGGACACTCCTCAACGCTCGTTCCTCTGCGGGGATTCTTATCAGTAGCAACACGAATGCATTGGCCAAACCAAAGATTAGCGCGGTCCAATATGCGCCTACAAGCAGAGCGAGAGATATGAACTCCAGTTCGAGGACGACGTAGATCGGGTGCCGCAGGAATCGGTATGGTCCCGAAGTCACAAGGCGTTCGCCCCGTTTGACAAGTATCCTGGCAGTGAATCTCTCGCCCATCACGCTCATCACCCAAAAGCGTAAGATCTGAGCAAGCGCGAAAAGTGCGATGAATGCTGGCTGTAATTGGTGACGAGGACTAGATGTAAATTCAACAACCAAAGAGGCGAAATAAAGTAGATGGAGAACTACGATTGCCGTCATGTGCCTCGGACTAAATTCGACATAACCAGCATCGCGCAATCGTTGCTCGTTTCTCCCGGCCCACACCATTTCAAGAATCCGCTCAACTCCGAGCAATCCTGTACAGAACCAGAATATTGCGCTCGTTACAACCACTTCAACAGAACAAGTTCAGAGCTGAAGCCTGGACCGAGAGCGGAAAGAATGCCATAAGACTGCTTCTTAACCACATGAGGCTGCATGAATCGTTCAAAAATAAAGAATACTGTGCAGCTCGACATATTGCCATTTTCACGAAGCACCGTCGCAGAGTGACAGAGCGTGTCTGGATGCAGATCTAATGCGGTCTTATACGCCTCCAACACTTTCGTCCCGCCGGGATGCGTGACATAGTGAGTGATGTCGGAGAGTTCAAGCTTATTGCGATCAAGCAATTCGCAAATATTGTCACGAACAAGGTTTGTGACGATCGTAGGAATATTTTGAGAGAGCAGTACCTGAAACCCATCCGGCGTAATCTGCCAGCCCATCACATCGAGTGTATCGGGATAAGTGGTAGAGAGGGAATCAAGAATGTGAGGCAGCGCGGGAAGCTTGCTTCTTGATTTTACCTTATCGCCAATGAGCAACGCCCCTCCTGCTCCATCTCCAAAGAGCGCCGCAGCAATTAAGTTTTCCTTCGAGAGCGTTCGTTGAAATGCGAGGCTGGAGATTTCGACAGAGAGCACAAGTACGACTGCGTTAGGATGGGCAGTCACATATTCCGCTGCGCGTGCAACGCCTGCAGCGCCTCCGGCACAACCGAGTCCCCAGATTGGAATGCGAACAATGTGCCTGTTGAATCCGAGAATGTTGAACAAACGCGCATCGATCGATGGCGTTGAGATGCCTGTCGTCGAAATAAAGATGATGGCGTCGATCTCAGATACATCTCGCTGGGACAGTTCGAGTAACTTCCTGATGACCTCACACGAGAGTTCAAGCGTTGACGTGATATACCGCTCGTTGAGTTCG
>JABDDM010000067.1 GCA_013287605.1 Ignavibacteria bacterium | reverse complement strand
AGCATATCGAAGACATCGAGTTGGACTGTGCCTCGCTCAGCAAGAACAAAATTGATCTCGGTCGAAGGATTGAATGGATTCGGATAATTCTGCTCCAATTTAAAAGTGACTGGCGACGCATTGTTTGAGACGCTCATTTGCGAAAGTGGACGTATCCAAACGCCGCCGCCGTAGGTCCCTGTGAGGAGATTCGTACCGCTTACTGCAAGGGCATTGACATATGTAGGCGCCAGGCCGGTGTTGATCGCAGTCCAGCTTGTGCCATTGTTGGTCGAGAGAAACACGCTGTCCTGAGTGGTTGCAAAGAGCTTCGCACCACTCGCTGCTAGGGCTGAGACAGGTTTGTCTGCCAGTCCTGAGCTGACCTTCGTCCAGCTTGTGCCGTTGTCGGTCGAAAGAAACACACCGATGCTAGTACCAACAAACACATTCGTGCCACTTAGTGCGAAAGCCCAGATACGAGCGCTCGTCAGTCCGGAATTAACCGCTGTCCAGCTAGCGCCGTTGTTCGACGAGAGAAACACACCATCACTGTACGTCCCAGCAAAGAGATTCGGACCGCTTGCTGCGAGCGCGCGTACGTCCATGCACTTCAGGCCGGTATTCACCGCAGTCCAATTCGTGCCATCGTTCGTGGAAAGAAAAACACCGCCCCCGTACGTCCCAGCAAAGAGCATCGGCACTTCATTTGAGCCGCCGACCGCGAAGGAAAGAATATTCGTGTTTGTCAAGCCGGTATTAGCTGCTGCCCAGGTTGTTCCGTTGTCCATCGAGAGAAAGACACCGCCGCTAGTGCCAGCAAAGAGATTTGTGCCGCTGACTGCAAGTGGCGAGACATTGGTGTTTGTCAACCCATTATTGATTGTCGTCCAGTCAATGCCGTTGTTGGTCGAGCGAAACACGCCATCGCCCAACGTCGCTGCAAAGAGCATCGGCGACTGTGCGTCCCTGCCGCTTTGAGCAAAAGCAGAGACGGCGGTGTTCGTAAGTCCGTTATTGACTGGAGTCCAGTTAGCGCCGTTGTCGCTCGAGAGGAATACACCTCCGCAGGTCCCCGCAAAGAGCATCGGCGATGATGGGTTAGAGGTATTCACCGCAAGTGCAGCGACATCGCTGTTCAGCAATCCGGTACTTGACGCCGTCCAGTCTGAGCCGTTGTTCGTCGATGCAAAAACGCCACCTCCGCACGTGCCTGCAAAGAGCATCGGCGATGATGTGTGCTCGCCGCTCACCAAGAGTCTTCGAATAATTGTGTGCGTCAACCCGGTACTGATCGCTGTCCAGCTTGTGCCGTTGTTGCTCGAAAGGAACACACCGTCATTCGTCCCGACAAAAAGCGTTGGCGACGATGTGTTTGCGCCACTTACTGCAAAGGCGTTGATATTGGTGTTTCTCAGGCCGGTATTGATCGCAGTCCAGTTCTTGCCGTTGTTTGTTGAGCGAAACACGCCACCGGATTCTGTTCCTGCAAAGAGATCAGCACCGCAGACTGCAAAGGCACGAACAGTCGTGCTCGTCAGGCCTGTATTGCATGCCGACCAGCTTGAGCCGTTGTTGGTCGAGAGAAACACGCCGCCGTAAGTCCCTGCGAAGATATTTGTGCCACTGACTGCAAATGAAATAACATAAGCATTTGTCAGACCTGAACTGACCTCTTTCCAACTTGTACCGTTATTGGTCGAGACAAATGCGCCACTGCCAAACGTCCCTGCAAAGAGCAAAGGCGACGCTGTGTTCTTGCCGCTCACAGTAAGGGCAACTACATGAGGGTTTATTAGACCTGTATTGACAGCAGTCCAGGTTTGACCGTTGTTGGTTGACAGAAAGACTCCGTTGAAGGACCCGGCAAACAGATTTGGGCCGCTCACCGCAAAGCGTGTAATGGATCCGCCATAAGGTCCGTTGGCTTGCACCCACTGAGCGTTCGCGAACGTTGGCGTGGAAAACAGTACGGCAATCGAGAGAGCAAATAGGGCAATATGCTTCATGATGCAGATTATATTAATGTCTGCTTTGACGCGATGTCGCAGCAAGTTGGCGCGACGTGAACGCCTAGTTGTCTCCGAATGTCACAAGAACTAGTCCGAAACTCTGTGGTGAACCAGGTTTATCTGAGTTCGCAGAGTAAGGCACGACGTGGAAGTGTCTCAAATGAAGTCATAAAAATAGATTCCGACCGTAATTGAGTCGGACAATTGCAATTAAGCATGCTATGACTGTTCAATCTGGATGTCGTGGGAGATCACCTTTTGGCTTACTGTGCTCCCTTAGCAACTCTGCAACCGTCTCGGCCCTCAAAAGCAGAGCGGGTGGGATCGAATGCCCCAAACCTTTCAGAGAATTGTTTTCGCCATAGTTGGCTTCCATTGTGGTTCGTGCGGCAAGTTTGTCTCCGGAATACGGAGCATCATCGGTTCTTTTGAAGTATACTTCGTATTGCATGGCGCTCATCAGTGGGGAAGAATCTCGTTATCGACTACTTACAATTCTCGTTTCAACAGTCCTGCTTTTGGCGACGGTTGTGTATCCTTTTGCCCTGGATCACAACATCTACCAATCGATGGCTTGGCAGTTGGTACGATTTCACCAACTTCCTGAACTCGGTTCCTGGGATACGAACTGGCCTGGCGTCGTCCTTATCCATTCGCTTTCAATCCTGCTTTTCGGAAATTCTGTAACAGCGTTTCGAGTCTTCGATGGCTTGATGCACGTCGGGATGGCTCTCCTCATCTACAGCTTACTTCTTCGCTGGATATCGCCACGAAGAGCGTTCTATTGCATACTGGTTGTGTTCGCTTTTTTTCTCTTCAAGAATCAATGGAATTCCGGCGAGCGGGACGGCTATGTCGCATTCCTTATCCTCTGTGAAACTCTCCTACTTTATAAGATCAAGGATAGAACGGAACTTGCGAACACTAAAACGTGGAGGTCCGACCTGGATGCGCTCCTCATCGGAATACTCGCTGGTTTGTCGATTGTGATCAGGCCGACGAATGGATTGCTTTCAATTGTACTTGCCATTACCTTTTTCATGTTGCCTCGCGGGCATAGACTCAGGCTTGTCTCGTTCTTTTGTCTCGGATCAGCACTTGTTCTCGCAGCCGTCATATTTCCGTACGCTCTTGTACCAAACGGTCTCCGCGAGCTCTACCTGTCATGTGTTCGCTTCAATCTGGAGATATATGCACTGCCAGTTTACGGTGTACCCTTTAGCTCAGTATCCCGGGGGCAACTGGAGCTGCTAACGAATATCATCACCATTGCCTGTATCTTCGGCATAGTCCTCGAACTCAGGAAACGTCGCTCCCCGAACCTATCTGATGCTCATCAATCCATCTTCAAGCGTCCGATTACATCCTTCGATCTCTACCTCTTCACGGCCTACTATCTTGCCGCAAGATTATCCATCATTGTGATGGCAAAGTATTGGCGGTATCAGTACGAAGGTCTCCTTATCCTGCTGGCGGTGCTCTTTGCTCTTCTTATTGAGGAAGTCATGATTCGATCGCGGAGCAAGTTGTTGCGCAGATGGGGATTGGCAACCGTTGCAATAATCCTTGTTCTGCTTGCATACCCGTGGCCCACTGCCTCGTTTCTCGTTCGGGGTTTGGGCACATCTCACTATCCAATAGGCTATGCTCGCGACGCGTTTGCCAAATATTATAGCTATAATAACCGTAAAGAAGATGATCTGCGAGCCTATGTGCAATCACAGACGAAGCAAGGGGACAGGATTGAGCAGATCTGCACTGACCCAAATCTTTACTGGAGTTCTGAACTCCAGCCAGCAAGCCGCTTCACGACAATACTCGGACTAGGGATGAAACGTCCGGTTTCAGGATACACAGAATATCAACTTCGGTGGCGAAGAGAACTGATCGACTCGCTCGCTTCGGCGAAGCCTTTACTCATCATTGTTTCTGATTCGCCAAGCCATCATTCCAATTTCCTAACGAACTCTCCACACGTCACCGCCGATAGCATCCCAGGCTTCGACAGTCTTCTTTCGCGAGACTATGTGCCTGACACAGTCATCCATTACTGGGAAATCTTCCGAAGAAAGTACCATTGAGTCAGTTGAAGCCCTTGAAACTACTCGGCCCTTACGCTCAATTTTAAGCGTAAGTTTTGCCAGACGGCCATCATCCTACACCTCAACAGAGTCAGGATTCTTTCCACTTGGTAAGATTTCTTTATCGGATGATCCAATGATTTGATCTGGCCAACCTTCTCCCAAGCGCTGAGACACCCTCTTTCTCTCAATTCCCTCGTTTCCAGCAGGATTTCAACACATGGCACGGTCTTCGTCCTTTTTCAAGTCGAAGAATGGGGATTGTCCCATCGCCAGAAGTGTGGAAAGCTAAGCCGGAGGTTCATCCTATGCGTTTTTACATCTCTACCGAACTCTGCAATGATTGTGGGAAATGCGTTCGTGCGTGTCCCACGGGAGCTATTGTCCCCGCACACATGCCTGCTTCGAGTTTGAATTGGTGGGTCGTTAATAGCGATTACCCGTATATCATCCAGGAGCTCTGCAATGGCTGCGAGCAGCGACTCGGTCCGTACTGCCTGGAAGAATGCGATCGAGCTGCGATCAATGTGAACATGCTCGTCTGACAGACTTCAAAAGTTTAACATTCATTTCAACAGAACCACTGATGCAGAGTCCCAGCGTTCCGAAGTATCCGGGTATTCCGACGACAGCCGATGGCTCTTCGGCAGTTGTGTGGGTGGATACGCAAATCACGCAAGGCGCTTGCGCTTACCCGATTACCCCCTCTACAAATATGGGAAATGGTTATGAACTCTCGGCGGCATCGGGAGCAACGAACCTGTGGGGCGAGCCGATTTTTTTTCTCGAACCCGAATCGGAGCATAGCTCCGCCTCAGCGTGTGAGGGTTATGCGCTTTGCGGTGGGCGAGTTTCCAACTTTACCTCAGGTCAGGGACTCGTGCTTATGAAGGAAGTGCTCTACACCATTAGCGGCAAACGGCTTCCGGTCGTCTTTCACATCGGGGCACGCGCGCTCACGTCGCACTCGCTTAACGTGCATGCTGGTCATGACGATGTGATGGCCGTTACCGATTGCGGCTGGGGAATGCTCTTTGCAAAGAATGCGCAGGAAGCCGCCGATTTGGGGCTCATCGCCAGAAGGACGGCCGAGGCAAGCCGCACACCGTTCATGTCTATTCAGGATGGATTCCTCACGACGCACACGATCGAGAACATCCTGCTCCCGGAGCCGGAGATGATGAAAGAATTTGTCGGCGATCCGCATGAGAAACTGAAAAATCATTTCGACCCCGCAGAGCCGTACGCAATCGGCGTTGTGCAAAATCAGGATAGCTACATGAAGGGAAAGATCGCGCAGCGGTATTTTACCGATCGCGTAAAGTCTTCCCTTCTCGACGCATTTGCTACGTTCAAAGAAATGACGGGCCGCGGCTACGCGCCAGTCGAGGCATTCATGACCAACGACGCCGACTATGTCGTCATCGCAATGGGCTCAGTGGTAGAAACGGCCAAAGCAGCCGCAATCTGGGCGCGCGAGAACCGAGGCTGGAAAGTCGGGGTGTTGAATGTTACGATGTTTCGGCCATTCCCTGCCGAAGAACTTGTTGCCGCGATTTCGAATGCAAAAGCAATCGCAGTCCTCGAACGCATGGATAATCCTCTCGCAAAAGATAATCCGCTTACACTTGAAGTGAAGGCGGCGTTTGCGGACCATTCAATGATTTCTGGAAGTCGAGTGCCACTTATCTTCTCAGGAACCTATGGCTTGGGAAGCCGTGATACACGCCCTGGAGATATTCTAGCAGTGTTCCAACACATGCGTGCGCAAGAGGAAGTCAAGGATGTTACACTCAACAATGCGAAGGTCCAGGCAATGGCGCCACAATGGTATTTCTCGCTCGGGATCAAGCATGCAACAGCTCTGGATAGGACGATCGATCCGGATGTCCGGCCCACCGGAGCGTTTTCGATGCGAGGACATTCTGTCGGAGGTTATGGCTCGGTGACGACGAACAAAGTGATCGCGAGTCTCGCCGCAGATATCTTCGGCTTGCATGTCCAGGCATATCCGAAGTATGGATCGGAGAAGAAGGGTCTGCCAACTACCTATTACCTGACGTGCGCGGAAGAACACATCCTTCCGCACTGCGAGCTTGAACAGGTTGAGTTCATTCCACTCAATGACGTCAACGCATTTAACATTGGTGATCCGCTGATGGGCATCGCGGATGGCGGAATGGTCTTTATTCAGACGCCACTTACCAATGCCCAGGAAGTGTGGAACGCGATTCCTGCGAAGGCACGCGACGCAATCCGGAGTAAGAAGATCAGACTGTTGTATCTCGACACAGTCCGCATTTCACGTGAAAGCACCGACGTGCCCGATCTGCAGCAGCGCATGCAGGGAATCGTCCTGCTCGGTATCTTCCTCAAAGTTGCGCCATTCGCTGCCGCGCACGGACTTAGCCATGACGATCTAATGGCAGGTGTTGAGCGATCACTGCGAAAGTACTTTTCGAAACGAGGCGAACGAGTGATCCAGGACAATCTAACGGCAGTTCGCAGAGGATTTGACGATCTGATGGAGATCCCTGTAGAAATGGTGCAGAATTCATCGCACGCCCCAGCGATGCACAACACATAATCACTCCAATCATACAATGGACACATTGACAACCAGCACCGAGGCGTCACCGCTTGATCTCATCGATTCTCTTGATGTGTATGCTTCCGATTTTCGCGATCGGATCGTAAGCGGGTATAATTGCGGAACGGCCGAGAAGGATCTCGATGCTGATGTCAGCGTCGCACTGAGTTGGATACCGGGCGGTACTGCTCGTCTTCGTGATTTCTCTTACATTGCTCCTGAACTGCCCGAGCTCATTGCCGACAAATGCGTTGGCTGCATGGAGTGCATCACTGAATGCCCCGATACGGCAATTCTGGCAAAGGTGATTCCTGAATCAGAGTTGGAGCGGACTGCAAACGTCATTCTCGGAGGCAATCTGTACTCCCTCGATCGAAAGCAGCTTGCCAAAACGACAAAGTATTACGATGTTCCGAAAAAGAAGGGCATCGAAGGCGGCTATTTCTTTCTCACCATTGATCCGGCGCGCTGTAAAGGATGCGCAGAGTGCGTCGTCGCATGCGGTGAGCACGGGGCGCTCAAGATGGTGGCGAAGACCGACGCGTCACTCATGAATGCACGCACGGAATTTTCGATTTTTGATTCGCTCCCGGCAACGCGGCGTGAATACATTCAGGACAAGGTACTCGCGGACATGATGCTCTCGCACGATGCGATGCTTTACACCGGTGGTGCGGGTTCATGCATGGGTTGCGGCGAAGCAACCGCAATCAGGATGATGCTGGCAGCGACCGGCTTTGTGTATGGTCAGCAAAGCGTAGGGATCGTCGCCTCGACTGGTTGCAATACGGTCTATGCATCGACGTACCCATACAATCCGTACGAAGTGCCGTGGACGAATTCGCTTTTCGAGAACTCCCCTGCCGTTGCAATGGGTGTGCGCGGGCGCTGGGATCAGCTCGGTTGGTCCGACAAAAAGATCTGGGTGATCGGTGGCGATGGCGCAATGCTCGATATCGGATTCCAATCGCTCTCACGCATGATGATGAGCGGAATGAACATCAAGGTGTTGATCCTCGACACGCAGGTCTATTCAAACACCGGCGGACAGGCATCGACGGCAAGCTTTGTAAGCCAGGAAGCCAAAATGTCGAGCGTGGGAAAAATCCATCGGGGCAAGTCGGAGCGCCGCAAAGAGATTGCACAGATCATGATGATGCATCCGGATGTGTTTGTTGCACAGACAACAGCCGCTCACATCAATCATTTTTATCGCGCGATCATCGCCGCGAACGAGTACCCCGGTCCTGCGATCATCAACGTCTACACGCCTTGTCAGCCAGAGCACGGCATTGCAGACGATCAATCGATGATCCAGGCCAAGCATGCGGTCGATTCGCGCGCATTTCCGCTGCTCGTTCACGATCCTCGTAAAGGCGACACTATTGCATCAAGGGTCAGCCTTGCTGGAAATCCAGCCTCGCACGAAGACTGGTTCGTCAATGCAGACGGTACGCAAATTGACTTCATCCATTTTGCCCGCACCGAAGGACGCTTCGCAAAGCAGTTCGACAAAGAAGGCACGCCGACGCCGGAGATGCTCAAGGCGCAAGAAGACAGACTCAAGAACTGGCATATTCTTCAGGAGCTTGCGGGGTATCGGTGAACGGGAGAACCCTTCGAATCATCGATCGGAACGATGAAGGTTGCTTGTAGATTGAGCCTCTAGCTGAGCCTTGTGTTCCGACTGACTCTATGAGTAGACCCAAGCGTCCTTTCTCGTGGCTGAATGCTTTCATAAGTTTTACAGTATCTCTCTTCGTGATCGCGCAGTTCTCTGTCGCCCTTGCTCAGCACGTACGCACAAAGCCTTACATCGGCGGAAGTTTCTCGATTGCAAAGAGTTTTGGGATTGGGATTGAATTCGGTTTTAGAAACCCGTCTTTTTATGTCGGCCTGGAATACGGCATTTATAATATAAATGTGAATGTGCCCAACACTGGCCAGAGTGGAGTCAATGGTGGCCTGGTCGCGGATAGACCTGTTAAGGAAGATTACTTTGGTTTCCATGTAGGAGCTTACATCGGAGATGTCCTCGGCGTCGGAGCTGTCCTTCTTTGGAATACCACAATTCCTTTTGCATTCAACATCGGACCAGATCTACACTTGCATACATCGGATCACGTCTCGTTTAACCTCGCGTATACTGTGCGAAGGGGCGTGAAGGTTGGAGCATGCTACCAGTTCTAGAAAAGCCCTTCCAATTGGAAGGGCTTTTCGATTCAGTCTAAAAGCGACATCGCACATTTTAGGCGAAGACAATAATATTCCGCTCGCCTGCCAAGCTCATCAGTAACCTGTTGAGGAGCTGGAAAAGAGGCTTATAGCCGCTTGCGAGTGAGATCTGCTTTATCCCACAACCAATAGAAAAGCCCTTCCGAATGGAAGGGCTTCTGAATTCAACTCTTCGAATCGCGGACTACATCGTCGCAAGGATCTTCTCAATCTCTTCAACGATCTCGTGTGGTGTGAAGGGCAGGCCCTGCACTTTGTTGATGCCGATGGCATCGACGAGATACTCAGCCCGGATGATGCGGCGAAGCTGACCAAGATTGAGTTCGGGGATCACGATCTTTTCGTAATTTTTCAGGATCTCGCCCAGGTCTGGCGGAAGCGGATTCAGCCAGCGAAGATGCGCTGACGCGATTCCCTGAGATTGCATGCGCTCAGTTGCTGCGGTGATCGCACCATAGGTGCCACCCCATCCGAGTATGAGAATCTTACCTTTATCGGGCCCGAGGACCTTTGTCTTCTCGACATCCTTCTGAATACCCATGATCTTCTCCTGACGAAGCTTGACCATGAACTCATGGTTCTTCGGATCGTAGTTGACGTTACCGGTGATGTGTTGTTTCTCGATTCCTCCAACGCGGTGCTCAAGTCCTGCAACGCCCGGAATAGCCCACGGCCGCGCATTATCTTCATCGCGCAGATAAGGCAAATAGCCTTCGGGATCTGTACGCTGCTTGGTTTTGAGCTCCGGCAATGCATCAACTTCAGGAATCAACCAAGGCTCTGCGCCATTCGCGATATATCCATCAGAGAGCATGATGACCGGTACCATATACTTCAGCGCGATCTTGCAAGCCTCAAACGCAGTCCAGAAGCAATCACCAGGAGAATCCGCTGCGACGACAGCGACGGGACATTCGCCATTACGCCCGAACATCGCCTGCATCAGGTCAGCCTGTTCAGTTTTCGTCGGAAGTCCGGTTGATGGTCCGCCACGCTGTACGTCGATAACGACCAGCGGAAGCTCCGTCATGACCGCAAGGCCAAGCGCTTCTGCTTTCAGCGCAAGGCCTGGGCCTGATGTGGTGGTCACTCCTAAATGCCCAGCGAACGAAGCCCCGATCGCTGCGGAAACACCGGCGATCTCATCTTCAGCCTGGAATGTCTTGACGCCGAAATTCTTGTATTTCGAAAGCTCATGAAGAATATCGGATGCAGGTGTGATCGGGTAGGATCCAAGAAAAATTGTTAGGCCAGATTTCACCGAAGCTGCGATGAGACCCATGGCGGTTGCTTCGTTACCCATGATATTGCGATAACGTCCCGGGTGGAATTTGGCAGGCTTTACTTCGTATCGCGCATTGAAGAGTTCAGCGGTTTCGCCAAGATAGTAGCCGGCTTTGAGTGCGCGAAGGTTTGCTTCGAGCAGCGACGGCGTCTTTCCAAACTTTGATTTGAGCCATTCGATCGTTGGCTCCATTGGACGATTGTATAACCAATAGACGAGTCCAAGCGCGACCATATTCTTCGAACGTCCGCCCTCCTTCGTACCGAGTTTGAGATCTTTGACTGCTTCCAGCGTGATCTTCGTCAGTGGCAACGGATACACAGTATAACCGCTCAGACTTCCATCGGTTAACGGGTTCGTTTCGATCTTTGCGAGCTTGAAGTTGCGCTCTTCGAATGCATCTTCGTTGACGATGATGACGCCGCCTGGCTTGAGATCATGAAGATTCACCTTCAGCGCCGCTGGATTCATTGCGACGAGCACATCCGGATTATCACCGGGCGTGTGGATCTCTCGCGACGAGAAATGGATCTGGAATCCTGATACGCCATAGAGCGTACCTTGTGGAGCTCGAATCTCGGCGGGATAGTCGGGCAGTGTCGAGAGATCGTTGCCGACAAGCGCTGTCGTGT
>JABDDM010000066.1 GCA_013287605.1 Ignavibacteria bacterium | reverse complement strand
CTTTGCTCGCGATCGTGGAACGCCCGAAGGATCTATGGCGATAGGGGACCTGCTCGGTCTGTGTAACCAGAGCCTTCTTTGAAGAAGGCGACATAGGAGGGGGAGAGGACCAGAATGCCGAGACCAAACAATATCAAGAGCGCTACAGCAGCGAAACGAAAGCGATTGGCAACCGAGCCTGCCGGGTTCCTAGGCGCATCTGATGAGGCGAAGCAGCACCGTCCTAGCGCCCACAACCCTACGAAGCTGCCGCTCAGGATCGTCAGCTCTGGGTAGCCGCCTAGCGCAGACAGCCCCCAGAGTGCCCCTGCCTCAGCGGCGGGTCGCAGGCGTCCGAATCGCAGCGCTGCATCGAAACGCCATGTGATTAGAGGCAAGAATGAAAACGAATAAATAAATGTGGTGTGTTCTGCATGGCCTGTATAAAAACTGCAGAAAGCGTACCCCAGGGCGATGGCAAAGGCCGTCCACGGTGGCGAGCCGAGATGGCGGGCGAATATAAGAAGCCCAAGTGGTCCCAAAAGCCAAATGAGTAGCCAATAAGTGATGAATCCCCTTTCCTCACCTCCGGTGATGGCAGCAGTGATAACCAGAATCGGTGACGCGGCGCCTACTTGAGGGTCGGCATAGTCCGGAGCACCTGCAGCGACCCACGGGTCCCACAAGAGCAACCGCCCAATGCGGGCGTGATCGGCAACAAGCGTGAACTCGGGAGCATAGAAGGCCCTAGCGTCCCAAATGGGGACTTGCGCTCCAGTAACGATTTTTGAGTTGTTAGTTAAGAAAACCCCCGTAAGACACAAGGCTGCCAGAAGCCACGGCAACCCACCACGTCGGGCCGGCAGATTTGCCTGTTGTGTGATCGTCGGCTCGCTGGCTTTTTCATTCATGTTCAATCGAGGCCTCGTGCCTTATCGTTGAGGTTCGCGTAAAACCGTATCCATTTCGAAGAATCCGATTAAATGGGCGCGATACTGAGAATGCCGACGGCAGACAATGAGAAGCTCCTTAACGGCCCGTGGCATTTCGTTAATGATGTTGCACGCAGCCTAACAGACTGTAACATTCAACTCACTACACTTCGTGATTTCGAGTTTCGTTAGGGCCGACAGACCGACGTGTATCTGTCGGTAATCTTCTCCTTTTCTGGCGAGTGTGCTCACGTCTGGACAGAGCTATGGCCGATAACGCGGAAATAAAATCTTGCGCGGCAATGGACTCGGCTTGCGCGAAGTTGAAAGCCGGTTGCTATGATGAAAAGTACACGGGCACTATTGAAGCAGGCCTAGCGTCAGAGCTGGATGAACTCCGGCGCCAGTTGAGAGCTGCCAACTCGGCTCTGGGTAATTTTCTCCTCGACATTTGAGCATTTGTTCCCCGATTTCGCCTCCGCACTGGGCAATATTTCAAATCAACTGAACCCGCAAGCTTGGTGGCGATCGATTTTGTGCAGGCGGAGCCACGTATGGAGCATCGACAGCAAGGTTTCGAGCCAAAAGGCGATGCTTTTGTGCACATTTATTCGAAGGACGAGATTCAATCGCTTTTCAGAGGCTGCGGTCTTGTTGGATTACAAGTTGGATCAATTGTGTTGGGGAAAGTCTCCTATGGAGAGATCCGCAGGATCTTCGTATTTGCCTGTCACGTGTCCACAGTCGTGACGAAATTAGACCTCTGGTGGAGGCAGGCGGAGTAACGTACGACGTATCCGACGAATTACATTCAAGAACGGAGAATTCAAATAACGATCTAATCGAATTGCGATCGCGTCAGCGTTGGCTTTCGTTTGGGTCAAGATCTCAGTCAGCCTGCTCTCCAGGTGAGTCTCTAGTTGAGATAAGCTCGAACGTCCGATCTGTTGAGTCGAATGGACACTGTCTTTCCAAAGCAGTTTCTCGATCCGTTTCCTCGCTGCTTCCCAGTTTTGCCGATTCATCAAAACTGAATTATCGTTTTTCTGCCCCCGCCAACAGAACTCGCAGGTGGCTTCATAGCTGAAAACAAAATTCGTTTTCCGGCAGAGAAACAACAGCAGAAATAGATCCTCCAATAAGGGCAACTGGGGGTCATTTCCTAAATCATTGAGAAGAGAACCGCGGGCAACGAATGCGTTCGAGGTTATGAAATTATCCAAGGTCACAAGCCGACCTAAATCGAACGGTTCGAAATACATTAATTCTGAAGGTTCGGCGGGTAATTCGGCAGAAGCTCCGGTAGCCGGACCGGATTCCCAAATGCGGATGGCTCCCGAGTAAGCGACCCCGCAATCCCCAAATTGGTCAAGCAACTGCACCAGTAAACTGAGATGGTTTGGGTGAATGGCATCGTCATCATCTAGAACGCAGAAATATTCGGAAGAAACTGCCTTGAGGCCATCCCATAGTTGGGTGCTCCGAGAGCCCGTGTACGAGCTATGGACCAGTTGAATTGGGAGTCGATTGTTATATTTATCGAGGAGCCGGGAAAGGTTCGGCACTTCTTTATACTGAACTATTATCGCGCCGACTTGTGGGTAACTTTGGCAGGCAATGCTATCCAGAGCGCGCTCAACGTATCCGACTCCTCGATCTCCAACTCTCACGATAAACTGAGCGCTCTTGTCGCCCAAGGCTTTGGGAGAACGATTCGGCGTAAACTTCTTTCGCTCGACCAATTGTTGATGCCGTGGGGCCAAATCCGCCAAGAGTTTTTCCAAAGTGTAGTTCTGAGCGAAAATATCGTAGGCCCGTCGGGATAATCTCAGAGCGCCCTCTGGATTGCCTGCTATCCATTGCATGTACCCCGAAATCTGACCTGTAAGTCTTTGGGCATCGTCTGTGCATTCAAGATACAGAACGGAATCCTGAAACACATTTTTAATGAAAGGATGCTCTTGGCAGATCGCGACGGCACCGGAAGCGGCGATCTCGAAAATTCGGGAAGAGGGCGTCGCCGCGTCACAGTGTTCTTTTCTATGCAAGCACAATCCCACTCCAGCGGTATTGAGCGCGTTCAGGATAGTCACACCGTCGAACGGTAAGACTCCCCGATAAGAGTGTTTGATATGCGTCCAGGCGCTCTTAGGGCCGTAGATCTCAAGGAACTGTTCCGTGTCAAGCCGTGCGAACAATTCGCCAAATCGCGGCCCGTCCCAGTTGGTTCCTGCATAAAAAAGACGGGGTACTTCAATTTGCGGCGCTCGATATGGAACAAGTTGACACGTCGTATACCAAGGCACGAAGAAATAATTCTTTTGCGTTAGGTATAGAATGTCTTTTAACCAGGACTTTATGTGCTCTGACGAGCAGAGGTATGTGTCATAGCTCAAGATATTCTTAATGAATTGGTCGTCATCGGCGAAAAAAGACGGCGGTGTAACCATGGACCCATAAGTTGGGTATTGCGTTAACTTCGGGGTGCGGAAATGAAGTGCAACAACGAAATCAGGTTTGAATCGCTTTATTTCGGTGGACGAACCGACCTCAGCGGCATCCCATCCAAGACGGCGGGCCGCTTCCTGAATCCTTCTCGAAAATTCTGTCTCTGCAACCTCTTGGCCGGCATAGTGATTATGAATTGCCACTCTCAAAACGGGAAGCTACCTTCTGGCCATTTGGCGCATCAACGCCTCCTCAAGATGTGAGGAACAAACTGCTCACGATCTAACAGACGAGGTCTGCGCTCGAGCGAGAAGCCAAAGTAACATTTCGTTTCTTCGCTACTGCTTTTATAATATCTCATCTTAACAAGATGCCGCTATCCGACAGTGATGAATGCGAGAATCTTAAATGATCGATTGCAGCTTTGCAAAACCGAGCCTCTCGGTTGTCATACCGGTTTACAACAGCCGAGTGATCCTATCCGAATTGATTGAACAATTGGGCACAGAGCTCGGGCAATTATCATATCGGTATGAAGTGATTTTGGTGAACGATGGCAGCCGTGATGGAAGTTGGGACGAAATTAACCGGCTCGCTTCCATCCATACGTGGATTCGCGGAATCAACTTGATGCGGAACTATGGCCAACACAATGCATTGCTCTGCGGTATCCGGGCTGCAAAGGAAGAAGTCATCGTGATTATGGACGACGATCTACAACACCCCCCAGGTGAGATCCATAAGTTATTGTCCAAGCTCGCGGAAGGATACGACGTAGTTTATGGAGTACCGAATGACGGTCAACATGGATTTCTGCGCAACGCGGCGGCGAGCATAACGAAGATGGCTTTGAAGAGTGCGCTCGGTGCAGAAACCGCGAGCAAAGTTAGTCCTTATCGGGCGTTCCGGACAAAATTGCGCGATGCTTTCGCCGATTATCAGAGTTCCTTTGTTTCTGTTGACGTTCTACTAACTTGGGGTGGAAGCCGATTCTCTGCTGTCTCCGTGCGTTATGATCCCCGACGCGCCGGGAAATCGCAATACACGCTTCGGAAGTTAATTACTCACGCACTAAACATGATGACCGGTTTTAGTGTTATTCCCTTACAACTAGCATCATTAGTAGGCTTTGGTGTTACGCTTTTCGGAATCGTGATCTTAGGTTTTGTGCTGGGTCGATACTTCATACATGGCATTAATGTACCAGGGTTTACGTTTCTAGCTTCGATCATCATCATTTTTTCAGGCGCTCAATTGTTCGCGTTGGGTATTTTTGGAGAATACCTGGCGAGGATTCATTTTAGAATGATGGAGCGTCCGTCCTATGTCATCCTATCAACGACTTCGGAACATGCCGCCGAGCATCGTCTGGTCTAACGATGCCTTCCCAATTATGCTGAAGGCCTTGCCATTGCTTCTAACCAAAGGGACCGCGGTTTATGAACCCTAGTCGCTGCCTCGTTCTCGGTGGCTCGGGTTTCATTGGCTCCCATCTGGTTGAACTTCTGTTAGAAAGTGCTTTCCAGGTAAGGGTGTTCAGCCGTTCCCCAAGTCTTTCAGCGACATTAGCGGGCGTGAAGAGCAGCGTCGAATTCTCGGTGGGAGATTTCCGCGACGCTCAAACTTTAGCGAATGCAGTAAAAGGCTGCGATCATGTCTATCATCTCATTGCGACGACCGTACCCACAACGTCTAACCAGGACATGGTCTTCGACGCAGATAGCAATTTAATTTCGACTTTGAGGCTCCTCGAAATTTGCGTGCATGAAAATGTGAAACAAGTAATCTTTGCTTCTTCAGGAGGAACGGTATACGGAAAATCAGACAAACAAGCGATTTCGGAGTGCCACAGTACAGAACCGCGATGTTCTTACGGCGTCGTGAAGTTAGCCATTGAGAAATATTTAGAGCTGTTTCGGATTCAACATGCCTTGGACTATACGGTCCTTAGAATCAGCAACTGCTACGGCCCACGATTGCCGATCAATGGAGAACAGGGTGTCGTAGGAGCGTTTCTGAATCGATTGCAGCGAGGAGAACCCATAGAGCTTTGGGGAGATGGGTCGATTACGCGTGATTACGTCTACGTTACCGATGTGGCTTTGGCACTTCGAGCGGCACTTGGACAGCAGTCACCTTTTAGGGTGTTCAACATCGGGACGGGTATCGGCACGTCGCTATTAAATCTGATTGAAATGATGGAACGTGCAACCGATTGTCACTTCCATATTCTCAAACGAGAGGCTCGTGAGGTCGACGTTCCCGTGAATATCCTGGATGCGACCAGAGCACGGAAATGCCTATCCTGGCAGGCGACAACGCCACTGGAGCAGGGGCTAGCAAAAACCTGGAAGTGGATGCAAGCAGCAGTACGCGCTACGTCGGCTAGCATTCCGTAACCTGGCCAACCGTGAAAATGTCGTCAATTGCCAGGATTCGAACGCAGAGGCGAATTCGTCCTTTTTTTTGTACTTCCTGTATAGTCTTTAGGGTCAATTTTCCCCACGGTTAAGTGATGTCTGCCGAATTCGACAAGTACGCCGCAGCCGGGTACGGCAAACTTCTAGAGGATCCCCTTCGACAGCGATTTGCCGAGCCACGGTTTTTCTTTGAAAGAAAACTCGCACTCTTATTGGCTTTTTGTGAACGCCATGGGAAGGGAACGCAATCGGCTAGCTGGTTGGATGTAGGGTGCGGAGAAGGTACGTTATTGCAAATGGGTAAGAAGCACTTCGGCGAGGTCGTAGGTTGTGACATTTCTGCTGGAATGATCCGGAGTTCCGATGGCTTGAATATCCGGCACCAGGCTTCACCACGGCAGATTCCATTTACAGATAGGAGCTTTGACTTCGTCACGGCGGTTTGCGTCTATCACCACGTCGACATTGCTGACCGGCCACTTCTCACTTTGGACATCTCTCGCGTGCTCAAACCAAATGGACTGTTTTGCATCATCGAACACAACCCATTCAATCCGATCACCAGGCTTATCGTTCGCCGGAGCCCAATAGACTCTCATGCACAGCTCTTAACTGCGGGGAAGACTAAAAGACTAACACGTGCTGCGCAAATGAAGGTTCTCGCCACGAGTTATTTTCTGTATTTTCCTGAACGGCTTTACTCCAAAATGGCCGCAACTGAAGAGATACTCTCCCAATTTCCTTTAGGTGGACAATATGCCGTCTTATGCCAAAAAGATTAATCCTCGTTCGATCGGACCGGCCCGTTACGCGCAGATAGCGCCGATAAAGTTCGCCAATCATCACGCTAATCTGCTGCGCTGGCCAGAAACATCCTGATCTGCTGAGTTGATTGGGGATATGGTAGAGTGCTCCGTCGGCGCCCGCAATCGCCATCAGCATTAAGAATGATCTCTTGGGGCTTGCTGTGATCTCCATCATAACCTATGGAAGAAATGACAACTATAGCTATAACTTGGTTAAGAGAACGGCCCTAGCATTCAATTGCCTCGCAGAGGTGCTGACGAACGAAGATGAAATTCTTTTCACCGATTACAACACGCCAGATCATCTTCCGACGCTGCCAGAATTCATATGGGATACTCTGACCGACAAGGCACTGAACCTTGTTAAGGTGATTCGTATTTCGGCAGGCATCCATGAGTTAATTAAAGAAGATTCACCGCTTCCCATCCTTGAGAATGTTTCCCGCAATGCTGCCATAGTTCGTTCAAATCCCCAGAACCACTGGATCTTGTCTACCAATCCCGATGTTTTGCTCGTGCTCTCCTCGCACTGCCAGAATCTGGCTGAGTTACTCCGAAACGTGGGTGACAGTTTTTATGAGATGCCCCGTATGGACATTCCGGAGAGCGTTTGGTCTTCCCTCCGCCGAACTGATCCCGCGGCTAATATTCGGATCCTACGAGACTGGTTGATTTCCAACCGGGCTGCCGTTGCCGAGACTTCACCTGACTGGCAATACCAGAAATATATATTATTTGACGCGCCCGGAGACTTTCAGCTTGCACCTCGCGAATACTTCATTCGCTTGCGCGGGTTCGACGAAGCCATGAACAAGTATTTTCATTCTGACTCGAATCTTGCGAAACGTATGTGGCTGCTCAACGGAGGCCGAACCGAACACCTATTGGGGAAGTTGTGGGTCTTGCACCAAGACCATTATCTCAGCGGCGAATGGGCTAAAACTGTAACCGGTATCGTTCACAACGATCTCTCTACCAATGTGACTCGGCAGAATGTAATCGAGGCGAATCAACCAAATTGGGGACTTCAGGACGTCCAATTGCCTATATTTTTGCTTGCCGACAAGATCACAAAAGAGAGGGTATGTTCCCCTGATTTATCGGCTTCCATAAATGGGGACTTACCGATGAGCCAGGAAGTGGATTGGCGGACAGAATCCCTCCATCGTCTGTGTCACTACCAACCGGAAGTTCTGGGTCTTTACCTGCGCGAAAGCCTCCGAGTAGCGTCACCGGATTCCCTGCTCGTCTATGTGGGGCAAAATGCGGTGACATTTGAACTCATTCGACGCATGTGGGAGGACATTTCTCCCTCCGGTTCTCCCTTATGCGATCTATCCGCAACTGCCGAGAAAGGAGAGGTTCTCTCTCCCGACATCCTATTGATCGACTGCTATTACGAGCGTTCTGAATACGTGCAGAGACGCGTTCGGCTCGTGAAAGAACAAATGGACCGGCGATTGAGCAAGGGGCAAATGGCTGAACAAAAGGTATTTGAGGAGGTCAGCGATTTTGCGAATGCCATGGATTACGAGGCATGGCACAGCAAATTATTTCCTCTTTGGGACAAATTGCTTCCTCACGTTATTGTGCGTCCCGGAACGTTGGTAATCGTAATGGGATGTAACATGCACTTCGGCGCGTTTCCAAAGCTGAAGGAGGAACTGTTTAGGCGGGGCGCGGGTCTGAAAGTCAACCCCGCGAGGCGAGGGACGCGACCGGTGGATCCTGCAAGCATGTACCCGAATAAGAAGGTTGGAAAAAAATTGGTGCGAACAGCCCTCCAAAGAATCCCATGGCTCAAACGGACGCTGTTCCGCGACACTACTCCGCAGAGAATCCAGGGGGTAACGCTGTCGTATCACGCTTCTCGCCACGGAGATTCCGGCCTGCAGCTTCTGCCTCTCTATATCCATCATCGACTGATGGTGTTGCGAGTAGAGTAGTGAGCGAGACACCGTCGTGCATTAATTTCGTGAGGAGTGATGAACGGTCATTCAACAAACATACCACGATGGGCCTCCGTCGGACATCGCGAGCTTTTTGTTCTCGAGAATCGAACTTGCACATCGTCTCGATCCCGATGCTTCCTCGTGACCTTTCTCGCTCCACACTGACTGGATTGCTCAACGAGTGGGAATTATGGTGGTTTCTCCCTGCCCTATTTGATTCAAAGCGTTGCACTACGCGGTTCGCAAGGAAAGCCCTGTGCTCGGTCCCTTGCAGTTCCTTGCAGCTTTATGCCCTCATCAGCTGATGATCTTGCGATAAAGTAGTACACCAATGGAGCCTGTGAAGTCATATCGATCGCCTGAAACAGAGGAGAATGAAATGCTCGGCTCGAAACCCTCTTTGACAGCTCTATCTCCGCTCACGCCCGGCCAGGCGCTGTGGAATCAACGTGAGGCGATCGCTGACTTAAAAGACAGGTTCAAAGTATTAAGCGCAGCAGTCGGACGTACGACCGACTTAAATCTCTATCAATGGGCGGAATTCGCCGCCTTCGCTTTAGAGTTCCGTCCAGACCTCATAGTTGAACTAGGACGCGGACTTGGCAATTCAACTTGCTGCTTTATTGAGGTAGCTCATCGGCTCGGCGGAGCAAAGGCCTGCCGCGTTCTCAGTCTTTGCCTAAGCGACGATTGGTTTAAACATACTGTTCAACGCTTGGAGGGTGTTGTCCCATCGGGATGGTTCACGCCTGGACAGGTCGAAGTGTGCAATATATTGCGATATGACTTGAGACCTGAGTTGTCGTCCGCGGGACGCTGCTTGATCTTGTGGGATGCTCACGGCTTCGAGATCGCAGAATGGGTACTGTGTGAGCTGCTGCCCCAACTCGTTAACAAATCGCATGTGGTCCTGATGCACGATATGTCGGATAACCGCTATGAAATTTCCAGCTCGGACTATGGTGAGCAGGGCATCTGGCACGGTACGGACGAAACTATCTGGATGGGTGCTAACGCCAGTAACCCAAGTTTCTGGCTCGGACACATCTCCTCTAGGGTTCCGCAAGCTATCTCAATTATCGACTTCACTTCGCGCAATCGATTACCTCTTCATTCGGCTGCGGAGAGCCTATTTGCTGAAATTATCAGTAATCCAGCTAGAATGGCTGAGTTGAGAACGCTCCTGGGCGACGATTTTTTTTCGCCTCAGGCACACTGGTATTGGTTCTCGCTTAACGAGGCGTCCCGCACTATATCTTTCCCACGCGCCACCTCCCAGGGCGGTGAAACGATGCCTAGAAAGTTGGAACCACAACTTCAATTGGACGAATCGGACGCGCAATTGGTTCAATTGATGCAAGCAGTTAAAAATCACCTTTCGGATCAAGACCTTATTCGCCTGATCGATACCGTCAATACATATGGGCGCGAATTAGCCGACATGCCGGCCGAAAAACAGCGCCTTGAGGTATTCTGGCGGGATGTCCAGGATTCTGCGGGATGGCGCCTGCTTAACCGGTGGCGAACTTTGCGCAGCGACATCCTGCCGGTAGGCACACGGCGGCGAAAGCTCTACGATTCGGTACTCGGACCTTTCCGAGGTCGTTTATCGCCTCGAGGGAAGTAGGATGAACTCAACCTCCTTCTCGACAAGCGCTGTTGTTGGAGAAGTGTGCGGAGTTTAGTTGATTCGGAATCGACGCCGGACCTCGTCGTAAGCGCTGAGCGAGCTCCGCGGATGAGGTTAATTTGATGCACTGCAAAGCAGTGTGCTATCGTTCCCGCGCGGGGTCATCGTTTGGATCCGTCGCTTATTTGAGAGTTCGCGTACTGAAATCAAGAGGAGACTTGTCTGCTACAAACCTTTCAAACGTGTGACCGGCTTATCGTCCGTCGAAGCCCGACGGCTCGGTGTACCCGGTGATTGCGGGGAAAGTAAGGTGCCTCACGCGTGCCGCGCGAAATGGAAGTACTCGCAACGCGTTAATTTCTTTTTTTTCTGTGTGCTTATACTCGAAAATCTCCGGGACTGAAGCGGAGCTCTTCGAGGTTCTGTTAGGAGGACAATACGGAGTCTGCTGTCAGAAGGCTTGAACCGTCTGCCCTCACACACACGATCATGTTGGAGCGTTTCAATGCCATCCTCTACGCGCTTCTCCTTTCGTTTTGCCTCGCCGTCGTCTACATTGCGTTGATCGTTAAGATTGATAACACGAACCTGCAAACTACGAACGGATTGTGGAAGACCCCTTCGGTCTACAGTTGGGAGCACGGTACGGGCAGGCCTCTGGACAGTGGAGGCTTCCTCTACTTTCCGAGTTACGGGTATCTTAGTCGCCTGATTCCGGACAGGCTCGTCTCCTATGGTGTTCACGGTGACGTAGTCACCTACCGGAAGCTCGCTATCTTGAACGCCATTTTCGGGGCATTCGCGTCCGGTGTGGTTTTCCTGCTCGCCCTTCGTCTTACAGAATCGATCCCAGCCGCTCTCCTTGTGTTCTTCGCGCACGCGTCAAGCGCGTTTGTGCTCCTAAACAGCCTGAATTCTGAAGACGTTATTCCTGCCTATACATTTTTCGTGATCAGCACGGGATTGCTCCTTGAGTATTTGGTCACCCGGAGAGTCTTTTTCCTCTTACTGGCCGCGCCTTTCTTCGCGCTTGTAACGCTATTTCACTGGACCTTGAT
>JABDDM010000065.1:1655-12268 GCA_013287605.1 Ignavibacteria bacterium | reverse complement strand
ACTTTGGGTACACAGCCATGATCGGTAACGGCTCAAACCAAAAGAACGAAAACAATAAGTTTAAGAAATACTATGCAGAGGTATTCGGCATGTTCCTCGATAAAAAGATCATCGTTGAGTTCTTTGCCGATGCCGACTTCACTGGTAAGACTTCCTATAGCGACGACACGAGCAAGAACACCACGTTGAAAGGCTTCGTCGCGCTGCAACTTGACCCGATCACGATCGGAGTCGAATACTCTGGACAGAATCAGACGGTCGCTGGCGCACCTGCGAATGTTACACCTGGCGGACTTTCAGTATTCGCACATGGACCCATCATGGAGAAGACGCTCGGATTCTTCGCGCGCTTCGATACCTGGAATCCTGATGCGAACACGACCGATAAGGGCTTCAAGGAGAGCTTTATCACCGCCGGTCTCGATTGGCAGCCAGTCTCGAATGTTCACATTGAACCGAACGTCTGGATCGATAGCTACACAGATAAGAGTTCTGCTAATATCGATCGCAAGGCCGATGTTGTAGGGCGAGTGACATTCTTCGCGAAGATCTAATCGCGGGGAATAGAAGCTCTCGAGAGAAGGTTAATTTTACCTCCATCGGTAAGGCGTAGCCGCCCGCACGTCGGGTGCTACGCCTTGTCAGTTACTCCGTAAATTTGCGGCTGCTGAGTGTGCCGCGAGCTCTCACGGCGATGGAAAATATGTAAGGTAGTTTTTATGGACGAAGCACTCCTACACGATCGGCCGTTGCGCATGCAAACACTATCGGCATCAGTTTCAGCGCCGGTCGAGAGAATGGCAGAAGGCACCACGAAGCTTCAGACGAAAGATCTGAGTCTCTTCTACGGTACAAAGCACGCGCTCAAGAACATTAGCATCGACGTAGTCGAGCGGAGAGTCACTGCACTTATTGGTCCTTCCGGATGTGGCAAGTCCACCTACCTCCGTGCCCTCAACCGAATGAATGAGCTCATTCCTGGCGTAAAGACCACAGGTGAGGTAATCATCGATGGCGTGAATGTGTACGATCGGGAGATCGATATTGTCGAGTTGCGAAAGCGCGTTGGTATGGTATTCCAGAAATCGAATCCATTCCCAAAGTCGATTTGGGAAAACGTGGCATACGGTCTCCGGATTCAGGGGGTGAAAAACAAGCAAGTCCTGAATGAGATCGTAGAGAAAAGTTTGAAGCAGGCGGCGATCTGGGACGAGGTGAAGGACCGGCTGCACAACTCAGCGCTTGGACTCTCGGGCGGCCAGCAGCAACGCCTTTGTATCGCACGAGCTCTTGCCGTAGGTCCTGAAGTAATTTTAATGGACGAGCCTGCAAGCGCACTCGATCCGATCTCTACTGCCAAGATCGAGGAACTCATTTTTGATCTCAAGCAGGACTATACGATCATCATTGTAACCCACAATATGCAGCAGGCCGCGCGCGTAAGCGACGTCACTGCATTCTTCTATATGGGCGAGTTGATCGAGATCGGAGAGACACGCGCGATGTTTACCAATCCCGTCAAGAAGCAGACCGAAGATTATATCACCGGCAGATTCGGCTGATCTGTTTGTTTGCATCCCTAAGAACACGCAATGGCTATTCGTATGCACCGGCATTTTGAGGATGAATTGGAAAAGCTTCGAACGCTGCTCATCCGAATGGGTTCGCTCGTAGATGAACAGATTGAACTTGCGATCAAGTCAATCTTTGAATCCAATGTCGAACTGGCGAAACTTGTTCAGGACAGGGAACGCCGGGTGAATGAGTTCGACCTGATGGTCGAAGGTCAGTGCCAACGCATCTTCGCGCTCTCGCAGCCTGTCGCGGTTGATCTTCGGCTGATGATGGCGGCGATGAGGATCAATGCCGACCTCGAGCGCATTGGTGACATCGCGGTCAATCTTTCAGAACGTGTCGAGCCGCTCGAAGGCTACCAGGAATTTCTTGAACGCGTCGGTGCTAAAGTAATGATTGCTGCGGCTCGACAAATGTTGAGTGATGCCTTCGATGCATTCATCAATAACGATCCGCAGCTTGCGCGTTCGGTCTTCGGTCGTGATGATATCGTCGATGACCTCACACGCGATACCTTTTATGCATGCATAGAAGAAATGAAGAAGGACCCGCTCCTGATCGAGCCGGGGTCTCATCTCATGGCGCTGCTCCGTCATGTTGAAAGGCTCGCAGATCATGCGACGAACATTGCAGAGGACGTGATCTTTATTGTCGAAGCGGTATTGTTGAAACACAACTCTGGGGCAGAAGCCGCATTCCTTGGCACCGCGTTTCCTGTCGATGACTCGGGGGGATAAGATGTCCGTCAAGGCTAAGAGTCGGTGAAATCGCCGGCTTGAGAAGACTGGTATATATATGAAAGGCGAGCATTTAATAAATGCTCGCCTTTCTGTTCTCTCGCCCTGTTCTTTATGTGACTGTAGGAGGTCAAGATGAGATCGAAAAAGACTATTCGTGTGCAGCCGATGGCTCTTGCCTTTCTTTCAGGTGCTCACTGAACGAGCATTCTTCCAATTGTTTGCCAAAGCTTGCATGCAGGGATAGTCATACGAAATGGGCTCTTTTAGCCATGAAGCGTCCTTCAGTCCATTCCCTTTTGAACAAACCGTCTCATCTTGGAAGCGGATCAATTCAAAAGACCCATGCCATAGTATAAGAAGAGTATTACTGCGCCGAGAATAACTCGATAAATTCCAAATCCAAGAAAAGTATGACGCTGAACAAACCGGACCAGCCACGCCACAATCACAAGCGAAACGACAAAGGCAGTCACGAAGCCCAGGCCCAGTAACGAGAGCATATCCTTCGTCAGGAGATGATGATAGTGGTAGATCTCATAGCAGCTCGCCGCAACCATTATCGGGAATGACAGTAAGAACGAGAATTCAGTGGCAGCCTGTCGAGTCATTCCGCCAAGCATGCCTCCCATGATCGTGGCTGCGGAGCGTGAGGTCCCTGGAATGAGCGAAAGTACTTGCGAGAACCCTACAATAAGTGCGTCCCTGACTGTCATGGTATCAAGCATGGTGGTACGTTTCTCATTGTTTGTAAAGGACTCCACCACGATGATCACAATACCCCCGATAATAAGCATGATTGCAACCGTCAGCGGATTCAGCAGTAGCTTGATCTGTTTATGGAACAGGAATCCAAGAATGGCAGCAGGAAGAAAAGCAACAATCAGGTGGGTTCTGAGGCGTTCAGCTGCAGGAATCTTGATTGGGGTTGAACTAGACCGATCACGAAAGAGAGATCCAACGACGGGTAACGTTGCCAGTTGAAAAGGAGCAGTCAAGGCAGACATAAGGCGTTTGCGAAAGAAGTACCCCACGGCAAGAATTGCCCCCAGTTGGATCACTACATAGAAGAGCTCTGCTTTGTCAGGACTCCCAACGAGCGATTCGAACTTCAGGAGCGTCCCGACGAGAATCATATGACCGGTCGAGGAGACGGGGATAAATTCGGTTAGCCCTTCGATCACACCGAGAATGATCGCGACCAGTGAAAGCCATGTGCTCATAAACGTTGAAAAAGAGTTAGTGAAGTAAGCAAAAATTATTTGATGCGAAGGATCTCTTCGATCGCGGAATGCTGCAAACCATTGGAAGCGATGATCGAAGGCTTGTAGATATTGTAATCATCTCCATTATAATGCGTGACCTTTCCGCCAGCCTCGCGCACCATCAACTGACCAGCCGACACATCCCACGGCGATAAGAACGCTTCCCAAAATCCTTCGAACCTGCCACACGCGACGTAGGCCAGATCAAGCGCAGCGCTTCCAAGCCTGCGGACGAGCCACCCTCGTTCAAGAAAATGAGAAAATTGCTGGATCACTCCTCCAGGATTTTCCTGCACATTGTACGGAAAACCCGTGACGAAGAGCGATCGCTGAGGGTCGTCAAGAGACGATACATGAATCCGTGAGCCATTGAGGAAGGCGCCTTTGCCGCGGTGGACGGAAAACATTTCATTCAGATTTGGTTGATAGATCGCGCCACATTCCATGACACCTTCAACTTCAACGCCGATCGAGACGCACCAGATGGGAAGGCCGTGCGCGAAATTGATCGTACCATCGATCGGGTCAATGATCCACCGAACACCTCCGCTCGAGCTCGTAGCTCCCATCTCTTCTCCGAGGAATTCGTGGTTCGGGTATCTGGCAGTGACACGCTTCCGAATCTCTTCTTCGTTGCGCTTATCAATCTGCGTAACGAGGTCCATTGCGTTCGATTTCGTCTCAATGACAAGGTCCTGCCATCGGACCAGTTGAGCGTAATCGCCAGCTTCTTTGGCTACTTCGATCGCGAGTTCTAGGTATCCCTGAATGTCGTGCATGTGAAAGGAATGTTCATCAATCGTATTTTAGCAAGGCAACTAACACGGCGAATGCGATAGCTCTCACCCAATGCACCTATTCTATTTTTATTATTTTCTTGGCGGGTACCTCATTGGTTCGATCCCATTCGCCTTTCTCTTAACAAAGCGGAAACACGGGATCGACATCCGCAACGCGGGATCTGGCAACGTCGGGGCGAGAAATGTGTACGAGGTTACCCTTGACAAGCGAACCGGGGTTATCGTGCTGCTGCTCGATCTTCTCAAGGGCCTGGTCCCCGTCCTACTTATGGAGATTCTTCATTCCAATATCGACGCGCTCCCCTGGCTCGCGTTTGGGATTGTGCTGGGACATTGCTATCCAATATGGCTAGGATGGCACGGAGGTCGCGGATTGGCTACGACGGCCGGCATCATGCTCCTCATTTCACCCGTCGCAATTTTGCTTTGGCTTCTTGCCTATTTTCTTAGTAGTAAGATCCGTCCACAAGTCCATCTGAATTCGATGATAGCATTGCTCGTTGTTGCTGTTGCTCTCGTGAGCGTGCCCGATGCGTGGCTTGCGAGAAGTTCACCAAGCTCACTTGATCCGCCGATCATACGCGAAGGGGTGCTTTTTTTACTCGTTGTGTTGTTTTCGCGACACATTGTGCCAGTGTGGCAGTATGCCCGAACGATCAATCCTACGAAGTGACTGACAGGACTCTTGAAGCCGAACTGAAGTACGAATTCAACCTGGACCTCGATCGTCCGTCGAACGCCCATGCGATCCAGTTTCGCATGGTGCCGCAAGGCTCGAGAGTGCTTGATATTGGATGCCACACAGGTATTTTGGGAGAGGCACTTCGTGAACGAAAAGACTGTCGCGTGACAGGAATCGATAGCGATCCTGAGGCACTGGTCAAAGCGCGCGATAGGCTTGCAGAAGTGGCCCATGTTGATCTCGAGTCCAGCGGTTGGGAAAGGGATGCAGGCCTCCAGCATTCAGGTGGATTCGATGTCATTCTCTTTGGCGATGTCCTCGAGCACACGCGAAATCCGATTGAAATACTCAGACCTGCAAAAGTCTTGTTGAAACCTGGGGGCCGCGTTATCGTTAGTATTCCCAATGTTGTTAATCTCCGCATTCGTTTGAAGATCCTGATGGGTAAGTTCGAATATGAGGATAGTGGTATCCTCGATCGGACCCATCTGCGATTCTTCACGAAAAAGAGTTCACAAGCAATGATCAGGGATGCGGGATACCGAATTGTCGAATCCGATGTTTCCGGTTATTCGTTGCCACACCGCTTGATCCGAATGTTTCCAGAATTGCTGGCGGTCCAGTTCATTGCCGCCGCAGTTCCTCTTTGAGTTGAAAAGATTATTTATGAGCATATTTCTACCAAATCGAATCAGCATCTTCCTTCTCTCAGCATTCACGAGTCTCGGAATGTTGGCCTCGTGTGGACGCGCGAATACTGGGAGAGCGTTGGATGGCACGGGGACGGTCTACACAAGCGCTTCGACAAAATCGAACGGGGACGATGGCATTTCGACCTCACGCAAGAACGCTATCACGATTGCAGTCGCAAAAGTTAGCCCGGCGGTTGTCGGAATCAACGTGACTGCCGTTCGCGAGCAGCGGTATGATCCGTTCATGAATGATCCATTCTTTCGCCAGTTTTTTGGAAACGGCTACACCCAAAAGTATGAAGTAAAAGAATTGGGTTCCGGCTTCATCATCTCGCCTGACGGTTATGTGCTCACCAATGATCATGTCGCGGGCGATGCCACGAAGATTATTGTCACGTTAAGTGGCGGCGTGCAGTATGATGCTGAGCTCATTGCAACCGATCACAATTCCGATGTCGCATTGCTTAAGATCAATGGCTCTCACTTACCATATGTCGTGCTTGGAAATTCCGATGATCTTGTCGTTGGCGAGTGGGCAATTGCCCTTGGCAATCCGTTCGGTCTGTTCTCGACCAATAATAAACCGACAGTGACGGTGGGCGTGATCTCGAACACTGGCGTAAGCCTCGGGCTAGAGGAAGGTCGAAATTATCGTGATATGATTCAGACCGATGCTGCGATTTCGAGTGGCAATTCTGGTGGTCCACTATTGAATGCGAATGGAGAAGTTGTCGGGATGAATTCGACGATCATCTCCACTGCGCAGGGTTCTCAGGGTGCAGGTTCGATCGGACTTGGATTCGCGATCCCGATCAATAAAGTCAAGAAGCTCGTCGATGGCTTTAAGTCAGGGAAACAGGTGAACCACAACTTCGCAAATCCCGGGTTTCGTGTAAGTCCGCTCACCGAACAAGTCCGAAATTATTTCCACCTCTCGAACACTGACGGTGTTGTTGTTACGGATATGTTGCGCAACTCCCCGGCGGATCGAGCCGGTTTACAAGTTGGCGATGTGATCACCGGCGTGGATCGCGAAATTGTGCGCAAGCCTGATGATCTACAAAGTGTGCTTGACGATCATGTTGTGGGCGATGTGGTAACCCTCAAAGCATTGCGCGATAGCAAACCAGTGAACGTTACACTCACGTTGACGGCGGCTACCCGTTAGATTCGTGCACCGGCTGCACTAACGCCTTCTTTCCGATGTCGCTTCGATAATATGCACCGTTGAAACCGATCTGCGCGACGGCGTTGTACGCCTGCGTGATCGTTGCTTTGAGATCGTCGGCATAACCAACTGCAGTGACGGCGAGCACTCTGCCGCCAGCAGTAACGTAATTGTGACCATCCATTTTCGTTGCGCCGTGAAAGACGACCGTGCCTTCGTCGATCTCGCGCTTCGGCGTGAATTCTTCAAGACCATGGATTGTCTCGCCGGTTTGATAAGAATCGGGGTATCCCTGGCTTGCGATCACGACTGTTACGGCCGAAGCTGAAAACAATTTAACGGGTAGGGCTTCCGTAAGCCGCCCCTCTGCTGCCTTCAGCATAATATCAGCGACGTCACTTTCAATCAGCGGCAGCACGACTTCCGCTTCAGGATCTCCAAATCGTACGTTGTATTCAACGACTCGCGCGCGGTTGTTGCGAATCATGAGTCCCAGATAGATCACCCCTCGATAAATGCGCCCCTCTTCGCGCAAGCCTTTCAGCGTTGGTTCAAGGATCTCGCGTTCTACTTGTTCCATGACGGCCTGCGTGACAATTGGAGCCGGTGCATATGCGCCCATTCCGCCAGTATTTTTTCCTCGATCGCCATCGAGTATACGTTTGTGATCCTGTGCTGTCGAAAGCATCGCATACGCCGTACCATCCGTAATGGCGAACACGCTGGCCTCTTCCCCCTCCATATATTCTTCGATGACGATCCTGTTACCGGCCTCACCGAAAATTCTCTGATTGAAAATCTCGTCAAGCGCATGCGAAGCCTCAGCTTCTGTTTGCGAAATGATGACACCCTTGCCAGCCGCGAGCCCGTCAGCTTTTATGACCGCTGGATAATTTGCGTGGCGCAAAAATGCCCGGGCTTCTAGCTCTTCGTCGGCGTTGAATACCGCATAGCGCGCGGTCGGAATACCATGGCGATGCATAAATTCTTTTGCGAAGGCCTTTGAACTTTCAAGCAACGCGGCACTCTTGCGCGGCCCGAACACAGGGATATGTTCTTTGTCGAGTGCGTCCGCAACGCCAACAGAGAGTGGGCCTTCAGGGCCGACGACAACAAGATCGATGCGCTCTCGAAGTGCGAATACTACAACGGCTTTTGTATCGGTCGGGATGAGATCGATCAACTCGGCTACCATCCCCACACCCGCGTTACCAGGTGCACAAAACAGTTTACTGACGAGCGTCGATTGTTTCAGTTTCCAGCAGAGTGCGTGTTCGCGCGCACCGGAACCCAGTACTAAGATCCTCATTCTGTGTGACGTTCAGGAATGTTGTCAGGTGTTGATTGGTACAAATTTACTGCTATTGAGGCTCGTGTAGTGAGAGTGCGCTTCCTGAGCGTTGGCATGAAGTTTTGTAAAGAAACTGTTTGCCTGCGTGCGCATCCTCGTTTAAGCAACTTCAGCCCGTTGTAATCATGGCTGAAATAATGAGTATTTTCGGAGAGCAACTACGCTTCTTGGATAGAGGCAAGACAAAATTGAGACAATATGAGAAAAAGTATCACAGCAAGAACTTCTTTTGAATATAAGCGGGGCTCAAGGGGCACGCAATCGTTTTCTATCCGAGCACTAGTCGGCAGCGTACTGGTTGCCTTGCTAGTGTGCTTTAGTCTCAGTGCAAATGCGCAAACACGCAGGTCTGTGTTCCAGAGTGGTGAGCAACTGGTCTATAAAGTAAAGTTTGGATTTATCAAACTCGGCACACTCGTCATCAAAACGGATGGACCAGCCGGCACCAACAAGGTAAATGCCCGGATGCAGTTTTGGACGGCTGAAGTGCCGTTCCTTGATACGCATGATAACATTCAGGATGTGATCGATACCCATGCGGTGCATCTTGTCCGTTTCGAGGAGCATTCCCGCAATGGCGACAAGAAGACGAATAAAACGTTTATGTACGATGATGTCGCCAAGACCTTAACGTATTCTGACGACAACGTCTCGAATGAGGTGACCAGTGACGTTCGCCCATTTAACGATGCGCTTACGCTCTTTTTTAATCTTCGTACCTGGAGTGCTTCAGGACAATCCTACAGCTTCGCAATGCGAGGCAAGGATGGCGAGAAATCGGTTTCAGCGCACTTCACGAAGCTGGAGTCCGATCAGGATTCTCCGGGTACCGGGGATAATTCGGTTAAGACCCGAGTCGTCGAAGGCCAGGCTGATATGGGCAGTAGCTCACCTTTGGGTGCCAATGGTAAATTCACGATGTATGTGACTGAAGATGCAGCGGCCATTCCTGTGCGAATCGACATGAAGATCGCAGTGGGATCCATAAGCATCGTATTGGATCAGGTTCAGCGAGCTGGCTGGACTCCCTGATGGCTCAAACCAGGATCGAGTTCAACCCCTCTTCGGAGGGGTTTTTCATTGCTCGGCTTTGAACATCGTGAGCCGTGTGTGTGAAAACTTTTTTCATGAACTTTGCTCTTTTTAACTCATTTTAATGGGTAGATCGTCGAGAAGTTCATCATTATAGCTTTCTTTATAAAAGAAGTCAAGCGTCGATCTGAGACTTATGGACGGTCAGAAGTGCATTCCGCTTATCGGGACTCTAGAGATAATGTTCGGACCCAAGGCTGACGATATAATAAAACATAAAATAGGGCAAAAATGGTTCCGAATATTGCGACGATCTGACCCTATTTCCGCAGCCGATGGCAACGAATTTCTAAGTTATGCACCCCTAGTTTTTCATTCATTTTTTGCATGGGTGCGTGTTACTTTCGCATTGTCCCGGTGTTTATTAAAGAAGAAGCCAGCGTTTGCCGGCTGTTTCCGAATGAATTATTTGTTGTCCCTAGTCGTCTATAAGAGGGAAGATCGGCTCTGTTCACGTCAAGCGGATGTCGGATCGGATCGAGTGTTGTCTATCGCTTCGCCGAGTGCCCGTAAGTTGGCCGGTAGTCGGAGCATCCTAAGCAAAACTATAATTTCTATCGACGGTGCGCTGCGTTGATCGCTAGCGCGCGGATGGATATCGAAGATGTGAGAAATTCCGGCAAAACAAATTGGTGGAGGAAGAGTTGGTACGTTAAAGGCGGTCTCGCTCTCGCTGCTTTCGTATTGATGTCTATCTCGGGATTGACGACTTCGTCGTTTGCCCAACTGACGGTTGGCAATCAGTTTGTGACCGCAAAGGTCTATGGCAATACCGGCCTGGTTAGCATCGTGACGACACAGAGCGGTTACTACGGAGCCGAAAAGCTCCTGACCTTTCCGAACAAATCCTACCTAACCGTGATGGTCAACGGTTATCTCTACACCAATAACGAAGTAAGCAACTTCAATTTCAAATCGCTGACCAATTTTGGCGGTTATTTGTACGATGGCTCATCCTACATCCAGGGGGATACGATCCGAACAATATGGGATATTTCGTCGGGAAGCATCGAGCAGGATGTTTATCCGGTCGCATTCGAATACAGCGGCCAAATCGTGATGAAATGGAAATTCGTCAACAAGTACACAAGTCCGATCTCTGCGCAAAATCAATATCTGCTTGACACCAAGATTCATTTTAATGATCGTGCAAAGGTCTTAACGCGTTTTGGGTATCGCAGGAATTGGAGTGGTTATGTCGACAATAACGATAACTTCAAGCCCATTAAAATGAGTTAAAAAGAGCAAAGT
>JABDDM010000065.1:960-1645 GCA_013287605.1 Ignavibacteria bacterium | reverse complement strand
CCACCTTTCTATCAGGCCTTTGAGCAGGATCCTGACATTACGAATAATTTTGATCCGCTTCTGGTCAGCCAGGGCACCTTCATCAGCCCGGAAATGGGGTTGGTCAAACCTCTCTCGGTTGAGATCGGAGATTGGTACGACAATCTAAGTGGAACGCCTTGGGGCTGGCAACTGCCAATGCCGCTTGGAGAGTATTATGATAGCGGCGTGCTCATGGTCTTCCCTGTGACCGGAGCGCAGAGCCTGGATTCCGTTGAGTTAGGACGCACGGCATATGGCACTGGTCAATTCGAATCCTGCACTGGAGATCTCTATGCGTTGATCTATCGGCCGCGAACGATCAAGGCAAATAGTACCAGCACCGGCTACATCCCGAATCCATTCACGGTCGAGATGTACTTGTTCAATACGAACAGATTTACAGAGGCTGCGAACACGTATGTTACGTTGACTGTCGGACCGCATCTGCATATTCTCGACAGCAACATGAATCCGATCGGGAAGAACTCCATCCGACTACCTGCAACTCCACCCACAGTCAATCTAGGAAGCGTGAGCACAATGCTCTGGAACATCCTCGCCGACAAGAATTGCGCGCAGGATACATCCTATCTCCAGTTCTTCCCGATCGGATTCATGTTGCTGTCGAGAATATGCAGATGCGGTCCGACAGTCAACGTAACAT
>JABDDM010000065.1:0-950 GCA_013287605.1 Ignavibacteria bacterium | reverse complement strand
GTTCTATACGAGCTCTACGCTTGGCGATCCGAGTTTCAACGAAGTCTGCCAGGTGCCTGTCATCCTTCCTTGTCTGGATCGAGATACGCTTCCGCCAATCGCGGAGCCGATTATCATCAATGGATTCCAGAAGTCTGTCGGCTTTCATGATGACCGTCCTACGGACAAAGGTATCGATAATATCCAGACGTATGGTTTCAATCCGGCGTTCTTCCGAGTGACCATCGATCCCTTCACGCATTGTACGAAGTCGCACACTCCGGTGTCGGTGCACATCACACAACTCGATTCAACAGTTGGCGGCTGTATAACGATCAAGGTTACCGACTGTGCGCAAAACGTGACGCTGCAAGATGTCTGCTTCCCCAAATATCCGCTGCATCCAGACACGGTGAAACCGCGTATCATATTGATCTCAAGTTCGGGCTCGTTTGATCGCAGTTTCTGCAATATGAAAACAGACTCGTTGCTTGCGGTCGATGATACAACGTATGATGTTGGTATCGCGTCTATCCGGATCGCCGATAGCAGCCTTGCGCGAAATTATGATCTGATCGTTCCGAGCATCACACCTGGTACTGGTCGGCAGGGATTCTCGCTGCGAGTGATTGATTCTATGGTTGACGGCTGTATCACCGTTCGCGTGAAGGATCGCGCCGGCAACTATACCGACACGACGTTCTGCTATTGCACAATTCCGGATTCGCATCCACCGGAAGTGCAGCTTCTGCAGACGAACCGAACTACCTGGGCTGTCTATGTGCAGGACATTCACCCCTACGATCGGCACATTGATACGATCGATGTTTACAATCGGCAAAATGTTATTTTAAAAAAGAACGGGGTTGTCTTTGAACCGACGAGAGCGTTGACGCGCTACCGCACCAATTTTGATTTCACAGTCGAGGTCGCTGACACCTCCAGATTCGCTTCGTTTTGCGTTAAGGCCA
>JABDDM010000064.1 GCA_013287605.1 Ignavibacteria bacterium | reverse complement strand
ACTTTATCAGTGATGTCCACCTGGGAGGTGTTCCTTCTGCCGAGGACAAGCTCCGCGAGAAACGGTTGCTTGCGGTACTCGACACCGTCGAACGGGAGGCGCGGTCCGGCGATGCAAAAGGACTTTTTATCGTTGGCGATCTTTTCGATTCATGGTTCGAATTTCGCTCGGTCGTCCCGCGCCGGCATATTCGTACGCTTGCAAAGCTTGGGACGATCGCAGAGTTGATCCCAGTTGATTACATCATGGGGAATCATGATTTTGGTCATCGAGATTTTTTCGAACATGAATTGAATATCCCTGTTCATGCAGGCGACATCGAGCGTACCCTTCTTGGCAAACACTTCTATATTTCACATGGCGATGGCAAGGCGCTTAACGACAAGGGATACCTGATGTTGCGTAAAGTGCTTCGCAATCGTGCAGCACTCAGAATTTATTCGCTTCTGCATCCCGACATTGGCATTCCCCTCGCCGAATGGGTGAGCTCAGGTTCGAGAGGCTACACCGACCAACGTACCGCGCTTCAAAAACAGGATGGTTTGCGGATCTTCGCAGAAGATATGCTGAAAATTGGCAAATGCGACTATGTTGTAATGGGCCATCGCCACATGCCTGAGATCCATGAAGTCATACGTCCAGAGGGTCCCCCAGGCCGTTATATCAACCTCGGTGACTGGATCAAGAATAACACCTATGGCGTCTTCGATGAAGAAGGATTCCGTCTCGTTAATGCTTGAATTCAGCATTCCCACTGCTGACACCCGTATTTTTGTTCTCTATTCATGCTCATCACCGAATTCATTCACGCACTGGAGGAAGTAGTACCGCTTGCGTCTGCCGGATATGCACGGGATGCGGTAGGGTTGCAGGTCGGTGGCGAGCCGGATGCAAAGCTGGAAAAAGTGCTGATCGCTTATGAAGTCACTGAAGAGATCATTCAGGAAGCGATTGAGATCGGGGCGAATCTCATTGTTGCATTCCATCCGCTCATTTTTCCAACGGTCGATCGACTAACAAACGCATCGCGCACCGGCAAACTTGTTCGCGATCTGATCAAAGCGGATATCTCACTCTATGTACTTCACACTGCCTTCGATTCGCAGATCGAATTTGGTACCAGCCGATTGATGGCCGAAGTACTTGAGCTTGAATCGATTCAGCCGCTCGAGCCACTCAAGAATAGTTTGAACAAGATCGTCGTCTATGTGCCGCACTCTGCCGCACGCGAAGTAAGCGAAGCACTCTCGAAGGCCGGTGCCGGAACGATCGGCCATTATGAAGAATGTGCCTGGCAAGTCGAGGGCCGTGGGACGTTCCGCGGAAATGAGCGATCAAATCCTTCCGTAGGTAAAAAAAATATTCTTGAGAGCGTGGACGAGGTTCGGCTCGAAATGATCTGCGAATCCTGGAACACTGGCCGGGCTATTAAGGCGATGATCGAAGCTCATCCGTATGAAGAAGTTGCCTACGACATTCTATCGCTGGTGAATGGAAGTAAGAATTTTGGAATGGGCGCCGTCGGCGAGTGGCCGAAGGAACGGAGCGTAGAAGAGGCGCTGGCGCGTATTCGGACAGCCTTCGGCACTCCGATGCTGCGATACAATCAAACGTCCAATCGTCGTGTTATGAAAGTTGCGATGGTGGGAGGAGCGGGGATGGAGTACTATTCTTTAGCTGTCCGTGTGAAGGCGGACCTCTTTATTACGGCTGACATCAGGTACCACGACTTTTATCGAGCGCGGCATGATAATATCGCGCTCGTCGATGCCGGTCATGCGGAGACGGAGCGTTTCGTAGCCCAAGGTATGTTGCGTGCTATCCGGAAAGCACTCACAATTGTAGAATCGGGCGGCGACCAATCGGTGTCGCTCCTCGCCGTTTCTCGCGTCGAGCCGAACGCGGTGCGGTATTTTTGAATCACATCGATTGCGACCGATGCAACCTAAGGGCTTCGGAAACCGATCGATCAAGCGATAACACGAAGGAACACTGTGAACGAATCACTTCTGCATCTTTACGAACTCCAAAAGATCGACAGCCAGCTTGACGAACTCATCGAAAATCGTGGCGAGTTGCCGCAGCGCGTCGATGATCTTCGGCAAATGGTACTCGAACAGCGCGCGCGTCTTCAGGATGCTGATCAGCACGTTGCCGAAGTCGATAAACGCTCTTCCGAGGTCCATCAGGAAATCATCGAACTGCGCGAGAAAGTAGAGAAGTACAAGGCACAGCAATTCGATGTCAAGACGACGCGCGAATATGACGCAATCACCTTCCAACTTGAAGATGGACAAAAGCGGCTCGCGCGTCACGTCGATGAAAGCGCCCGCCTTGGTCTCGAACTTGAACAGACGCGCACTGAAGCTTCGTCGATGAAAGAAGATCTTCTCGAAATGGAGACCGATCTCGCGCAGCAGGAAGTGACGCTGAAGTCGCTGATGGCTGAGACCGAGGAAGATGAGAAACAATTGCTAAAAAAGCGAGCCGCAACGCTCAAACTCGTGCGCCCGAATCACATCGGAATGTATGATCGTGTGCGCCCTGCGAAGAACGGTATCGCTGTCGTACCCGTACGCAATGGCGTTTGTGGCGGATGCTTTAATGCCATACCAAGACAGCTCGTCCTTGAACTCAAGAAAGGCGACAAACACGCAGTCTGCGAATACTGCGGCCGAATCGTCGTCGGAGAGGTGATCTCCCTTGCCGTAGACGGCGAGCCCCAACCGATGCCTGCGCAAGTAGCCCACAACGAGGAAGAAGAAGAGTCAGAATAAGCCCTTCCAGCGTAAAAATTCACGAAAAGCCGAGTTCCTACTCGGCTTTTTTGTGCGTGCATTATTCCCGCCTCTGAAGCCGTAGGAGGATGTAGCGGAACAGCAATCTCCAATACTAACGAAAAGGCGAACCTGTTCCTCGCTTTTGCGTTACATTAGGTGAACCTTCTCAATCTGAACCGTAGAACGTAGACAAGGAAGCTCGCTGAAGTTCACTGGTGGTGTAGGAGCCATCATACTCGCGTTAAGATGTCCGTACAAGTTTGGGTGCAACCGCAATTCCGTATTGTGGCGCTCCTCCTTGGGGTGCTGCTCCTGCCGTCTATGGCTTGTGCGCAAGCTCCGGCGGAAAATATATCTGACGCATTCGTCAATCAGTACCGATTGACAGATCGCGGAATGAGTGGGAAAGTCAGGCAGGTGGTAGAAGTCGATACTGTCTGGGCTCTCGCAAATATCCCGCTGCCAACTGACCAGAACCATGATAAAGTGCACGAGGGGTATGTCCCGCGGCTCGATTCTGTGATCTACCGATTCGATCAGGATGGAAAGTTAATCGAAAAACGCGAAAAAGCCTGGCCGATCATTACGAGCTATCTCTACGATGCCGATGGCAATATGATCCTGCGTACTACGACGATGAAGCCTTCGTCAATCGTCAGGAAGCTGGCGCGCACGTTTGAACACAGAAGGCTTTCGAGCATCCTGTTCCTGGCGATGAAGGGAGATAGTATGCTGGGGACGCAGCGGATTGATCTCGAGCGAAACGCCGCTGGCAACCTGATCAACTGCCTATGGAATGCACACGGGCACATCAGTACTGGAACGTTCGACATCGATACAGTCACCGAGGAAAGCGGACGGCTTTCGCGCACAACACTCTTTCAAACCTTTGGTGATGATGCGATGCGTTTGACGCTTTATACAAACGGCGCAGGACAGTTGCTACGTTTAGAAGGCCGGACGCAGGGCATGAATTCCAGAATAGAGATAGGCTCGATCGTCTTTGATACGAACATGCGCCTGATCCGCACCTTCCGCCGCTCCGAGCAATCGACCGCATGGCTGATCAAGACTCGCAACTACGACTCGAGAAACAACCTCGTAGCAGAGATCTCTGGCCACATCCCTATCTCAAGCGATCCTGGCACTGCGACGTTGACTCCGGAAATCAATGAGGACGCGATCTACACCTATGCCTTCGACAAGCAGGGCAACTGGATCCGCCGATTACGAATAAGTCATAGCTATTCTTCGGAGAAGACAGAGTTGCAGACGACGCTTCGATACGTCGAGTATTGGTAAGAACCGCTTAGTCCTTCAGGCTTTCAGAACTTGATCCCATTTGGTCGCTCACCGCTGAGCTTTCAGGTTTAGATCCTTCGACGTATTTTTGCTGTGAATCCAGGCACGTATTCACAAGTCCCTCTCGCACTATGCAACGAAAGCATTTACTGACAATTCTCCTTTTCGCACTCGTCATCTTCATTGCGACTCCTACTCACTCACAGAGCTTCACTGTCGTCGACACAGTCTACACGCCGCCCAATTATCAGGATGGACCGCTACCATCCACGCTCTATCTGCCAGCTCACGGTAACGGATTTGCACTCGTACTTATCCATAGACTCGGAAATACTCCGGCCGCGTTTACGACATGGGCAGACACACTCGCTTCACGTGGATACCTTGCACTTGCAATCGAGTATCCCGATCCTGTCAATGGCCCGTCTGTGTTTCCATCGCCTGCTTCTGCAGTCAAAACAGCTATTCAATTTTTACGCAAGAATGCGGCAAGCTGGCATATTGATACGTCGAAAGTCGGAGTGCTCGGGCATTCGATCGGCTCCGCCATCGCTGCCGAGGCAATGATCGACGAACATCATTATGCAAAGTTCGGCCTCTCGGATACGACCGACGATCATATTGATTTTGCAGTTCTCTTTTACGGGCTATATGATTTTGAACGGTATACTCAAACAGACTTGCCAATCACGATTGCGCAGTTGGCCGCGAAATATTTTCAACTCGACCACACCGTCGAGCTAAGCGAAACCCCTGTCTTGCATGCCGATCGCGTTTCTGCGCCACTTCTTCTGTTGCACGGCACAAATGACACCAGACTTGAATATCGACAGTCAACCCAGTTTAGTGATAGTCTGACAGCGCATGCAAAGCCACACGAATTGATCCTCTTCCAAGGGCAGGGACACGTGTTCGATGAAGATGCCTCCAATCAATTTACCGCGCAGGGGTTGGTCGCCAAGGATTCCGTACTCGCGTACTTAGGCAGGCTCGCATCGCACTCAGCGGTGACACCCGAGGTCGCGACAAACTTTGTACTCGATCAGAATTATCCGAACCCATTCAATCCGTCGACACAGATAGACTTCAGTCTGATTGAACGCGGCGTGGTGACGTTGGAAGTCTTCGACATGCTCGGACGGAAAGTCCAGACACTCATCCATGAAGCGATGGAAGCAGGTGCGCACAGCGTGAAGTTCGATGCGGGCAATCTGGCAAGTGGGATTTATACTGCGCGGCTTACAACGAACAACGGGCGTCGCGAGATGAAGATGGTGCTTGGCAAGTAAAGCTCCTCTTCTGTCTGAACTGGGATTTGTGTGATCCCAAAAATTTTTCCAGTAGCGCGCGAAGCAGCGGGTGCAAGTCCAAAGCCGGGTGCGCCAAGTCCTTCTCCCACTTTGTGGGAGAAGGATTTAGAACCCTCATCCCCCCGCCCTTCTCCCAAATTTATTCCACTTCCTTCGTCAGTGAAATAAATTTAGGAGAAGGGAGCATGAAGACTTGTTCATCAAAAAGTCTTCCCACGCTGTGATTTGGTCTCGCCGGACGGTGTCTTAAAACTAGTGAACGACGAATCGAAATTCGGGTTATATCAATCAACACAGTTATTGTCGGAGGATCAATCTTATGCGTAGGACGTCTATTCTTGCTCTCTTCCTTCTTCTCTCTGCTTCCTCCTGTAGAATGCACGAACGCGGATTAGATGGCGGCGAATGCATGGGACCTCGCAGCACCACAACCTGGCTGACGAATTTCAGGCAGTATAGCTCGCCTTTGGGTGGTCCGCAGATCGTGCAAGTCACATATTATCGAGGAGCTATTCCAACTAACTCGACGAATGGTGATGAACAGATCGTGCTTCAATCCGCAAACGCGACTGTGATGACCGGCTGGAAGCTGCAGGCTGGCGATGCGAACCAGCTCTTCTCGCTGCCCGATACACTGATTGGTAAGCTTAGTATTTATTCACATCAACCAGTGCTTGCAAAGGATTTCTCGCTCAATCTTCCATCAAACTCGTGGCTCTGGAATAAGAGCGGATTATCGACAATCAGATTGGTCGACAACACTGGCGCAGTGGTTGATTCGATGCAGTTCGCGCATTAAGCGTTCTTTTCACGTAGGGTCTGGCGTCCCGCCAGACCTAAGATGGGGCGGGATTAAAAGTTCGGAAGTGCCGCTCAGACGCTTGCCAAAAGATTGATGCCGATCCACCTGAGGTATGGCGGGACGCCATACCTCACGCGAGGGAGCTGGTAACCCGCCGCCGCTACCCAGGTCGGGCGAGACGCCCGACCCACGCGATGCCTTCATCCCTCATCCTTCAGCCTTCATCCTTGCCCAAAGAACGGTTCTCCTAAAATCAATGTTTTCCCGCGCCTCCAAAAAGCAGGATTTCCTGTGATTTGTGGCTAATTCGTAACAAATCAACCATTTACTCAGATCGGACTGCCAAACCGGGAGCAGTTTGTCTGGGGCACTATCATTAACAAGCACCCGGATTTTTCAACTAATGTCAGAAGTCTTAACAGCAAACCCATCGTCGGCGACGACGGACGTCGCAACCCATGCTCCAGCGGCAAGTACCGGCTCCGAGCATAAACACAACGGCAAGTCCGCAAAGTCTTCCGTCCCAGCCCGCCAGTCGGGTAGGGGTACCAGAGGAAATCTCACCATCATTGATCCGAATACCAAACTCGGTTCCGGCTACTCACAGAGCGAGCGCGATCAGCTTGCCAAGATGTACGACCAGACACTGAACAAGCTCACCGCCAACGAAATCGTCAAAGGGAAGATCGTCGCGATCACCGATGCGGAAGTTGCGATCGATATCGGCTTCAAGAGTGAAGGTGTCGTCAGCAAATCGGAATTTGGACCGGCAGCGAACGAGCTCAAAGTCGGCGACGAAGTCGAAGTCTTTTTAGAGACGATCGAAGATAAAGAAGGTCGCCTCGTACTCTCGCGCAAACGTGCAGAATTTATTCGTGTGTGGCAGAAGATCATCGAAGCGCAGAAGACTGGCGAAGTACTTCTTGCACGTTGCGATCGCCGCATCAAAGGCGGAATGGTCGTCGATCTTATGGGCGTCGAGGCATTCTTGCCAGGCTCGCAGATCGATGTCAAGCCTGTTCGCGATTTTGATGCGTTCATTGGTAAGACACTCGATGTACGTGTTGTCAAGATCAACCATCCGAACGAGAATGTCGTCGTTTCGCATAAAGTATTGCTCGAAGAGCATTTGACCGAACAGCGCAAAGAGATCGTTGAGCGTTTGGAGCGTGGTCAGGTTTTGGAAGGCACAGTCAAGGCGATCGCCGACTTCGGCGCGTTCGTCGATCTTGGCGGCGTCGATGGACTTGTCCATATCACCGACCTCTCATGGGGCCGTGTGTCGCATCCGAGTGAGATCATCAAACTCGATCAGACCGTCACGGTCGTTGTGCTCGATTTCGACGAGAACAAGAAGCGTATCTCGCTTGGCATGAAACAGCTCACCCCACATCCGTGGGCAGAGATCGAAAGCCGCTATACACTTGGTCAGAAGGTCACCGGTAAGGTCGTCAGTATGACGGACTACGGCGCCTTCATCGAGATCGAGAAGGGCATCGAAGGATTGATCCACGTTTCGGAAATGAGCTGGACACAGCACATCAAGCATCCATCGCAGATCCTGCAAATGGGTCAGCAAGTGGAAGCCATCATTCTCAACATCGACCAGGATTCAAAGAAGATTTCGCTTGGTATCAAGCAGCTCGAGCCTGATCCGTGGACGATGTTCCTCGAGAAGTATCCGATGGGCTCCAAACACCGCGGGATCGTTCGCAACCTCACCAACTTTGGTGCCTTCGTTGAACTCGAGCCCGGTGTTGATGGACTCGTACATATCTCCGATCTTTCATGGACGAAGAAAGTCCGTCATCCAGGTGAAGTCCTGAAGAAGGGTGAAGAGATCGACGTGATGATTCTTGGGATCGACCTTGACAATCGCCGCATTTCGCTTGGTCACAAGCAGGTGCTCGATAATCCGTGGGAGAATCTCGAGACGATCTACGGCGAAGGCAAGGACACCGAAGGCAAGATCGTCCGCATCATCGAGAAGGGCGTCATCGTCGAACTCCCGATGGGTGTCGACGGCTTCGTGCCGATCTCGCAGCTTGCGTTCTATCCGATCAAGAACATCTCCGATTCGTTCAAGAGCGATGACAATCTGAATCTGCGCGTCATCGAGTTTGATGCGGAGAATAAGAAGATCGTGCTCAGTGCAACGGAATGGCTGAAGAGTCAGGACCGCTCGGCGCTTGAAGAATTCAACGCCAAGCACCCGATCCCGAAAGAGACGCTCGAAGAGATGGCGAAGCGCCGCGAAGAGAAGTCGACCGGTGGCCGCGGCAAGCGCGGTGCCAAAGCTGAGGAAGGCACAGTTGATCTCGCACAGTTGGTCGAATCAGCACCAAGCCCCTCCGAACTCGGCTCATTCGAACTCCCAGAAGAAATGCTCACCCCCGAAAAAGGCGAGACGACTGAGGGATAAGAATCTAATATTGATTCACAAAAGCCCGGGCCATTGCCCGGGTTTTTTTGTGGGGGCAAAAATTTTGACCTTGACTGCTCCGTATGGAATTCCGTAGTTTGCGCAAAATGGTCAAGCAAACATGAAGATACTTGCAAGCTTAATTCTGGCATTCATCTCCTCCTTCGGCGCGTATAAGACGCTGTGCGGACAACCTGGGACTTTCCATCCAACAAATATTCCTGTCGTACTTGGGGATACGGATCTCGTGGGGACGTATGACACGAGTTGGAGTCAAGAGATCACTAATGTTAGTGGTTACGGGATCGTCGCAAGCGATCATATTTTTGGCTGGGATCAAGTCGCAGCCTATTGGAACGCCAATAAGATCGGTCATGTAAGCTCAAGCATTATTGTTTTGGTGAATCGGTATGCGGGATCCCCACCTTATCTCCAATATTCCATCACCGGTACAGCTGTCGGCATTTCTGATTCAATGGTTCGAATTCGTCCGCGAAGATGGACGGCAGTCCTTTATCCAGATACCATCAATGGAGGATGGGAGGGATTTACTGAACCACGACTATACAACAAGGTCGCGGCCAGGACAACATTTGATTCCTGGACGCTCACTATCGATAGTACTCTTGTCTGCCAAATGAGCGTGTCGAAGGATTCCTCATCCTTTAGTTCATTCACCGCAAGCAATTTCGATTCAAGCTTGATCCGGCTGAATTTCACGACTCTTCGTGGACCAACTCTTGCTGACTCAAGCTATGCAGGCACGCTCAGGATTCACGTCCATAACAACGACCAGGATTCGCTCTATACGCAGCAGATCATCTTGCTATTAAAGAAAGCCCCGCATAACATGCGCGCCTCCCTTACACCAGGTTCAATGAGGTTCATCGGCACTGGCGGCCAAACGCAATCTCAAACAGCGATTCTGTTTCACGATTCTTCCACGTCCAATTTCAAGCTCGATTCGTTGCCATATCCATTCCATGCTTCGATGAAGCGATTGACTGACAGCACTGATCAAGTTCAAGTTGAGAGCTCTCCTTCTTCGAGCGGTGTCTATCAATGGCCAATGCGGATCCATTTTCTCAAACCAGATTTCCTATCGCGAATTGTGAGCGATAGCCTCCAGATTGATCTTAGTGCCACGATCGATAACACGCATGATACCCCATTCTGGGTTCGCACCTCCATAGTCGACGCCAATGATTCGGTAGGGCCATGCGCGACAGACTCTAATGGTGTGGTATATGTCTCAAGCAAAAACTTCTGGAGTAGCTCGGACGAAGGAGGAACGTGGGTCGAGCTCCCATTTTCCGCTCAAAAAAACATAGGCGAAGTTGTTATAGGCTCGCGTGGATGGATCGACGTGCGTGCTGGGGATTTTCTCTATGAATCTAGAGATCAAGGAAGGAGTTGGAATCTGCAAAGTTTGACATCATCCTTTCATAATCGTACTATTCCCATTTTTGCGAACGTGTTGTTCCAACGTGGCTCGGAGCCAGTGATGACTGGGTGGTTCAGCGCAATTATCGACAATGAAATCTATTCGGAGTATGATGCATTCTCGCGCTATTCTGGCGACACGAGCTGGACAAAGTTCGGACTTCCCGGCGGTACTTCCAGATTTCTCTATCGCAACAGCATCGTTCATTATGTGGCGGGACGAAAAATCACGTCTAAACTTGATACCGTCTCTCTTCCGTCTCCCGTAACACGATTTGAGCTCGCTCCGAACGGAAGCCTCTACGCTGGAACTGAGAACGACGGGGTCTTCCTCCGCGAGAACGACACCGTCAAATGGCATCAATCCTCGCTCACGATTGGCAATATCACCGCGATCGCATGCTCGAATGACGGATCCGTGTATGCTACGACAGCGACCAACGGAGTCTATCGAACGACCGACAATGGCATAAGCTGGCAAGGCATCAATGGTGGTCTCGGGACAACGCACATCAATTCGATAGCTCTGCGTGATGGGCACGTTGCATACCTTGGCACGTCAGCTGGCGTTTATCGATCGCTGAAGCCCATCGGCAGAGGGCTTTCACGTGCAGCAGCGCCAAGTATTATTAGCAGCGCTCTCATCAATTTTCCTAATCCTGCAAGCGAACGGACTTCCATTCGATACCTTCTCAAGTCGAGTCGCGATCTTCGAATGCGGGTCTATGATTGTATCGGCAGGGAAGTCCGACGGATCGATCTTGGTGAGCGCACGGCTGGAATTCAGATAATCGACTTGGATATTGCATCGCTCGCCATCGGCGTATACCGCTATCGCTTCGACGGCGATATAGAGTCGGGTGTTATGGTTGTTGCGCGGTGAGGTGTTCAGGTCGATGAATGAATAAATCTGCTATGCTAAGACAAGTCTCAAAGGTTCTCACAGTTTTGTTGTTGATCGTCTCCTCGTTCGGCTGCATGCTCGAAGCGAGCGCTCAAACCTTTGACACGACTGGTTTTTATGTGAAGCCCGTATTTGATGCGAGGTACACGTTCTTTGGTAACGGAGTTGTTGTCGGCGATACCGAGGTGGTCGGAAATTATGTATGGGAATCGGATTGTGACTCAGCATTTGATATCTACGAAATACGCATAAAGGATTCCGCAATGGGCCCTTTTTACGTTTACCCGATTGCCTTTCCTATTCCTGTAATTTTCAAACCAACACATGCAGGTGCCTTTTCAGGATGGAGTCTTGATTGTGTGCTTCTATCGACCATTATCAATGCTTACTGTTCGGGGTCGCATATGTTTTATGGAAGGGAGAAACGTAGTTTTTCGGCTATTGGACTTTCGGACTCAATTGTTATGATTCGTCCAAAGGCTTGGACGATCGATATGTCTCCTGATCCCATTCGTCGTTGCTGGGTCGGAACATCGCAGCCGGAATTCTCGAACAACGTTTCGGTTGGTACGACGTTCTCGACTTTTCAGATTATTTCCGACACCTCGCTGCAATTGACGTTGTCAGTCAAGAGAGGAAATTCCGTCATCAGCTCCTACTCAGCTAACGCTTTCACTCGGCGCCAGCCACTGCAACTAGAGGTACTCAGCCATCGAGGAGAGGCGCTGAGTGGAAAAACATATCAAGGTTCATTCACGGTTCATGTGAAGAACCGTGACGTGGATTCAACCTTCGTTCAACTGGTAAGTCTTCGGTTCAAGACGATTCAGCATAACTACCGATCATCGGTAACGCCTTCAACAATTACCTTTTCTACTCAGGCCGGAGATACAGGATCTACTCAAGTCATAGTCGAAGCTGATAGTGTGTATTCCTTAGTAGCGCCTCCATTGTCGCCATATCCTTTTAGCATTCAGACCTTGCAGTCAAAGGATACGATGTATAGCTTCACGGTTTTATGTATGCCTGTGAGCAGTGGCAGATATGGGATGCATCAATACTTCCATCTCCACCGAATCGACTTCGCGGGGGAAGATTTTCTGGATAGCGTCGGCATATTGCTAAATGTTTCCATCGATAATTCAAAAGATGCTATGTTTTGGAGTGTCACGTCTAGCGAGACAGGAGCGTCCGTTGCCAAACTCGTGGTTGGCAATGACGGCGTTGTTTATGCCGGGGATGGGAATCTCTTTATGTCGGTGGATTCTGGTTCGTCATGGCGTAGTATCTCAGATGGGAACAATGTTCAACACATTGCGCTGGACCAGAAGAATACTTTGTATGTTCAAACGTTTCAGGTTCGAAGCACTTGGGACCGAGGGGCTACTTGGCATGACTCACCGCCGCATAGTGTCAATCAAAGGGCCATATGATCCGAATTCCTCGCCGGAAGAAATTAG
>JABDDM010000063.1 GCA_013287605.1 Ignavibacteria bacterium | reverse complement strand
AATGTGGTGCGCATGGATATTCGTACGCAGGCGTACACGATGTCGGCAAAGACTAACGAAGGGCAGATCAAGGGTGATGATGCGATCCAGGTTTTGAGCCGCGATGGTTTGACGCTGACATTGGAAGTAACCGTGCAGTATCACCTATCGCCGAGCAGCGGGAAAAGTGCGAATAAAAAGAGCGATTCCATGTGGTATGCGAGAAAGGGTGATTCGAATTGGAATACGAATTTACAGGTTTCTCCAGCCGTCTGTTTGATTCTATCGTAGGAAATCCAGGGCACCCAAAGCCAATCCTCATACTCGGCGCAGCTTTATTCTGGGTGAAAGCTCAGCGCGAGCACATCTGTCGGCTCTTAAGAAAGCACAGAGAACCCTTCTCAAGTTATCAATGCATTCGGCGAGATAAACGTGACCAACGACTTACTTGACTAGCACAAATGCTCCCCGCACCATATTTGATAGACCGCCATCCAGAGCGATAGAGTAATGATACGCTGCTGATTTGAGCATCGATAGTCGAAGTGCGAATTTGTTCAATCCGGTTCGAACATCGATCGGCACGCGCTCAACCGAGATCCCACGCTCATCGTAGATTTCCATTTGCCCATGGCCGGCAAGTTCACTTGTGAAGCTCACATTGAGCGTATAGCCATTCGAAGCACCTACCGGATCGGGCGAAAGCACGTTATTGCCAAGAACAAGATGATTGTTCATGTAGCGATATACCAATGCGTCGGTGCAGGAGGTATCGACCGAAAGAGAATCGTGACCTGCGCTTGTCAGACTGAGCGTACATCTTGCATAGGAAGAGTCACCACCGTTGAGCCGGAGGGAATCGATACGGAATTCAGTATAGAGCGTATCGCTCAACACGGTTACTCCCGTGAAATCAACGATGTGGGCACCAATCGGAAAATTGAGTTCATAGACACTTGATATTGTAAAGTCCAGATGACGAACGCGATTGCTCACGTAATTGGACTGAATCGCAAATGTGGTATTCGCGAGTGGTGAGGTAAACTGCGTGATGCGCAATAAATCATCGATGAAAAGAATCGTCCCGCTGATCGAATGCAAACCCTGGCCGGAAACCGCAGTATTGGAGACAAGGGCAAATGTTACTGGCGTTTGATCACTCGCATGGGCGATCGCAGGACCTTGAAGACTGAAACTCGCTGATTGTGGGGCTGTCTGAGTCGCTGTGATTGGAACGCTGATCACAAGTCGTCCGCTAATGTTCGTCGAGAGCAACACACTTGCTGACGAAGTGCCGCTGCCATTTGGCGAAAAATGAACGTGAATCGTATCCGATTGTCCATCTTTGAGTGTTATTGGTAGAGCATGCGTAGCGGAAACCGTAAAGCCTGTGCCTGCAACTTGTTCGTTCGAAATGGTGACCGTACCGCAGCCATGCGCTTGAAAAACAATCTCCGTATCAAGCGACCCGCATGAGTTCGTAGTACCGAGATTAATAGCCGAAGTATCGATCGCAAGTGTCGAGATTTTTCCTGAAACGTCTATCGTAAATATGATGGACGTATCTCGCGTTGTGCCGTTCTTGCCGCGGATTTGCAGGTGCAAAATATTTGTGAAGTGACCCGTATCCGCAGGAGTATAAAGGATGGTAAAATGCAGTGTGCTGTCCGGCGGAATCGCAGCAGGCAGGGTGCGGGAAGTGGCTGTTGTAATTACATTGCTTGCGTTTACAAAACCGTACTGAGTGATCCAGCTTGTATCACAGCCAACGTTGTGCACCGAAACGTGCGTGCTGTCACCTGTACCACAGAAGGAGAGCGAGCCACCGTTGATCGAGTCACTCGTGGGCAGAATCGCATATTGCAACGGAGCAGCCGAGCCAACGCCAGCTAGCGAGATCGTCTTATAGGTTAGCTGATTGTTAAGCAAATATTTCAGACGGACACTATCCTGAGCAAGATTGCCCTTCAATGGTTGGAAGCGCACTCCTATGCTTCGTGTCTCTCCAGCATGCAGCCAGAATGGAACTGTAAGACCACCGAACAGGGAAAAGCCCGAACTCCCGTTAATAAGTGTCAGACTATCGATCAGGATCGAGTCGCAGCCTGCGTTATGAAGCGCGACCGACGAATCGAGGAAGAGGCACGTGGAGACGGTTCCAAAATCGAGTGCAGCCGTGGCCTGAAGCTCTCCGGTAGGAATGACATTGCCAGTAAGCCCGACGATACGAACAACATCGTTGTTGAGGTAAAGGAAATGCAGCGAGAGGTTTGCAGTGTTTAGACCTAGATTCTGGGGAATAAAGTGTATGACAAAATGCAGGACAGCCCCAGGCGCTATTGCAATAGGATAATGCAGCGCCACACCAAGTGAATCAACAATCGTCCATCCGACTCTGTCACTGGCCGCTGACGTAAGCCAGATTGTATCACACGTCGTGTTATGTACGCTGAACGAACTGTCTGCATTCGCGCATTGCGAAATGGGTTTAAGCTCTAATTGCGCAAGAGGCGAAACCACGTTACCGGTCCGGCCGTAACCGGTCAACGCATACCCTCGAGATGAATCTATCCCTTGATAGGAAAAGCCGAGCGTAAGCGAATCGGTGAATCTGCCTGTTGAGGACGGCGCAAAGTGTAAGATAAATTGATACGTCTCACCAGCCAAGAGTGGGATAGGGGTTACGAGTGTGTGATGTGTACTATCGAATAAATTCCAGTTGACATTCTTGGCGAGGTAGGCTGCTGTTAGCCATAATGTATCACACCCCTGATTCACAATCGAAAAACTGCTATCGTAGGACGAACAGAGAAAGACGGAATCCAATCGTACCCGAGTTGGGATCTGAAACTGTGGACGAGACCTCCCGACACCAGAAAGATTCACTTGTGCCGACGAATCACGATTCTCATAGTTGAATGTCAGTTGCAGCGTATCGCGAAAACGCTGGGTAAAATGTGGGGCAAAGCGAAGGGTCAGCGTGATGTGCTGACCGGATGCAACCGTGATCGGAAGCTGGAGAGGGAATCCATCAGCGTCGTATACACGCCATGCATCCATCTGCGAAAGAAACGCCTGTGTAAGCGTGAGATCACCGCAACCTGAATTCGTTATTGTGAGCAGCGAATCATGCGTTGCACATGTCGATGTCGTGTCGAGACGCACCGTATTCGCGCTCAGAAGAAACGGTTTGGTCGATGAAATCGCGTACGCGGTAAACGAGTAATAGACGGTATCGTACTGGTTGAGCGTATCAATATAATAGACGACTCGAATACGAAAGCTTTCCGAATCGCTTGATTGAAAGAGCAGGCCCGGATTCCACCGAATGAGAAACGCCGTAGAATCGCCGTTGAGCATATGCTTCGGAAACAGGGGGATACTATCGATTCGAGCTGCTCCGATCAACTCTGCATATGCACTGGTGTCAGCGAACTGGATCGAAATGAGATCAAACGGCAGATCGTAAATATTATGTAACCACTGTTTGTGCCGCTCGAGCGTACACAATGTCGTTGCAAGAGCTTTGATCGAATCCATGTATTCGTTGCAAGCAACACCGTTGTATCTGCCATCGCCACCATCGAGTGTGCGCCATACGCCGCCTGCTGCATCGAACGCATAGATCACTTGTCCGCAGCCAACCACCGCAAAACGTGTATCCTTGGTATTGTTCGGGCCGCCGATCGATAGCCAACTCACGCCTGCATCAACACTGCGATAAATTCCTGCCGGACCACCGCCAAATACACCGGAATTTTGAACAAAGAGAATCGATCCTGCACCTTCGATATCGCCGGTAGAACAAAATGGCAACGGATTTGAAACACTCCAACTGAAACCGTAGTCGGTGGATGCAAGTGTAACGGAGGGAGCGCTCCCTATAGGCGATATCTCCGGCACAGCAAAAAAATTGGGCGTGCCCTTTTGGCCATAAACCCCATAAGCCTCATAGTTTCCAAAGAGCGTTGTCGACCACCACGTCTGACCGCCATCATACGTAAGCATATATTCACCCGTGCCTGTACATGCGGCTACGCCGTGCAGATCATCTACGAAGTCCATCCCATTCAGGCCGTTATTACCGAATGAATTTGGGAAAGTCGCTCCACCGTCTTTCGATACATACACCCCATTGCCAGCCCAACTTGTCACGTCCAGCGCATGGGATGTCTCGCGAACGCAATTGAAAGATCCAGTCATTGGCAGACCGGTCCACGTCGCTCCACCATCGAGCGTGTGCCAGATACAGCTTCCCGTAACATCGGAAAGCGTCGCGAAGCCTTCGGTGGCGGATTTCATCCAAATGTCGGTGATCTTGTCGGTAACGGTTGCCGTTGGGGTGGTCGCATTTGTCCAGGTGACTCCGGCATCATGCGTGACCATGATAAAGTTTGGGCCTTTGCTCATGCCGATGATCCCATTGTACGGATCGACAAATGCTGCGGAAGTCACCTGAACGCTGAGCGTGGCGACCTGCGTCCATGTAGCGGACGCGCCAGAAGTCACTGTTGCGAGCAACAATGCAATAAATGCCAGGAAACGAATTGTACGATACATTTTTCTCACATCTCAATCGTTTGCAACAGACCCGATCTACGGACCTCTCTTTCAGGACACTATCTCTTTCAATCCGCTTCAACCGAACAGGGTTCCGCAGTCGGGCAAGGATGAAGGCTGAAGGATGAGGGATGAAGTGAAGAATTTGACGCGGGGCTATCTTCATCCTTCAGCCCTCATCCTTCATCCTTGCCAAATAACTCCCCGGGGAGGATTCCGGGGAATACGTTGGTCGATCGCCATTACGTCTATTAAGCCTAGTTCTGTGTGCAAAGCTACAACATAGGCATAGTATTTCCAATAAAAATAGTGTTCTATGTGTATGAATCTGAGCAAATAGATCTCTTTATTGTCCGGAACGGCCATTCCAGAAGGTCATGTTCGAACCTTGTGCGCTGAAGGGGGTCCATGTGGCATTTTGTGAATATTCTCTGGACATACAATGCGATATTTCGTCATCCTTCTCTCCGTCTTCATGCTTCTGGCCTCGCGTACTTCCTTTGCGCAAATCCCACAGCAGGATAGGAATAAACTCAAAGCCGGTCATCCGCTCGGTCTGGGCGAGGACATCGCCGGTCGTAAGCACTTTGAGAGGATGCGACTCGCCAATCCTTCTACCGGCTCCATCCCTCAGGGTATGCGAATGAAAGAACTCAAATTCGCTGCTGGGTTGCCATCACGAGAAGACGTCATTGTTTCGCGCGGAGGCAAATCCAATATTCTTTCAGTCCCGCAAGTGACTTGGGATCCTCGAGGTCCGCAAAACATTGGAGGACGCACTAATGCCTTGGGTATTGACGTCGGCAATGAGAACATTATTCTCGCTGGCAGCACTTCCGGTGGGATGTGGAGATCGACGGACGGCGGATCATCGTGGGTACGAACGACTCCCTTAGACCAAATTGATAATATTTCGGATCTCGTGCAGGATACCCGTAAGGGAAAGACGAACACATGGTACTGTTCGACGGGCGAACCGCTCGTTGCAAGTGTTGGAGAGCCGTTGGGCTACGGCTATTACGTTGGCAATGGTTTATTCAAATCGACCGACAATGGCCTCACATGGAAGATATTACCCGCGACGGTTTCCAAAGATAGTGTTGCATTTGCACAGCCGTTCAACTGGGTCAACCGGGTAATAATAGACCCAACGAAGGATAGCGCGGATGTAGTTTACGCAGCAACCATGGGAGGCATCGAGCGATCCTCCGATGGCGGTGCCTCATGGTCGATGACTCTTGGTCAATATCCAAATGGGTCAGAACTTTCCGACATCGCCGTGACCTCGAATGGTGTTCTATACGCTGTTCTCGCTGAGGCTGAGTTTCAATACAACACCTACGCCCCAATCTTTGGCGTGTTCCGTTCCACGGATGGTATCCATTGGACGAAGATTGTTCGGGCGGGGTGGCAAGTGCACAGCGATCGTGTTTACATAGCGAGCGCTCCCTCGAATGGAAATGTGATGTACGTTGCCACCAACGATGTGAATGGCAACTACCAGTTTTGGAAATACACCTACAAATCTGGCGATGGTTCAGGATCGGGTGGGGTGTGGGAAGATAGGACCAGCAGCCTGACAAACGCCGGTGTGCAATTCGGAGGCTTTATTCATGTTCAGCCCGATAACGAAAACGTTGTTTACCTCGGAGAGATCCAGCTTTGGCGTTCGACCGATGGCTTCGCTACGGTTACCAATGTGAGTTCGTTGAACTACTACAATGGCCAGTATGATCTTCATGTTGATCACCAGGCCATTGCATTCTATCGGTCGAATCCCTCCTCCATGATCGTAGGCTGCGACGGTGGATTATTTTACACTGGCGATAACCAAGCCAATCAAGTCTCCTGGAGTTCGCTTGACAACAACTACGTCACCGCACAATTTTTCACGATAGGAGTCGATCATTACACTCCCGGTAATGTCACCGTCCTTGGCGGCACACAGGATAATGGCAGCAACATTACCGTTACCAACGATGAATCGCAGCCGTGGAATTTTGCGGGTGGTGGAGATGGTATGGCATGTGCAATTGCAGGAGATAGGAATATTTACTATTCATCTTTCCAACAGGGATATACATCGGCCTACTCGTTCGATGCAAGTGGGGTGCCCACCGGATATAAGCGAATCGATCCGACGGGCGGCACTGGCTATACGTGGCAAAATCCGTTCGTGCTCGATCCGAATAATTCGAGTATGATGTATCTTGGAGGTGGTCATATTCTTTGGCGTAATAATGATCTTTCCTCAATTACTCTCCTTCAAACGTATGACACATCCACTACGAGTATAGGTTGGACGAGCCTCAACAGCACGAAGCTGCCATTAAACAGCCCCTATGGAACATACAGCGCAATCACTGCCATCGGCATTTCCACAAACTCTCCGAGCCGAGTCTATTATGGCACGAACGACGGAATGCTGTTCCGTCTTGACCGCGCAGATACTGGAGATAGCAAGCCAACCGCAATCTGGACTGGTAAGGGCTTTCCCTCACGTGCGTACGTCAGTTCGATTGCCGTCGATCCACACAATGCTGATAGCGTCATTGTCGTTTTTGCAAATTTCCAGATCCAAAGTCTATTCTTATCAACGGATGCGGGTCTGAGTTGGAAACCAGTCGGCGGAAACCTTGAAGAGTATCCTAATGGGTCTGGAAATGGACCATCATGCCGGGCTGCGACAATAGTGCCGGTGGCAGGAGGCAATGTTTACCTTGTGGGCACCACCACGGGCGTTTATTCAACGTATAAACTCGACGGGATGTCAACGGTCTGGTCGCTTGAAGGAGCATCGACTATTGGCAACGATATTATTAACGCGCTTGATGCAAGGCCTTCTGATGGTTATGTTGCAGTTGGATCGTGTGGCAGTGGAGCGTTCACAGCAACATTCACTTCAGGCAGCAAATCTGTTCCCTGCCACCAGGCGGCACCATCGCGTTTATCGCTCGAACCAAACTATCCGAATCCCTATAGCTCTCTCACTCATTTCGAATTCAAGATTGCACAGCGGGGTACTGTTTCCTTCGCGATCTACGACGAGAAAGGCATCATCGTCGCCTCGCTTATTGACAAGGAGTTGGATCCAGGTACCTATACAACGCAATGGAATTCGAGTAACTTACCAAGCGGCGTATACATCGGCAAACTGACCGAAAACGGTCAGTCTGTCTCGCGACCAATTTCGATTGTGAAGTAGATCGACGTATTCTGCTGAAGTTCTCCGCAGGTTGACTAGTGGCACTCGAAGCCCATCACAAGCTCGAACGTAAGATCCAAACACTCGTGAATCGTGCAATGGATGCAGGTCCGCAAAGGTACGATTCGATGCGGGGAATCTACGGAGTAGAATCTACACTGCGCGACTTACAGCGAATAGCGGGTACAATGAGTTGAGACGATGATACGCAAATAAAGCTCAGGCACAACCAAACTCTTTCGTCCCAGGATAACGACGTTCCCCCGGCCCTTGACCTCATTGGAACCGATCATCGGCAAGCTTTGCGTTATATTCAGAGTATAAAGGCTGTTTAGGTGTACTGCGTCCAACATGCTAGATCCAGACATTCGGAACTCATTGCGCGCGAGGTTCGAGCGATTTGCGGAGATTGAATGCCAGGGCTCTTCCCCATTGTACTTTGATCTGGCAATAGGCGTTGCTGATGACGACCTAATGCTCGAACTTGTCAATCACGCACTGCCCGGTCAGCCGAAACCCAACCTCCTATTCGCTGCGGTGCACTATCTTCTCTTGAAGGAACCTGACAGCGCTCCCGATCTAGCGAGGTACTACGGAAGCATTATGTCGAGCCCATTGCAGGATAGGCTGTCGTATCCACGGTTCCGAAAGTATGTGATGGAGCATAAAGATGAAGTTCGGCAGATTATTCAATCGCGAATGGTGCAAACGAATGAAGTGCGGCGAGCCGCGTATTTGTACCTTGCCCATCTGGAGGTTTCGCACAGACTTGAGTCAGCGCCTCTCGCAGTCTGCGAAATCGGGACGAGCGCCGGACTCCTTCTGCTGTTTGATCGATACAACTACGACTTTGGGAATGGAGTGAGTGTGTCGAAAGGAGCATCATTAACAATTGCGAGCGAGCTCCGTGGTGAGAGACGACCGCGTTTCGAACAGACTCCTTCACCCATTGTAGCACGCATTGGCAACGATCTTAAGATAATAGACGTGAGGGACGCGAGCGATGCTCTATGGCTGCGAGCCCTCATATGGCCTGAGCATTCAGAACGAGTAGCTATGCAACTCAAAGCGGTCGAGATGGCAGCGGAAATCGCAATCGAGTTTAAAGAAGGAGATGGAGTCGCAATTCTCGAGGATCTCCTTGCCGATTTAACGCCAGGGCTGCCAGTCATGCTGTTTCATTGTCACACCGCGAATCAACTAAGCCCGGAACAATGGCAGAATTTTCTGGCGAAGATCGCTGAGGAGTCGAAGTCTAGAACCATCTTTCATGTTTTGTGTGAGTTCTTGGGTCGGTCGCCAGAACTCCATCTATCGGAATATCGCAGCGGAAGTGTCGTAAGCGAAACACACCTTGCGAATTGTGACGCGCATGGAAAGTGGATTGAATGGCTCTGACGAAGTTTGATGGGAATGGGACCGGATTTATGGGATTTTTATGATTGGGAGATCACTAGGGAGCAATGAGTTAATGATATAATTTGTGAAACTTTAAGGCTTGCTGATGCGTTTCCATTAAGCGGGATTTCGGGCGTCGGGCAGGACGCTGACACCCAACGGGATCCAAGTCATATAATCCTTCCATTTTTGAACGCAAGCTAAAGCTTACGCTTCATCGATTCTGCATTCTCAATAATTCCATAGATTCCCGCCTGCCGCGGGAATGACAACGAGGCGAATTCAAAGGTGCGAAGCGCTCGAAAGCAGGATCTTGTCATTCCCGCGAAAGCGGGAATCACGGGGCAGGTATGAAGTATGACCTCCTCATCTAACGCAGCTACCGTGTCTGTCAAATTGGCGAAAGAAATCAGATTAGTCCATTCAATTTGCATAACCCAGGTTCTGACCAGTTTTCTGTAAGAAGGAGAATTATGAATAAAGTTTTCACACACACTAGGTTGGCTGAAAGGAAAATGTTGATTTCGGCTCAGAATCGAAGGTGCCAAGTTGCGGGGCCCTCGTTTTATGAATAAAGTTTTCACATCTCGCAACCGGATCCCCAACTGTTCTCCTGTTCACCGTTCCCTGTTCCCTTGCCCGAGAAACAGCAACTTTTCGGAAACGAAGACGGTTTAACGCGCCACTGTTGGTAGGGGCGTCGTCTGCGAAGGTATCGTTGGCGGGTGTCCTCGTGAGGCGGTTAGGTTGAATGTGCCATTACGGGTCATTGCCTGCAGCACGAAACGGCTTCTGAAGTGCGAGCTTCTAACGCGCTTTTCAAGCAAATTGCTATCAGCATCACGGACGTATCCCACTATCAAGGAAGGTCGCGAGACCTGCATAAATGATAGCGCGAGGTAGTCCACTTATCACACGCAAGATCACAAATGACACGCGAAGAAAAAACGCAGGTCGTTGCTGAACTTACGGAAGTCATCAGTAAGGCTTCCGGCATGTACTTCACCGATTTCACGGGGATGACCGTTGAGCAGTCAACAAAGCTGCGCAACGAGCTCCGGAAGAACGGCCTGAAGTTTAAGGTAGCCAAGAACACGCTGATTAAACGCGCGCTCTCGGACACCGGCAAACTTTCGGACGCATTGGCGAAGTCACTTGTCGGTCAAACTGGTGTCGCCTTTGGATTTGACGATCCGGTAGCTCCGGCGCGAGTTCTCAAAGAATTTATTGAGAAGAACGCTGACAAGCCATCTTTAAAGATCGCCTATCTCGAAGGTGTGACCTATCCAGGGTCACAACTCAAAACTGTCGCAGCACTGCCGACGAAGAAGGAAGTCATGTCAAGCATCGTAGGAAGCTTGCAGGCTCCGATCGTCGGGATTGTTGGTGTGCTCGGTGCGCTGCAGCGCGATCTCGTCTATCTTATGGACGCGATCGAGAAGCAGAAAGCCGAAGCCATCGCCTAACGGTTTTGAGTAACATTCGTGAAGCAACGTTTCGTAACACTTTTTTAGATTAGAAGACCATGGCAGATATCAATGCGATCGTAGAGACGATCTCCGGCCTCACGCTCGGAGAAGCATCAGAACTCAAGAAGGCGCTCGAAGAGAAGTTCGGCGTGACGGCAGCAGCCCCCATGATGATGGGCGGAATGATGCCGGCAGCTGGCGGCGCACCGGCAGCAGCAGTCGAAGAGAAGACGGAATTTGACGTCATCCTCTCCGAAGGCGGCGCACAGAAGATCAACGTCATCAAGGCAGTCCGCGAAGCAACAGGTCTTGGCTTGAAAGAAGCAAAGGACCTTGTAGACGGTGCACCGAAGACGGTGAAGGAAGCACTTCCGAAGGCAGAAGCAGAAGCTCTCAAGAAGAAGCTCGAAGAAGCCGGCGCGAAGGTCGAATTGAAGTAATCTTCAGTTCACCTCGAGAATCTCGATCTGGCCCCGCAATAGCGGGGTCAGGCATTACTGACAATTAGTGATCAGCTCCCTGATCAACTCGCACGCTTCTTTGCGAGATCAGCTTAATTGCGATCATCGTAACAACGATGGCTCCGATGATCCCGTAAATTCCTAAGAGCACACGTCCAGTCGCAAACTCTGCCGGCGGCAGATCCGCGTTAACAAGACTAAAGAGATAAAGTACAATAAGGTACATCGCAACAAGCGCGAAGAGCTTGCCGGGAGTTACGCGCTTGCGATAAACTGTAACCTTAGTACTCCGCGAGCCTGACTGGAAGATCGCGATACGAATGCGGCTTTGAATTATAGATCGTGAAGTGATGCGGGCAGTTCATCGGTTTCAGCAAATACTGCTCATCATCCACAACAATCGGCGGAAACTGGCTCTCCGCGTAGTAAGGATAGTGACCGCTTGTCTTATAGAGTTCGAGATTGCCGATGTGCGGAGTCACGACTTGATCGTATCCGCGGCGCTGCTGCACGCGTCGCAAAAATGTTTCGAGCGCGTAGCGAACGATCGCACCATTCGGAAGCCAGACCGGAAGTCCGCCGCCGATCTTTGGTGTAAGCAGGAAGAGCTCGAGCTCTTTGCCAAGCTTGCGATGATCGCGTTTCTCCGCTTCCTCGCGCGCTTTTACAAAATCATCAAGTTCCTTCTTTGTCGGAAAGCTCACGCCATAAAGCCGTGTGAGCATCGGACGTTTGATATCGCCGCGCCAGTATGCCCCTGCAATCGAGAGCAGTTTCGCGAATTTGATCTTGCCGGTCGAAGGCACGTGGGTACCTCGGCAGAGATCGGTGAACTCGCCTTGTTGATAGAAGGTGATCGCCTGGCCTTTGAGTCCGTCGAGCAATTCGAGCTTGAGCCAGTCACCTTTTTCTTTGAAATATTCTATTGCTTCTTCATACCCTTTTTCGATGCGGATATAGGGTACGTCGCGCTGCGCGAGTTCGGCCATCTTCTCCGAGATCTTATCGAGATCAGGAGGTGTGAGCTTCACCCCTTCCGGCAACTCCATATCATAGTACCAGCCGTTTTCGATCGGAGGACCGATACCGAAACGAGTACCAGGATAGAGTGCTTCGACAGCTTCGGCCATCAAGTGCGCACTCGAATGCCAGAAGATACTCTTGCCTTCTTCATCGCGCCATTGCACGATCCGGACCGATGCATCCTGAGTGATCGGTGTCGATAGATCATACGGGACATTATTGACAAAGATCCCAAGCGAAGCTTGCGCCAATCGTGGCGAGATTGAGTTCGCGATCTGCATACCGGTGGTGTCGCGTTCAAAGATGCGGACGGACCCATCGGGCAGTGTGATCTGGATCGGATCGTTCATCGGAAGCGCCTCGACCGGCTCACTTGCACCAATCGCTGCCTCCGCGCCCCTTACAAGTGGAGCACTCGCGGCATCATCTATTGCTACCATGTTCGTTCTATGGTTAATTGTTCAAAAACCACGCACGATACGAATGTGCGCGGGAATGCTGGCAACATTTCACAAATCCGGAACGCTCCCTGCCTTCTGGCAAGTAGCAGCTTGGCTAACCGAGAGATTAGCATTTCCGCCGACTAAGCTGTAAGTTTGCAACGAAGGACTTACCCAACCCCATATCATGGCCTTCTCCTTTCGTCGATCAAAGAAGTTCGGACCATTCCGTATTACGTTGTCCAGACGTGGGATCTCGACCTCATTTGGCAGTAAGTACTTCCACATCACCAAGTCGAGCCGTGGTACGTATGTCAGCAGCAG
>JABDDM010000062.1 GCA_013287605.1 Ignavibacteria bacterium | reverse complement strand
TCTCAGAATCCATCGTGCAGTCGATGGACGATGGTCTCATCCTGATCGACCGGTTCGGCGTCATCCTTTCGATCAATCGCCGTGCGCAGGAATTCTTTGCGGTCACGAATGTGGAAGGGAAGAACTGTTTGGATGTTGCGCGAGGGATCCAGGCATTTGAATCGCTCTGTGTGGCAGCCCTTCGCGGCAGCTGGCGTGAAAAGGACCGAGACACAACTGTCGAGCACGTTCTTGCCAGAGAAGTGCTCCACATGCGACGAGACATCATTCCGATTCAATCCGGAGATGCCCCGAGTACTGTCGCATTCCTACTGATCTTCCGGGATGTTACTCAGCAGTTCGAGCTTGAAAAGATGAGGTCCGATTTCGTCGGCATGGTTTCGCATGAATTGCGGACACCGCTGACAGCGATACGAATGAGCGTCGATCTGCTCGCTGAGGCTAATCTCGGGTCCATGACACCGCTCCAGGAGCAGTTCGTCCAGGCAATTCGAGAAGAGAGTGAGCGCTTGTTGCGCATCGTTAATGATCTCATGGACTTGGCTCGCCTCGAAGTAGGCAAATTCGAGGTGCGTGCCGTCACGCTCCAGATTCACAATTTCTTCGAACACTTACTTGTACCGTTTCAAGCTCCGGCCAGGGACTCTGAAGTGACGCTGGGTGTCGAAGCGGATCCTTCTATACAGAGTATCCAAGCTGATCCAGACCGTCTTAAACAAGTGTTTGTGAATCTTGTATCGAACGCGCTACGTTATACCGGGCCAGGCGGCAGGATAACGATTGGCGTGCGGCATAGTCAGACGCCTGCGTTCGCAGAATTCTTTGTTCGGGATACCGGTAGCGGAATTCCACCTGACTTTCTTTCGAAGATCTTCAAGAGGTTTACCATCATTAGCACCGATGTGAAGTCGGGAGCTGGTCTTGGTCTCGCGATTGTGCGAGAGATTATCCAGGCGCATGGTGGTTCGATTTTCGTAAAGAGCGAAGTCGGAGTCGGCACAGAATTCTGGTTTACACTACCTCTGCCAACCAATGGCAAGGAAGCACTTTCGGGCTCAGCAACAGGAAGTCCGAAGAAACTTACGGCGACGAGTTCATGAATAATTCGTCGACCTCACCTGCATTAACATCTGAGGCGCTGCATCTTTCTGCAGCCATAGCAACATGATTGGACAACCATCAGAAGAAAAGCAAGAAAAGCAAATTCAGGCACCTCACTCGAAACGTCGAATTCTTGTTGTCGACGACGAAAAGAATATTCGGCTGACCGTACAGCACTCATTGCTGGCAGCCGATTATGAGGTCGAAACGGCTTCAAACGGCATGGAAGGACTGCAGAAGTTTCGCTCGGGTCAGTTCGATCTGATTCTTATGGATCTGCGCATGCCTCAGGTCAACGGCATTGAAATGCTCCGCCAGATTCGCGAGTTCGACCAGCACGCCGCAGCAATCGTGATTACTGCCTATCTAACGATCGATACCTTGCTCGAGGCATTCGGTCTGGGCGTATCTGACTACATTCGAAAGCCGTTCTCACCAAATGACGTGAGAGAGACTGTCAAGCACGTATTGATGCGCGAAGACCTGGAAGATTCCGCAAACAGTGACGCCCCAGAGCTGCTTGAGTTGGCCCGCAAACACCTTGCTGAGCGAAATATGCCATTGGCGGTCGAGAGCGCTCGGCAGGCGATAGCGAAGGACCCTAACAATCCCGACGCGCACGCCTTGCTGGGAATGTTGCTACATCTGTCAGGCGATTACAATGCTGCTGAACAGGCATTTAGGGAAGCGATCCTGCTTGACCCGCAGCACCAACTATCCAGGGACTATCTGTTCTGGATTCAGTCAAGAGCGCGCTTGCAGTAAGAGCCTAATCGAGCGCCATTGTGCATATCCAAATTGCCCATAAGATACATTATGTAAAGTAACATTCTCCTAGAGTCCTGTGGATATCCTTCCCTGCCTCACTTTTGCTTCCACTCTTTGTTCGCAAGTCCGAGGTTTTCCAGTGTGCCAATATCACGTAGATAGCAGTCAACCGGGAGTCCGTAATATCTGAGTCCGCTGCGCGACTGATCAAATGTCAGAACATGTGAGCCGATGTCATAGACGCTGCTGGCAGGTCGGCGTCGGATAATCTCAGTCAAAGCTTTGGCGCTCATTACGTAGTTGCCGCCGTTGGCTAAGTCGGTTTTAGGATGTTTTGGCTTTTCCACGAAACTCACTACCCTTCCGTCGTCCTGAATTTCCACAATCCCACGAGACTCCGGATGGTCCATATGGAGCAGAATCATCGTGAGATCGGACTTCTGCTGACAATGGAATTCGCGTAGAGACGTCAGGTCACAATTTGTGAGCGTGTCAGCGTAAAGCACAAAAAAGTCATCTTCGCCTCGGACAAAATCTGCGTTCTCAGCCAATGTACCTGCGCTCCCAAGCAATTCGGGTTCATGAACTATTCGATAGTTCAGCCCATAAGATGGCGCAACCGACTTCACGAAGACTGCAACCTGCTGTGGCAGATGGTGGGTGTTGATCAAGAATTCGGTGATGCCGTGCTCTCTGAGCAGAATGAACCACCACTCGAGTAACGGTTTGGAGGCGATTTCGACCAGGCACTTTGGAGTTACATCCGTCAGCGGTTTCAACCGCGTACCCATACCAGCGGCGAGAATATAGGCTTTCATTGACCAGCGAGCACTTTAGACTGTCGGACCACATTTAGCGCGCGCATATTCCTTTCTGCGAATTCAAAGATGTCTTGAACGTCGGCCTGCTCCTTCAGCCAACTGACGTACGCTTGAACACTCTCCTCTACCGTGTGCTTCGGCGACCAGCCCAAGGCTGTCAATTTTGAAATATCGGAACAGCTGTTACGCGTGTCCCCAAAACGGTACTCACCTGGCAGGGATGGCAAGAGATCGGGATGACCTGATATTCTGGCAACGACTTTCGCAAAATCCAGCACGCTGTGGGCCTTCCCACCACCCACACAATATGCCTGTCCGATCATACGACCATCATCGAGCGCCAACAGATTCGCACGGACTACATCCTTGTAATTCACGAAGTCGCGTAACATTCTCCCATCCTCGAAGACTGTAGGCGCCTTACCGAAGTAATAGTGCAGTGCAAAAATTCGGCAGGCACCTGAATATGCATTGTAAAACGATTGCCTCGGACCCTGGACGATCGAATAGCGTAATGCAACAGACGGAATTTCGTACCGTCGACCAAAGGTCAATGCGATCTGCTCTTGTGCCTGCTTGCTCAGCGCATACTGATTCTCCGGATTCGAGAAGGATTCAGAAGTCCATTGCCACTGCATGACTTCGCCACATACCGGACAATGATGCTCCCAATCTCCCAGTTGCAACTGCTCTTCCGGTCTCGACTTCGGCGCTTGCAAGCCGTGTGTGCTGCACATGTAGAGTCCTTCACCATTCACCGCCTGGCTGGTTGCCACAACAACGCGTTTGATGGGCAGTCGCTCCGCTACGATCAATTCATAGAGCAATGCTGTCCCGACGGTGTTCACCGAGAAGAATGTGCTGAAGTCTGGAAGATAATCTTGATAGGCCGCGAGATGGATCACCGCGTCAACTCCTTTCAATGCCTGAAGAAGTTGAGTTTTATCCCGAACATCGCCAAGTCTGAACTCCGCTGCAGGATTTAGATACTCAGGCTTCCCTTTGAGATGAACAGGTTTTTGAAGATTGTCCAGGATCACAACTTCATCGCCTCGAGCGATTAATGCATCGACAGTATGCGATCCGATAAATCCTGCCCCGCCGGTAATCAGTACCTTCACTTAGTATTTGTCAATCGAGGAATTAAGAACTGTCACACGAGCAAGCTCGCCTGATCCAACCAAAGAATATTTTCCGAGTGCAATGCCATTGTTGAAGTGCAGTCGCTCGCCCTCTTCCGACACCCAACCCAAATGCTTCGCAGGGACGCCCACGACCAATTCATAGTCAGCAACATCCTTTGTGACGACAGCACCAGCTCCGATCATGGCAAAACGACCGATGGTCACCCCAGCTACGATGGTTGCGTTTGCACCGATTGAGGCACCCGAGCGAACAACTGTCTTCACTGGTTTCTCGTGATACGCCTTGCTGCGAGGATTAAGATCGTTGGTAAAGCAGGCGTTCGGGCCAATGAAGACGCGGTCCTCCACCGAAACACCGGTCCATAGGCTAACGCCGTTTTTGATCGTAACTTCAGATCCGATCATAACACCCGATTCGACGAAGGAATGGTCGCCAATATTCGAATCACTTCCGATACTGGAGCCTGCCATAACATGAGCAAACGCCCAGATCCTACTGCCCTTGCCAATGTCATCAGTTTCGACGAGAGCCTTTGGATGGCAGTAGTATTCTTTTTCCTTCATCAAGTCTTCTCAGTAGAGAGTGCTCACGGGTTCAGACTGCAATGCTTTTGTGATCTGCTCAAGCACGGAGACAACCTCAACTCCAATGTCGCTTCCATTGATTGGCATTGCACCGCTCTTCAGGCAATCGATGAAATGATTGCATTCAAGCGAAAGGGGTTCATCGCGAGAAAGTGTCGGAATAAAAATGTCACCCGGTCGGTACGAAAGATTCACAGACTGTGAATCGTCCCCGGCCACGCGGTTATCAACGGCTTCGCTATACACCTTGATCTTTTCGACCGGTTGAATATCATCAAAGACGACGCTACCAACCTCGGCGCTCACCTGCAGCAGGCGTGCCTTATTTGCGGCAACCCAGCTAACATGGATGTGCGAGGTCACGCCGCATTCAAACTCCAGAAAGATATGCACCAGATCAATATGACGGTCGCTCACAAACTTGTTACCCATCACCTGAAAGTTACGGAGTTTGGTGGATAGACCTGCGGCGCGCATCAAATGCAGTAGTATCGAAATATCATGAGGTGCAAGATCCCAGATTACATTTACCTCGGAACTTGGCGGACCGAGATTGATACGCGTCGAGTCAATGTGAAAGAGTTTACCGAGTTTGCCGTCCTGAATGTTCGACGTCAGCCAGGAAACGGCTGGTGAGAATTGGTAGACGTGCCCAACCGCCAGTACGAGCCCGAGAGAACTCGCCATATCACGTAGCGTCTCGGCTTCTTCAACTGTGTAAGCCATCGGCTTCTCGATGAAGACGTGTTTGCCTGCTCGAAGAACGTCCCGAGCAACTTCGAAATGTGTGGGCACGGGAGTAGCAACAATCAGCGCATCAATCGATGGATCTCGCAGAAGTTCGTGATGATCTGAAGTGACACGAATATGAGGGTAGCGTTTTTGAACATAATGGACCCGGCCCGGCTTGCGTTCGGCAACCGCGGCGATTGCAGCGTCCTCAATATTGTTGAACGCCCGAACCAGATTCGAGCCCCAATAGCCAACTCCGATGATACCAACATTAATCATTGATGATGCGATGCTGAATGCGTGATTGGCAAACTCTCATCCTCCGCCCTCCCCTGTCAACACGACTCCAACCGTCCTAAATAGAATTGCTGCGTCGAGCCAGAGAGAGAGGTTGTGTAAGTAATACAGATCCAGGATAACCATGTCATTAAAGCTTACGCTGCTCCGTCCGGAAACCTGCCACAGGCCGGTGATCCCAGGTCGAAGGGCAAATCGCTCTTTGTGCCAGTCCTCGTACTGTTCGAACTCATACGGCAAACAGGGTCGTGGTCCAATCAAGCTCATGTCGCCTTTCAACACGTTCCAAAGCTGTGGTAGTTCGTCAAGACTGTGCTTGCGCAGCCATTTTCCGATCCAGGTAACACGAGGATCATTCGTAAGCTTGCCGGTTGGGCGCGAACCAAGCTTAATGTGCTCCTGCACATGCTCCCGATGGCTGTTGTCAACTCTGTCCGTACGCATGGACCTGAATTTATGCCAAACGAACGGCGTACCGTGGATCCCGATCACAGTCGTCTTATAAAAGAGTGGCCCGCGACTCCCCAACTTCACCAGCAATGCCAGAACGATAAGGAATGGGGCCAGAAGAATAGAGATGATAATCGATCCGAGGATATCAAGCGGACGCTTCATGAACTGTGCGTATGGTCCTTCCAGCCCAGAGCTTACAGGCGCAGCCGCAACGTTCATATATTCCGTGCTCGAACGAGTAACGCGCTCATGAATCACGCGAAAGTGATCACTCAGCAAATTCACTGTGACGCCGAAGTCTCGGCTCTCTTGCACGAGTCGAACAGCATCTTCGTAGGGGAGTGTATCCTCGGCGACGATCACCTCATCGACCTGACGTTCAGCGATCAGTCCCCGGATCTTCTCAAGATAGGCAGGCATGGGGTCATCGTCAATACCTGCATAGACTGGTGCAGGTTCAAGTTCGACGACGCCTACAATTTGGAACGGCGCGTTAGAAGTTGTCATCGGAATATCCATCATCGCACGCGCTGCAATCCCGGATCCAACGACAAGCACGCGCCGAAGGTCTCTATTTCGAAGAGTCGGCTGAATCAGATGCTGAAAAATATAGATGCGAAATAGAGACAGAAATAACAGAGATGTAGCAGAGTACAGTATCAGGTTTGCCCGGCTGTGTGTGATCCAGTCTTGACGCAGGAAGAAGAGGATCGCGATAAGGATAAGCGAGTTGATCAGAATACTTCTCAACAAGAGAGCGAACTGCGAAGCTCGACTCGAATACACTTTGTGCTTATAGAGAAGATTTTGTCTGAAGATCACCAAGAGCAGAGGCAGCGATGCGTAGAGGACTCCGACTCTCAGTATATATTCGCCAGATTGGTGCTGAGGATCGTACAGGTCGAGACCGGTATAATAGTGAAGAAAATAGGTAGTCACCGCTGCGCATGTCAACGCGAGGATATCCAACATGACGAGAATGACCTTAGGCCATCCATGTTTCCGGATCAGTTGACTTGGACGAAGGTTGGCAAACAGGCTCACAATTGGCTTTTGCTATCGACCGATTGATAAAACGATCTGATCACATTGATCACACGTTGTGATTGCTTCTCGGTGAGTTCGGGAAACATCGGAAGAGAAAGAAGTTTTTCCACCGATGAATCGGAACATGGGTACGATTTCTTGGCGCTCTGATATGGAGCGAAAGCCGGCTGTCGATTAAGAGGCACCGGATAGTGTAGTCCTGTGGCGACCCCTTCTTTAGTCAAGTGAGCCTGGAGTTCCTCCCGTTGCTCAGCTCGTATGACATAGAGGTGCCAAACCGGATTCGCTAGTGAGTGCACGTTGGGGCACTGAATCTGCGAGATGGCGCATAGCCCTTCATGATACCAGCTTGCTCTCTCGCGGCGGTTGGCAGTCCATTCTGCAAGATGTGAAAGCTTGACGCGAAGAATCGCTGCTTGTAAAGCCTCCATACGATAATTATGGCCCATCATCACATGATTGTATTTCTGTTCAGAGCCATGATCACGGAGTGTTTTCATTCGCTCGGCAAGCTCCGAGTTCGAAGTCAGCACCGCTCCAGCCTCTCCATAGGCCCCAAGATTCTTGCCTGGATAAAAGCTGAAGCAGGTTGCATCGCCCCACGATCCGATGAATTTGCCGTCGAACATTGCGAGATGGGCCTGGGCAGCATCCTCAATGAGAAACAGACCGTGAGCCTTGGTGATTGCTTTGATTTGAGGCATCTGCGCTGATTGACCATAGAGATGAACCGCGATGACTGCCTTCGTCTTCGAAGTGATAGCAGCTTCAATCCTTGCTGGATCAATGTTGAAATATTCGTCATGATCGACAAGGACCGGTATTGCGCCGCACAATGCGACCGCTTCTGCGGTTGCGATAAACGTGTTGACAGGAAGGATTACCTCGTCCCCAGCCTCAATGCCAAGCGCCCAGAGGGCCAGATGCAGTGACGACGTCCCATTGTTGGTCCCTACGCAATGTGAAGCATTGTGAGCCAAGGCAAATTCTTCTTCAAACTTTCTTACTTCGGGCCCAAGAATATACTGGGTACTCGTGAGTACTCCCTGCACTGCCGTGCGTATCTCCGGTTCAAGCGCCAGATACTGTTGTTTGAGATCGAGAAAGGGAATTTCCGCGTTCGGCATAAACACTGGTTTTAGGTTACTGCGATGCCATGTGAATTCGCGCCGATCAACTCAATTTCGACCGGATCGAGGACGATGACTTCTTCTCCAAGCCTCACGCGCTCTTCATATGCTATGCGAGCACCGAAACCCATAAAGGTGAACAGGTACTGCGTGAACACGTAAAAGTAGAAAAAGGTATTGTCGTTCGTACAACTGAGAGCGAACATCACTGGTGTCATGATCAGAATTGCTTTGAACGGGAAATACTTTTTGAGCCATCGACCAAGGAACAGACCTCGAACAAGAAGATCTGCGAGGCCAATATAGAAGAGAACGAGCCCCAGTTGCCCTCCGTCGAATTTTATGCGCAGATACTCGTTGTGTGGCGCTCCTACGTTCGTGATATGGGAGGATATCCAGTAGGCGTACTTCTCTGAACTTCCTGCACCCCACCCCCAGGGCGGTGCTTCTTCTGCCCTCGTTTCGAAGAACTGCTGGAAAAAATTGCGACCGGAATCGGAGCGATTCAGACTATTGTCCTCGTTAATAAAGCGACTCTTGCTTGGAAGAATAAACAGCAGCCCAACGAAGACCGCCAGAGCGAAGATACCAATGAGCGTAAAAGCAATATTTCTCCGATAAATGATGGCAATCGTGATACCAAGGATAAAGGTATACGTCGGCGTTCGGCTTGCCATCATGAGAAGCAGCGCAACGTCGAGGATGAAGACAAGCAGATGGAGCACGCTGAATTTATCCATCATCCGGACAAAGAAAAGCACGCCCATCGTCGCATAAAAGTATGCGGATACTGTGCGATAGCCGATCACACCCTCATTCATGTATCCGCTGCCATTCATATAGGACCAACCCGCAACAGCATTATACGCGTCAAACGTCGCTACGATCACATTGATGATCATCAATATCTTGAAGTATTTCGCAATGTGTCCATCTCCCTGGATGATATTAAACGCGATGAGATAGAGGAACGAGGGAAACGCGACCTGAATTACCGTGCGAACCCCCGTCCCGGCATTATCAGACCAGAAGAGAGACAGCCCATAATATCCTAGGAAGAGAAACCACAACTTCGGGCTGTATTTCCAAGCTCGCCGCTTCTCGTTTGGTGTGAGCTTCATAAATGCCATCACCGTCACAAGGATCGGCAAGACCCCACTAAAGAGTTCGACATCGGTGAATCCGAGACTGATGAAGATCGTCTTCGCACCAAAGATGATGTAAAAGATCGGTGTTGCGAAGGACCAAAAGATAATGTACTCGCGCGGGGTCCGGGTGATCCCGAGCATGAGGAGTAAGACGAGTACTAACCCGACTACGGTATCCATTATTGTACGACCGTCTCCATTCTTCGTTGCTCAGTCGAAGCGGAAAGTTCGGCTACGGACTTTCCATACGCGAGCATCCATTCATAAAGCGCGTATTGCTTCTCTGCAATTCTGGCATGAGTGAATTCATGTTCAACCCGCTCTCGTCCTTTCTTGCTTAGTCCTGCTCTGATTTTTTCATGCGTAGCCAGCGCATCAAGCAGTGAAGCAAGCGCCTCTACTTTGCCTTCCGGATATATTCGGCCACCCGAACCAATGACGTTCGGAATCTCTCCTGACGACGAACCGATCACCGGCACACCTGCGGCCATCGCCTCTATCAGGATATGCCCAAATTGTTCAACCCAAGCTTCCGTGCTCCGGCTTGGTAGTACAAGGGCATCCAGTGTCTTCAGATGTTCGGGCACCTCTTCATTTCGTACCGCTGAATGCAGCCTCAATTGCACGTTCAATTCATGTGCACGCTGCTTCACGAGATCAAGAGCGGGCCCTCCGCCAACGACCGACAAAATTATCCGCGACCGCTCTGCAGACTTCCCTATTGCCTCGACAAGATCGATCACTCCCTTCTCTTCAGTCACACGGCCGACGTAACCTACTACAAATCTTGAAGGGTCGCGAACTCGCGGTTTCTGATCATCGTAGTCAGCAAGATCAACGCCGAGTTGAGGAATAACCCGGATCGGACGTTCAAATCCCCGGCAGATCAGGATCGATCGAGCAGCTTCATTTCCAGTTACGGCGCACGCAGAATGCTTCAGATTGAACGGTTCGATCTTCGCTCGCAGACCTGTAAGCGTGTACGGAAGATTCCACCAGGTAAAGAATGTTGCTTTTGAATGTGGAGAGAATCGCTTCAGCGCCAGGAGCGTCTGTGCATAGCTTATCGCATGCGCACCTTGTTCAACGTGAACAATGTCGGGCTGCAGTGATGCAACAATACTAAAGAGTTGGCTTCGATAGAAATATGCGCCTTCCTTGCCAGCCAGAAGAATTGGCAGGCGGTGGTGGACTACATTTTCGGTAAAATGTTGCTCGAATGGATCGGCGGTATGGTCATAGAGCGGCCCCCTCCATTTGTCGGGAGTGACAAGGGTAACTTCGACCCCGGGAAGTCTTGCGAGTTGCGCGATTTTGGCCTGATTTGCGCGTATCGAGTACGTGTGGCCGATGTAGAGCAGCTTCAACGTGTTCGGGGCAACTAAGAACTACAGCAGGCTAATAACTCGGGCGGCCCGCGTTCCGTAGGTTTCGTCTTGTATGCGAACGTAGGCATTTCGTCCGTAGTTCGCTTCCCTGGCCCTGGGATGAGAAAGGTCTCGTAGCTTCCCCGTGAGCTCTACGATGTCTCCGAAGCACTCAATCTCCTTCCCCTCCTCAAAGAACGACTGGTGTTCCGGAGTCCGATCGGTTAGCATTAAACTCGCAGTAGCAGGAATCTCGAATGATCGCATGTTGTGCGAGCCTGCATTCTGTCTTCGCAGGAAGTTCAATGCCACAGCCCCCCGTTTTAACAAGTGGGTTGATTGCTTGCCATAGACGGCTTTGCCCTTCAACCAGGTTTTTGGAATTGACTTCGCTTTCTCCCAGTCATTGCCCCAAATGGCGATGTTGAATTCAGTCAGTTGCGATAGCATTTCCTCTCGCATCGGATCGAACGTACCAATGAGAACTGCGTCATACGCAGGCTTCACAACGGAATTCAGCGGCTGATGAATTGCGGGGTCATAAGCAAATGGCAGGTATTCAACTCTTCTAGCACCTGCATTGGCAAAACGCTCCATGAGGGTTTTGCTCCAGGTAAGATGAAGATCATAAAGAGGAATGGAGTCAAGCAACCACCGTGTAGCGTTTGCTTTCTCCCAAGCGCTATCAGGATTGAAATTAATGAGAGGCGAATTAGGCAGCGCGGATCGAATGGCCTGCAGAGTTTCCGGCAACAGATGCCTTCCTTTGAAGACCATGATCATGTCAGGTTTTGCGACCATCAATGACTGAAGCAGCCACCGGCCTGTGTCCAGCGCTATCCATTTGCGTGCTATGAGTTCGGTCAATCGTTGTCTGGCTAATTTCTCGGCCCCATAGTACTTGTCGAAGTCGAATCGCAGCACTTCATGACCGAGCGCGCTAAAGGCCCGAGCGTAACTCTCCTCAAGTGAGAACTCCCAGAATGAGCCAACAAGCGCTATGCGCATCCTATGCTTCCTTTTTCTTCGCCCACACGATCATGTGTGGCGCAAAGAGCGAAGGCCAGACGTCTTCCAAAAACGAAAGCTTTATTGCCCGAGGGAGCTTCTGGCGAAGCAGTGAAGTCAATTGTTGAGTGACGTAGCCTCCAAGTGCATCGAATCCATCAAAGATCGAAGAGTCCCCATTTGATTTTACTCGTTGAACCTCTAAGCCAGCGACTTCGAGCATCCTGGTAAATGAAGCAATGCTGTAAAATCGGATATGAGCGCCTTTCCATACGTTTCCGAAATCGGTGATCGAAGTCGAAAGCTCAGCTCGAGTAAGCATTTTCAGGCGCTCTCTGAAATACCCATTGTTAGGTACGCTCGTGATGAGGATACCTCCTGGTCTCAGAATGCGCGCGATCTCTTTGACGCAGAACTTTGGGTCGTAAAGATGCTCGAGTACTTCTACACAGACCGCCGCATCGAATGTGTTTGTCTCATAAGGAAATCGCTCTGAAAAATCATGGACCTGGGCAGCGATTCCCATTCTTTTTGCATGTTCGATACCCGATCGGCTGATATCGATCGCCGCCAGATTCTCCACCTTATTGACGAGCCACGATTGGTAATTTTCGGCGTCACCGCAGCCGACATCCAGCACGTTATCGGATGGCTTCAGGAGGTTACCAAAATGCAACTCAAGTTGCTCGGGAGTGAAACGGTGCGTAGGCGTCCAGCCTTTCTCTCGGTTCCAATATTCGTCGTAATAGCTCGCGATCTCCTGCCCCTGGTCTTTGACAACTGTGGAGGGACCTTCGATGACCTTCTTATATGTCTCGAAAATCCTTTCGCCATAATGATCCCAGCTAAACTCTTTCGCGCGCTCGGCGGCCGAGCTGCCCATTGTGAGTATTAGTTGAGGGTCGGTTGCTAGTCGTTCAAGAGATTGAACTAACTGATCGATCTCCGCCGGAGGCAGGATAAATCCGTCGATTCCATCACGGACGAACTCCGCTCCCCCACTATTTTCTGTCGCGATGATTGGCAGACCCGAAGCCATTGCCTCGCCGATCACCAGCGCCAACCCCTCCTGCAACGAAGGTAGACAAAAGACATCATGGGCCGCAAACTGTGCCGGCAAATCGGTGTTCGGCAAAAACGAAATATGTTGCGTGATTTGCTCACGCAAAGGGCTCTGCGAAAACCACCGCCGAAACTCTTCTTCGATCTTTCCAATAATTGTCAGCTCAACATGAATCCCTTTGCTCTTTAAAAGTTTGACAGCCTCGAGAAGATATCTAATTCCCTTTTGAATGCCGATGGGGCCGATAAAAAGAATTCGTATTGAACCAGGTCGACTGGCCTTTCGCTCGCCTGGCTTAAAGCGATCTATATCAATGCCATACGGGATTTTAAGTACTTTTGCCGCAGACAAACCACTCTCGACAAAACTCTTCAACGCAAATTCGCTTGGCACCATGATGTAGTCTGTCTCATGATACTCCTTGAGTTGTTTCTCGATCAGCTTCTGGTCAAACG
>JABDDM010000061.1 GCA_013287605.1 Ignavibacteria bacterium | reverse complement strand
GGCGAAGGCTGTGCCCGGTGTCGCCGAAGCACAGACGAGTTGCCCGAAGACATCGAGCGGAAGGCTATCGTTAAGGCTCGCACCTCCTGTAGAAACGAGCACTTTAAGCAACGCCGACCTGTCCCCACGTTGAGATGGCGTTGCGCAGATCGTGAAGATCTGACTGCCACCGGGAGGGACAACGATCGGGAACGTCGCGCCAGAAAGCACATAGTCAGTCGCATTCGCCCCAAGAATCACTGCAGAATTGATCGTAATATCGGCAGTGCCTGTGTTATAGAACGTATCAGTCTTGCAGAGCTGCTGGCCAACGATCGCTGAATCGACGATCGCCGTACCGCCGACCGAAAGTCTACCAAACGGAAGGCCTTCGCCAATGATGTCTACAGAGAAAGCGCTGGTGTCTCTGCGGACTTCTTCGAAGGTCATCGGGATGTTCGTCGTGACGCGTAGGCGCGCCTGTCGTACACCATTGCGAATGGGCGTGAAGCAGACGGTTACGGTACGTCGCTGATCAGGAGGCACAAGCGTATCAGATCCTGTGACCGGAGTCAACGTAAAGTCACCATCGGCACTGGAGAAGTAATTATGTGTGAGCGCAACTGTGTCCGTGCCCGCGTTATAGAGCGTGATATCCTGACACGTCTTCACGCCGACCCTGACTGAATCAAAGTTCAGTTTGCTCGGAGTGACTACCAGGCGACCAAGGGTGCCGATTCCTTTAAGAAGCACCTGTTGCGTTCCATTCGTGGCGTTGGAGCGAATATTCACGATTGCGGGCCGTGAGCCTTCGATCGTCGGGTGATAACGAACCCAAATAGTATCACTCGTACCTGTTGGAATTGGAGCTGGGAGTTTAATAATTGAGTACTCTCCTGGATAATCACCACTTATGAATGAAGCAGGAGATATAACCAGTGTTCCGGAGACACTTGCGCTTACGAGCACGAACTGATCGAGTGTGGACCCGAGCTTTACGCGCGTCTTGTTAAAGAGTGTCGTTGGTGTTACGGTTATGACAGGAGCAACCCCCCTCCCCGTTAGCGGGACGATCACTGAAGTCGGCCCATCGGAATTGTCATCGAAACTGATCGCAGCGGCGCGAGTGCCCGTGGCTGTTGGACTAAAGATGACCAATATCGAATCCTTACCCGGACTGTCGGAGCTCCCCGCCGGAATCACGGTAGGCATTCTGGTGAGCGTGTAATCACCTGACTGCGGTCCGCTTAGGGCAAGATTATTGATCGAGATATCCATGTTATTCGGATTGGAGATCACGATCGATTTAACACTACTCGTATCCCCGACAAGGAACGTCCCAAAATCGATGGAAGCCGGAGCGTACGAGATCCGATTGAAATGCGTTGCTGTCACCTCAACATTGTCGATCGCAAGATTTCCCGATCCAAAGCTTGCTTCACCATCGAAGGCAACTTGCAGATTTACGGAGCGGTAGGCTTTGGGTATTCCTATGTGATAATGTCTCCAGGACGATGCGGCCCCATCAGGGTCCGTCATAAAATTATAGGAGTTATTGACAAAGGTGTAGCCTGACGTCGTTGTCAGACTCAACGCCTGATACTGGCCGTTGTCATTTACGAAATAGACGTAAAAATTGTCGTCTGTGCCAGAGAAGAACTGGTTGTAATAATTGTACTCCCAGAAGAAGTCGAAATCGACGAACGCGGTGTCTCCGTCAACAGCCCACGGACTCGCATCCATCTGGGGAGTTAGAAAGAAGCCCGTCGCCCCATCCCAGAGATCGCAAAGAGCAGAGCCGTATGCTCCATTGTAACCTGTGTTGGCCTGACCCCAACCAGGACCAGACGTGAACATAAGATAGCTTTGATCTGTCCAGCCAGATGGCGGGAAGGATCCGCTTTGAAATGTCTCAGCAGGAAGAAGTGTCGTCGTTGTTGATGCATGGAGCAAGTTTGGCAGGCCTGCAGCCATGAGCAGCAGCGCAATAAATACTACCAAGCCTTTGATTCGAGAGAGTAGCTTTGTGTTCATAGCAGATAAGACAACAATAAAAAAGTGAGGTAACGACGTACGTTGACGAACGATACTAGGGGCAGTAGTGTGGGATTACTCGCCTCAACACATGGATCAATCTGTTAAGAACGCTCTTACTCGCCTAAGAGCGAACTCTACAAATATAGGTGTCCCAATCGAAAATTCAAATAGATCGTAGGAACTCAATCTTTACAACCGCGTCGCAACACAATACATCGGAAGTGTAACTTCTCTATTTAAGGACATTCGCAGACCCCCAAATGTTACAAAATTTGTCCCAAAGAAAAGTAAAATTTCTTTCAATTCGGTCAAAACGCTAAAAAGAGGGTTGTTGGGTCAATAACGAAAGAAGCCCTGCCGTTTCCGGCAGGGCTTCTGAATCTTGCAATTTGCTTGAAGCGCCTTATTTCGAGAGTACCATCTGGCGTGTGAGTACCGTGCTGCCAGCGATGAGCTGGTAATAGTACACTCCGCTCGTGAGCTCACTCGCGTTCACAACGGTTGAGTGTTCGCCTGCGCTCATCCGTTCGTTGAGCACGTTGCGGACGATCTTTCCTGTGATGTCGATCACGTTCATTGTCACGGTGCCTTCCTTGGCAAGCACGAAGCGAATCTCCGTCGTCGGATTGAATGGGTTCGGATAATTCTGCTTCAGGCTGTAGCCGTTCGCCTCGGAGATCTTGGCAACGCCTACCTGCGGAAGCGCAAAGCCCGTGACGCTCACCGCTGCTGCGGGGATCGAGGTGCCGGTCGCGTTGGCAAACGTCACCGTCGAAGTGTGCAATCCGCCGGATGTTGGTGAAAAGCTCAGCGTGAGTGTGCCCGTACCGCCGCTTGGGATATTTGCAGTGCCACCACTTACATAGACGAAGTTTGGATCGGAGAAGGTTGGTGTGCCTGGGGTCCAGTCGCATTCGCCAGCATTCGTCACCTTCAGCGCGAAGGTTGAAGTCGAGGCAACGCGCGTTGAATCAGCGGTTGCGTTTCCAGCGATCGTCGCGGCCTGTCCAACGCCATTCAAGCTCACAGTCTGCGTTACCGCACCCGTGTTGGCAGTAATTGTAAGCGTAGCATTCTGCGGTGTGCGATCGGTCGGTGTGAACACGATCGGGAATAGAGCCCTCCCCGCTGCACCAACGATTGCAGACGTCGCTGCGCCAACAATAGCGTAATTCCTGCCGTTAACTGAAATCGACGCAGTGTAGCTGGTGGTGACATCACCGCAATTCGTTACTGTCACCCACGCTGTATCGGTCGTGCCGACACACGTCTTACTTTCGAATGCAACTGTGGGCGACGCATTAGCACAAACCTGCTGCCCAAAGATATCGATCGGAAGCTTTGCGTTGAAGCCTTTGCCATTTGAGGAAGCAGTGAGTTCCAACATTGCCGCACGGTCACCACGCTGGGTGGGTGTCGCGCAGATCGTAAAGACCTGACTCGCGCCTGCGCGGACGACCAACGGGAAAGTTACTCCCGAAATCGTATACTCGCTGGCAGTTGTGCCAGTGATCTTCGCGCCAGTAATCGTTATATCGGCAGAGCCCTGATTATAGAATGTGTCCGTTCGGCAAATCTGCTGACCGATGATCGTTGAATCGACGATCGCAGTACCTAGGACCGAGAGATTGCCGACGGGAACACCTTCTCCTACAATGTCAACAAAGAAAGCGCTGGTATCCCTGCGCTCTTCTTCGAAGGTCATCGGGATATTCGTCATGATCCGCAAGCGTGCCTGACGAATGCCGTTGCGAATCGGAGTGAAGCAAACTGTGACATTCCTGCTTTTGTCTGGCGGCAGAATAGTGTCGGTTCCAGTTACCGGTGTTAAAACAAAATCGGCATCTGCGCTGGAGAAAAAGTTGCCGGTAATGAGTACCGTGTCCGTTCCAGCATTGTAGAGCGTGATGTCGCGACATTGCTTCGCGCCAATTTGTATCGAATCAAAGTTGAGGTTATTCGGCGTAATGACAAGCCGGCCAAGTGTGCCAATCCCTTTGAGTATAACCTGCTGCGCTCCGTTCCAGGCATTGGTTACTACGTTCAAGATCGCCGGCCGTGAGCCTTCTATCGTTGGATGATATCGCACCCACAGTGTATCCGACTGTCCGACCGCGATCGGAGAGGATGGAATTTGTATGATGGAGTACTCCCCAGGGTAATCGCCACTAAGGAAAGACGCCGATTTGACCACGACAGGTCCTCTTCCGAGGGAGTTGACCAGAACGTATTGATCAATGTAAGAGCCAAGCTTCGTACGCGTCTTGTTAAACAGGGTAGTAGGGCTAACCGAGACGATCGGCACAATACCCGTCCCACTCAGATTGATCGAGCCGGTCGGACTATCCGAAGTATTATCAAAACTGAGAACTGCCGTGCGGCTTCCTGGCTGGGTAGGACTAAAGGTTATCACCAGCGAATCGATCGATGGCACCAAGTCGCTGCCAGGCTGAAGCGAGGAAAAAGAATGTGTCAGAGTAAAATCCCCGAATCCAGGTCCGATGATCTGGAAGTTGCTGAAATCCACTGTGAGCGGAGTCGTGTTGGAGACGAGTACTGTCTGCGAGACGCTTGTAGCAGTTACGAGGGTCTCGGGAAACGTCAGCGCCTTCGGAGTATAGTTGATCCGGTAGAAGTGTGTCCCAGTAACAACAACATTGTCGACGGCACAATTGGACAATCCCCAACCAGGATGGCGTTCACCATCGAAAATGATTTGAAGATCGGCAGCTCGATAGCCGGCCGGAATGCCGATGTGATAGTGTCTCCACGCTGACGGATCGGTCAGCGGATCCATGATAAAGTTGTAGCTACTATTGAGGTAGGTGTAATCAGTGGTCGTCGAAAGGCTCAATATCTGACTCGTTATGCCGCTACTCTGAACTAAGACATACAGATTGTCATCGAACGCGCTGCCATTATCCGAGTTGTAATTATTGAACTCAAAGAATAAATCGAAATCAAGAAATGCGGTGTCACCGACTGCACTATACGCACTTGCATCGATGATGGGAGTTAAGAGATTGCCTGTTGCGCCATCCCAAAAGTCGCAGAGGATCGCGCCGTTAAGCCCGCCGTAACCGCTATCTGTGGCAATCCAGCCTGGAAGGTTGTTGGCGTTTGTAGTCTGATCGGTCCAACCAGTAGGTGGCCAGCTCATTTGGCTGAAGTCTTCACTAAACAATTGGGTGGTAGACGATGCATGTGCAAGCGGAACGACGAAACAAAAAGAAATTGCAAGGACTACGCAAAAACGCGTCCAAGCCGAACGTTGAAGCAGAGTACTCATAGTTGTGGCAGAAAAATGTGGCTAAGATTGACGTGACTAATTGACGAACCTCGAAAAGAGCAATGTGCAGACGATAGAGACACTGCAAACGCTCTGTCAGAGACCACATGGACTCCGACGTAACGGAAAAGAATAGAGACCAAAAACTAGAGAACTTACTCCGATGTGCGGACACTGTGGGATGCCGCATACATATGAGAACCATTCTCCCTATTACATGAAACGCTGATGGGACAGAAAGTTACAAGCTTTTCTTACGGTTTAGCTACTTATTTACTACTATATGGACAAAATCGGAGAAATAAGAAGCCCTCAGTCAAAGACCGAGGGCTCAAAATCCTATTAACTATGCTGCCCATCAAGGGCAAGCGAAGCCTAAGCTTCGTCTTCCGCGATACGGATCTGACGGCGGACGGCACGCTGGTGGAGCAGCTTGTTCTTCACCGAAGGCTTCTCGTAAAACGTTCTGCGTCGGAATTCCTTGAGAATGCCTGCGCGTTCGTACTTCTTCTTGAAGCGTCTGAGCGCGCGATCGATCGGCTCGTGTTCCTGAATAATAATACCAACCACTGCTAGATACCTTGTTTTTAGGTGAATATTGTCTCTATCTTGAGAGCGCGGTAAGAACCGGCTTAGCGGTTTCTTAGGTTCCGACAAACCATCGTGGTCCCTCTCGGTTACGGCTTGAAATTCTCCAGCAGCTTCTTCTCTCCCGCCTTATCGAACGAGATGATCACTGCATGACGGCCTGATCCTGTCACTTCCTTGCCAATGACGGTGCCGATGTCATCCCAATCTTTGTGATAGACTGCCTCGCCGATCGCGTAGATGCGCTGCGGCGTGTATGGTGTACACTCAGAAGCGGTCATGTTCTGGTGGGTCTTCGGCTTCTCTTCGAGCATAGCCGTCAGATTCACGAGCATCGTGTTGTGACACTTCGTGCAGCGAACCCAAAGGTTTTCGTTGCGCGGCTCATTCCCATCCTGATCGATCGGCTGCGGCCCTTCTCCAGCCATCTGTGTCTTCGCTTCCCCGACGATCTCCTTGCGGGCGGTGCGCGTGCATTCTGAGCAGAGCATCAGTCCCGTAATGTATTTCGTGCGACGTCTTGTGCGTGTCCGTGTTGTCTTCGCCACAGTTTGCGTAGTTACAGATTGAGCGTTAGACCCTCCAGAAGTGCAGCCATCAGGCTCAGCGAGCACTTTTAGAAAATCGTACTGGAAATGTTGTATACTTGTGCCGTTGGAGAAGATGCCTTGAGTTGGTCACTGGAACAGGCCGAAATCTCCCCCGAAAAGCAACTCAAAGCCCTTGGACGGCAGTAGCCCACTTATAAGGCAAAAACCCTCGAAAGTGTTCCAAATACGATTCTCTCAGCAGAGCAAAACGCTGCTCGGAGCAATTGCAGCAAGCTCGAGGGCAGTTGTTGAAGTAATTCCTGCAATTTCGACTCGGAGACTTCAACTCAGGTGCCCCAATCTCTTGGATACCGGAAATCGACGTTGATCGTCCGCGAGCCGATCTTGGCAATGATCGGCGGACGACGTTTGAATTGAGCGCGCTTGATCATGTTGCGTATCCTCTCGATCAACGCGGCATCAAAGCCGCGCTTGATCAGTTGCTCATCGAGTTCGCGAAGATCCACAAGATGGAACAGCAATTTATCGACCTCGCGATACTCAAGTCCCATTTCATTCTCGTCCGTCTGCCCTTCCCAAAGATCGGCGCTCGGCGCTTTGTCGATGATCGATCGGGGCACACCAACAGCTTCAGCGAGCTGCCACACCTGCGTCTTATAGAGATCACCCAGTGGATTGATCGCGCTTGCGTTATCGCCAAATAGAGTTGTATACCCGAGCAGTGATTCCGTTTTGTTCGACGTCCCGATTACAAGCGAACGATCTCGCTGCGAGCGATCGTACAGTGTGATCATGCGCAGACGCGCCATCACGTTTCCTCGTCGTACGTTGTCCATGTCGGGATGAACATCGAAAAACGCGTCGGCCATGGCGGTGATCTCGGAGAGTTCATACGAGATCCCAAGATCCCGCACGATTTCGAGTGCATCGCCTGCGGAGGTGATCGCCGAAGTCTTGTAAGGCATCAGGATGACGTGTACGTTCTCCTTGCCGAGGGCGCGAACGCTTAAATAGGTTGAGAGAGCCGAATCGACACCACCTGAAAGTCCAAGAACTGCGCGAGTAAATCCGGTCCGAGTTATTTCGTCGTAAATGAAACGAGTAAGTACCTTGAGTGCATGCGATGCATTGAGAGTAAGCGAATCACCGGAGGCAAGGTGTGGAGATTCCATGCGTGCCAGGAAGCGATCAGTGAATCGTACTTAAGCCTTCCTTGAGCAATGCGACGCCTGCCTCAATGTCTGCTTCAGATGCCGCAAACGAAAGCCTGATATGATTCGGCGAGCCAAAGGCCCCACCTGGGACAAGGGCCAATCCGTGCTGTTCAAGCAGCGCGCTGCAGATATCATCCGCAGTCCCGACACGATCCCCGTTCGCGAATTTCCTGCCGAAGAAGCGACTGACATCAAAGAAGACGTAAAATGCAGCTTTCGGTTTTGAATAACTGATTCCCGGTATCACACTCATGATGCGAACCACGAGGTCGCGCCGAGATTCAAAGCGCAGACGCATCGTCTCGACATCGTCCTGGGGACCTGTGAGTGCTTCGATCGCAGCTCGCTGACTGATCGAGCTTGGATGCGAGACTGCCTGAGATTGCAATCGGTTCATCGCCTCGATCACGTGCCTCGGTCCGGTCGCATACCCAAGACGCCATCCTGTCATTGCATACGCTTTGCTCAGGCCATTCACCGTAATTACCTGGTCGGCGATCTCCGGGATCGATCCAAGAGAAAAATGACGCTCGCCATCATAGACTAATTTCTCATACAGTTCGTCCACGATCGCGTAGATCCCTGTTTCTTCGATCACATCAACGAGTGCTTCAAGATCGCGCTGACTGTACATTGCACTCGTCGGATTGTGCGGCGTGTTGAGCATGATTGCCTTGGTGCGCGGAGTGATCGCCTTGCGAAGTGCGCGCGCGCTCAAGACCCACTCGTCACTCGATTTCGTATTCACCAGTACTGTCGTACCCTCTGCAATTGCGACCATCGCTGGGTAACTCACCCAGAATGGTGAAGGGATGATCACTTCATCTCCGCGCTCGACGAGTACGGATACAGCGTTGGAGAGTGCATGCTTGCCACCACTCGAGATCTGAATGCAATCGGTGGAAGTTTCGATGTTATTGTCGCGACGAAATTTTTCGGCTACAATCGCTCGAAGCTCTGGCAGCCCTTCGGCAGGAGTATACTTTGTAAAGTTCTCCTCGATCGCACGGATGCCAGCGCGTTTGATTCGATCGGGAGTTGGGAAATCAGGTTCACCTGTCGAAAGACTGATGATCTTGCGGCCTTCGGCTCGAAGCTCGACTGCCCGCGCTGCGATCCGTAAGGTTGCTGCCTCGGAAACATGCTCCATACGGCCGCTCAGTTGGAGGAAAGTCTTCGTTGTCGCCGCGGTCAGTTCCTCTTCTTCGATCATGGTTCCTCGGTTACTTTCGAGTTAGGTTAAATTTCGTTTCAAGTGCCGCTTTGACACACGGTGGAACAAATGCATCGATCACGCTGCCATGCCGAGCAAGTTCACGGACGATCGTCGAATTAAGATAGGTGTACTGTTCATGTGGCATCAGGAACACGGTGCTGATCGACTCTGCCAGTTTGCGATTGATAAGAGCCATCTGGAATTCATACTCGAAGTCCGTAAGCACTCGCAATCCCCGAACAATCGCGCACGCCCGCTTGTCTTTTGCATAATCAACCAGCAACCCCTGAAACGCCTCCACTCGAATATTGGTGCGATGACCGAGCCGCTCAATAATCGCCTGGCGTATAAGTTCAAGACGTTCTGACTCGCTAAAGAGTGGGGCCTTTTGGCTATTGACAGCAAGCGCAACCGTCACTTCATCAAAAAGCTCGGCTGCCCGATCAATAATATCGAGATGACCATTGGTGATCGGATCGAATGTGCCGGGGTAGATCGCAAGACGAGATGGCATAGTGGTCGATGGAATCAGTGAAAGAACGGTGAGAAGGCTCTTGTAAAATCCCGGCGCATCTTAGTGCTTTTTAAGAATCGTGAATGACGCCTCGCCTGCGCTTAGCGTTCGGATCCGTTCACACAGTTCAGGCACGACGATAGAATCCGTACTTCGATGCTCGATCACTAGCAGGCCCTCGCGTTCAAGCAACTCAGAGCCAAGGATCTTCGTAGGCAATTCGATCCGTGCGCGTTCGTCACCGTATGGCGCATCCGCAAGAATTAACTGGAATGTACCAGAGAGTACCTCAAGTTTACGGTACACATCCCCGCGCACAACTTCCACGGATTGCTCCGTGCGCAATTGCATGCGATTAGTCTGCAGCGCTTCGAGCGCCATACGGTCTTGCTCAACAAATACGACACGTGATGCACCTCGGCTCAGTGCTTCGAATCCAAGAGCTCCTGAACCTGCAAACAGATCGAGCACGTGAGCGCCCTCAAGCTCCAACTGGAGCATAAGCACGTTGAAGAGAGATTCGCGTGCCCGGTCCGTGGTTGGGCGCGTTAACGTGCCTTTCGGTGCGATGATCGTTCTGCTTTTGAACGTCCCGGCAATGATTCGCATGTGCTAGCGGCTTTCAGCAAACGATGAGCGGCCGAAGTTCACCCTTCGCCAGATGCGCAGCCAGCCCGACGGCCAGTGCATATTGAGAGACATTCGATTCGATCGTAGCTCTGGCTGAGGGATGAATACTTACCAATGCCAAAACATTCTGCATTGGCAAGGGTTGGAATGAATAGGGTTGTATTCTTGTAAGCTGGCTAATCTCCTGTGCATTCACTTCCCCGCCGACCACATAGATTCGCTTCCTGATCGGAAATAACGCAAGCCACTGATTTCGTTGCGGTCCCTCCTGCAATAACAGTTCAAGAGAAAGCGGTAGTAATTCAATATTCATCCTGCCTTCTTCCCTAGTACAAAGCAGAAGAGAGCCGCCATCGCAGGCAAGCAAGCCTTCGTTATTGCCGAGCGTCTGCATCAGCATCTCGAGTGCGATCAATGGCGAATGCAGACTCCCGTGTTCCACCATCGGCTGAATAAGGATGTTTTCGTCAACCGCCGAAGCGACCCAATGCGCCTTCGTCTGCTCAGCGAGTCGGCGCGGAATATGAATGTCAAACTCAGAAGTTAATTTTTCGTTGGTTGCACCTTCGCCTGAGGGGAGAGCGTAAAGGATGTCCCGTGAACTGTCGAATGGGCGTATTGAAAGTGTAGGGATGGATAGGTGATCCAGTCCGGCGTCCCATAGCTTTACTTTCGCCCAACGCGACTCGATCTCGACGTAGAGCGAGCAGGGATTGTCACTGGAATAAAGGTGGATGAGAAGTTCGGCCACGCAGGCTAGAGCAAGTAAGAAAAAGGCATCAGTTGAGACGAAGATACGGCTTCATCCGCTGGAACCGGCTCTCGCCGATCGTCTTTACGTTCAAGAGTTCAGTGAGCGATCGGAAGCGTTGGCGTTTGCTCCGATACTCGAGAATACGTTCTGCAGTTGATGGCCCGACTCCAGGCAGCTCCATTAATTGCTCTTTTGTGGCATTGTTCAATATGATCGCCCCCGCTGGCAGCGTACTTCCCTTCACGGGAGCAGTGCGCATATGTTTGGGAGCGAGTGAATCTTCCGGAATCGAAAATATCAGCGAATCGTCCTTCGCTGCTTTTACAGAAAGAGCCGCAAATAAACTGTCGGTCCTTGCAATCTCCGCAACTCGCGCTTTTGGAAGATGCGTTTGAAGATAGGATTCATACAGCGTACGACTAGAGCGATAGAGCAGGACTGTGACACCCAGTCCCGCAAAAAGCGCGATTGCTTTGATCTCTCGAGGCGAGTACCATTGCTCCAGTTGCTTCTTCAGTGCATGGGGGCCTCGCCTCAGTGCGGTCAAGAGACTTCGTATTGTCACGCGCACCCTTACGAGAAGATGCCTCGAAGATTAGTAAAGAAACTGGTCCGCACTTCTGCCTTTTCTGTCGTCAAGGTTTCGGGAGCGGTGTTCGAACTGCGAAAGTGTTCCGTTTTGGAAAGTTGTTCGAGTAGCGCCTTCTCATCTTTTGTCAACTTCTTTGGCGTTGCGATTTGAACACGTACTAGCTGGTCTCCTTTGCCCGAGTTGTTCAAATGCTGGATTCCCTTATCGCGCATGCGAAGCAGCGTACCCGACTGCGTGCCTGCAGCGATGCGAAGCAATGAATGACCATACAATGTTGGAACATCAACTTCAGCGCCGAGTGCAGCCTGCGGGAATGTCACTTCAAGATCGAGCACAACATCATCACCATCACGAACGAAAAGATCGTGCTCAGCTTCCTGGATGATCACGATGGCGTCTCCTGAGGGTCCGCCTCGTTTGCCCGCATGTCCCCCTGCTCCTAGCGTAAGGTAGTTGCCTTCACTTACTCCCGCAGGAATTTTCACCTTCAGCGTGCTCTCTTCCATCACGCGACCTTCTCCGCTGCAATTAGTGCAACGTTCACGGATGGTTCTACCGGCACCCTGGCAGGTCGGGCAGGTCATGACATTGACAAACTGACCGAAGCCCATGCTCCGTACCTGACGCACTTGACCGGACCCCTGACACGTAGGGCATGTGTCGACGGAAGTGCCTGCCTTGGCGCCGGAGCCAGTACAGACAGAACAGGTTTTTAAGTGCTTGATTCGAACGGTCTTCTCCACTCCGGTCGCGATTTCTTCGAGCGTGAGTTGGAGCCGCATCTGAATATCGGCGCCTCGTTCCGGTGCGTTCGGAGAGCGCTGCTGCTGGCCTCCGAAAAACTGATCGAAGATGCTGCCACCTCCCATTCCGCCAAAAATATCGGCGAAATGCGAGAAGATATCGTTCGCATTTTGGTAATGGCCGAAATCCGAATTCTTTACACCCTGGTGCCCGAAGCGATCGTACCGAGCTCGCTTATCTCCGTCGCTCAGCACTTCATACGCTTCGGTTGCTTCTTTGAATTTTTCCTCAGATGCCTTATCGTCCGGATTCCGGTCTGGATGAAATTGTAATGCTAGTTTTCGATATTCTTTTTTAACCTCCTCGACTGACGCAGTTTTCGTCACACCGAGGATCTCGTAATAATCACGCTTCATACGTTGAATAGTTGGTCCCGATTCATTCTGTGTTCTCTTTAACCTTTGCAACGATCACCTTCGCGTGTCGTAGCACATTATCGTTAAGTTTATAACCTTTCTGGATCTCCTTCACCACTGTGCCCGGCTCAACATCGCTCCTTGGTTCTTCCAGGAGCGCGTCGTGCGAATTGACATCGAACGTCTGTCCTTCCGTCCCCATCGGCTCAAGTCCGTACCGCTGGAGGACTTTGCCCAAATTCTTCTTGATCAACTCAAGACCTTGCAAGAGCGCATCTTTATCAGCATTGCCGTGCTGGAGCGTTCGCTCAAGATCGTCAAGTGTCGGAAGCAAATCGGTGATCAGGCGTTTGTTCGACTCATAGATCAATTGCTCGCGCTCATCTTTATGCCTGCGACGCATGTTGTCAACTTCCGCAGTTCTACGAAGCAATTGGTCGCGGGTGTCCGCAAGCTGGTGCTCGAGTTCCATGACGCGTTCCTCCGAGCCGTGTCCCTCAGGCCGTTCCTCGCTGGCGAGGTCGTGCTCAGAATCTCCGGATTTGTGATTGTTGGTGAGTTTCATCGTAGTATCTTGCAAAGATTCTTACACGTAATCAATGACTCTTAGACGTAACTAATAATTCTCAGAATTAACTCTCTTATTGCTTCGGGTTAAGTGCGTTCGACATTGCCTTGGCAACATACTCAACCAACGGAGCCATTCGAGCATAATCCATTCGTTTTGGGCCGATCAGACCGATCGTTCCGGTTTGGTCACCGATCTGGTATCGCGTACAGATGACCGAATAATTTTGCATACGCTGGTCGTCGAGTTCACGTCCGATCCTGATCGCGACACCCGTGGCGCTGGGGTCCTCGCCATTCCGTGCGCTCACCGAACGTTCAAGCACATGGATCACGACTTCTTCGCTCTCGATCAATTCGATGACGCTCTGAAACTCTTCGTCCGATATGTTCACTCGTTTCTGGAACTCCGGCTGAATCAGAATATTTTTGGCGCCGCTTACACGAACCCGTTCGGTACTTGTATCATCGAATAGCCGCTCGGGCGCATCAATAAAGACGCGAAGCACCCCCTTGTCATGGTCCGAAAGATCTTTCACCCTGTCACGGAACGTACTCTTAATGTCCTTAAACGATCTACCAGCGAGTCTGCTGTTGAGTACATAACTCAA
>JABDDM010000060.1:13393-13723 GCA_013287605.1 Ignavibacteria bacterium | reverse complement strand
GGACCCGGCCGATAGAGCGCGTTCATGGACGATAGATCTTCGAGATTCTCCGGCTTCAGCGCGCGCATGTAATTCTGCATCGGCGCAGAATCAAACTGGAAAACGGCGATCGTGTCGCCTCGGCCGAACAACTCGTATGTCTTCTTGTCGTCGAGCGGTATCTCGTCGATATCAATCTTGACGCCATGATTAAGCTGGATCAAGGCAAGCGCCGTGTCAATGATCGAAAGCGTGCGAAGTCCGAGAAAGTCCATCTTGAGCAGACCGGCTTCCTCGACGTCCTTCATATTGAACTGCGTCACGGCCTCATCAAGCTGCGGCGTCTTGTAG
>JABDDM010000060.1:0-13383 GCA_013287605.1 Ignavibacteria bacterium | reverse complement strand
CTTGTAGAGCGGGACGTAATTCGCGATATCACCAGGGGCGATAACCACGCCGGCAGCATGCTTTGAAGCCGAACGGGCGAAGCCTTCCAGGATCAACGAATACTCGATCAACTTGTCGATCAGCGGGTCTTTCTTCGAGAGTATCGCCTTAATCTCGGGGAGCTCGATCGCTTCCTTTAGCGGTGTCACCCTGCCCATTATGACCGGGATATTCTTCGTGAGCTCGTTGATCGTACCAAGCGGGACACCAAGCACGCGACCAACATCTTTGAGAACTGCGCGTGCAGACAGCGTTGAGAATGTGATGATCTGCGCCACGGACTCACGACCGTATTTGTCTCGCACATATTCGATCACCTTCTCCCGTCCATCGTCAGAGAAGTCGATATCGATATCGGGCATCGATACGCGCTCAGGATTCAGGAAGCGCTCAAAGAGAAGATTATACTTGAGCGGATCCACATTTGTGATGCCGAGCGAATAGGCCACGAGCGAACCTGCTGCCGATCCACGGCCAGGGCCGACGCTCACTCCCATGGCTCTTGCAGCGGCGATGAAGTCCTGCACGATCAGGAAGTAGCCGGAGTAGCCCATCTTCTTGATGACATCAAGTTCAAAGTCAGCGCGCTCTTCGACATCACGAGTCATCACCTTATATCGTCGATCGAGGCCCTTGCGAGTTAGCAGATCGAGGTAGCCGTCGAGTGTGTCCGTGCCGGAATCCGCAGGGATTGGAAACTTCGGCATCTTGAAATCCTTGGAGAGAACTACATTGCACTTGTCAGCAACTTCCATGGTCGATTCGATCGCTTCAGGCCATTGTGCAAAGAGCTTGTGCATCTCCTTCGCTGTGCGAAAGTAGACCTGATCGGTACGATAGCGAAGCTTGGTGATATCCGCTTGTTCTTTGCCGGAGTCCTTGATGTGCAACAGCACATTATGCGCGATCGCGTGCTCCTGCCGGACGTAATGGCAATCGTTCGTGCAAATAAGCTTAAGCCCCATCTCCCGTGCGAGCTTTGGAGCAAGCTCGCGAACACGGCTTTCGACATCCAGACCGTGGTCCTGCATTTCGATGTAAAAGTCGTCATCGAAAATGTCTTTGTAGATACGAGCAACGTCTTTTGCACGCTCGTAATCGCCAGAGATGAGATGCGGCGAAATGACCCCACCGGCACAGGCCGAGAGCGCGACAAGGCCTTCGCGATGCTCTGCAAGCAGGTTTGTGTCAATGCGGGGTTTGTAGTAGAAGCCTTCCGTGTGACCTTTGGTCACAAGCTTCATCAGATTCTGATAGCCGACCTCGTCTTTTGCAAGGAGGATCAGATGGTTGTAGACCTTCCGCTTGCCTTCGGAGTTAATTTCAGATTCACGATCGAAACGCGAGCCCCCGGTCACAATATAAACCTCGCAACCGATGATTGGCTTCACGCCCTGCTTCTTCGCTTCCTTGTAGAATTCGAAGGCGCCAAAGAGCACTCCGTGGTCCGTCAGTGCGACAGAACCCATATCGTTCACCTTCGCGGCGTGAACGAGATCCTTTACATCGCACGCTCCATCAAGCAGCGAGTAATGCGTGTGATTGTGTAAATGGACAAACTCTGACAAGGGCATCGATACGGTTGGAGTGATACTCAGAGACTTAACCGCGTAATCGGTCGCTATGTTGCCAGGCTTATGAAATAAAAGTAAGTATGAAAGCTGTCGCCGACTCAAAGGAGGTTAGCAGAACCTCCCTATCACTTCACGTAAAGCATCCAGCGAGCAAAACTTTGATTGCCTTTTGTTAGCAGATAAAGGTAGGCTCCTGTGGGAAGCTTGGTGGCATCGAACCGAAAGTTATGCACACCCGAGCCGAATGTGCCATCCGCCAGCGTCTCGATCTTTCGTCCCAATGCATCGAAGACTTCGAGACGAACATGGTCCAGGGCTTCAAATTGGAGCGTGATCGTCGTAGACGCGCTGAATGGATTTGGATAATTCTGTGAGAGGAAGAAATCACTCGCAAGCGTCCCGTTAGTCACGCTATTCAGCCAATTGAGGCTTCGGTAGACTCCCTGGCCGCGAGTCGCCGCGTAAAAGAGTCCCAGGGGGTTCTCACAGTAGGTTGAAGTGCCAAGAAGAGGAGTAAAACTGGCTTGTACCAGACCGCTTGAAACGTCCAGCCACGTGTTTCCCTCATCGCTCGATCGAAATGCGCCGGAGTCGGTCGCCAGAAGCAAGTCGCCTTTTGAGGTCTGCACGATATCAAAAATGCGGGCATTTGACCGATTTGGGAATGGAATCAATTCGGTCCAGGTCTGACCGGTATCTTTCGATCGGAAGAGTCCCGCTGAAATCGAGAAGAGCGTCCCGTCTGCCATCACAGTACGGAGACCTGCATGGATACCGACCATCTTCCACGACTTGCCAAGGTCTCTTGAGCGATAGATGGCTCCAGTCACCAACGATGCAAAGACTTCGCCTTGAGGACTGATTGCAACACGGTCCGCTGCGCTCAGGCCCGGATCACCCGACACTTTCGACCACGTTACTCCATGATCACTTGAAACGTCGACGCCAAATTGTGTCGCAGCAAAGATGTGCCCCGCCGGGTTGATCGCGATCGAGGACACAAGGTTCGACTGCTGGCCATGAGGGATTGAATCGACGTACTTCCATGAATCACCATTGTCCGTCGAACGAAGTACTCCTGTCTCATTGCCAACGAAAATGTTATCGAAGGGATCGATCGCAATCGGACAATTTGCAAAGTTCTGTCCGAGGTCCAGATCAAGCCGCTGCCAATGGTCGCCTCGGTCTGTGGTTCGAAATACGAGCCGTTCGGAAAGAGAAAAAATTTCGCCTTTGCTGTTGCTCGCGAGTCCAACGATCTGATAGGCCCATAGTCCCTTGTTTCCAAGCAACCATGTTAGGCCGTCATCCGTCGATCGATACATTCCAAAAAAGTCAGTCCCCAGGAATAGATGACCGTTCTGTTTGATCGCGAGCGGGAAAAAAGCGCCGTCCTTGATCGTCGTATCGATTAGCCGCCACCCAGCACCTGCATCGTCGGATCGAAAAAGAAATCCGTCACCGTTCCGAGCGAACAAATGTCCATTGACCCGATCGGTAATGACCGAGTACCAAGGCCGAATTGAGGGTTCTGTAAAGACTTTCTGCCACGTGGCAGCATCGTCATGAGAGCGATAGATCACTCCCCATTGATCGGCAACGATAATACTGCCATCGAGTGCGATCGCGAGAGAAGTTGCGTTTTTACCGTTTGGACTAGCGTTCAATTGCGACCAGGTCGATCCATGATCGGTAGTGCGAAAAAGGTATCCATACGTGGTAATCACCAGGACTCCACCATTCTGATCGACCGCGATCGCACGCGTCGTTGAATCCTTCACGCCCGCACTCGATTCAATCCAATGCCTGCCGTTATCGAGCGATCTGACGATGCCATGTAGTGGCACACTTACAAAAAGATCGCCAGCATGATCGATTACAAAATCATTGATCTGATTGCCGTAGAGGAGCGAATCGAGATGTACCCATTCATAGTTCGCATCGTTGACCTGGAAACGGTACATGCCGTTCGTAAACGTCAGCGCGAAAACGTAACCATTAAAACTCGATTCGAGAAATTTGATATGTGGTGTGCCAATTCTATAGTTGACTGGAAACCAGGAGGCACCATCATCCGCGCTCATAAAAATGCCGCCTGTTGCTGTGCCTGCAAGTATGCGTTGGAGTGAATCAACTGTGACCGCAGGGATCAAGCCGCCTTCGGGTCCCGGTGTTGCCTCCCAAAATGGACCCTGCGCAAAGAGAGGGAGAGCGCACGACGACAAGAGAAGGACAATGAGTGCACAACGAAATCCTAGCAACTTCATGAGGATGAGATTTGATGTAACGGGAATATTACGTCAACACCCACCTACAAAAAAAGTGCGAGATTGTCTCAGTTTCGGTATTGAAGACCAATCCGCGCTCCAAAGCTGGTCAGATGCCAATTCAGATCCTTGACCGCATCGAAGAAGGGAAAATTCAAATACGCCCCGGCGAGCAGCGAAATCTTTTGGCTCAGCTTGAACTGGACGCCCGGCGAAAGCTCTAGCGCGATATGGAATCGCGTTGGAAATGGTAGTGATCCCTGTGCGATTGTGTGGCTGCGCGTCCCTGTGCCACGGCCCTGATTGGCGAGCTGACCATCGACGTATTCAAGCGTCGCAGGGAAAAGAAGATCGGCTCGCTCGAAATAAGAGCTACCGACCAGAAATCCTGCAGCAAGACCTGCATAGAGGTATATTTTTTCCGGGATGAAGTAATAATAAACACCGCCATTGAGCGTGAGATAATTGAGTGATGCTTCCGTCGTGAAATCCTCGATCGACTTTGACTTTCTCGCCCCAATCGTATCTCCATACAGAATCGAGTCTGTAACAAACCCAACGTGCTCTGCAACAGCAGCCCCAGTGATGTTCGCATAGCCTATGCCGCCTGCAAGCAAGACCTGCTTGTTGAATGGAAAAATGTAGAGCCCCTGAAGGCCGCCTGAGAGTCGCGAGCTAAACTTATCGAACGTCCCGCAGCCTGCCAGATATGATGGCTTCTCGAAGGTTACATCCGAGATCGTGAATGATGGCGTGGAAATGAACTGCACCGTCCAGGAGCGACAAGCAGGACAAATATTGTCGCGACCTTCAGTCATTGTGTACTTCCATCTTCCGCTCTTTTCGTCACGCGTTCTGCAGATCACCCAATAACTCTCGTTGTGCGCCGCATCTGTAAGTCGCAGACTCATAAAGGCGCACTCGGCTGTATCACGAATGCGAAAGCTAAGCGGAAGTTGAGGCGTGCCGATATCAAACTTTGGTATGACGACCGGTGACCGGAAATTCGAACTATCAATCACCTGCACCTGCGCCAAGCCAAAATCGAACAGCCGATCGTCCCGAGCAAGAAGCCCCAAGAACGATTCGCCATTTTCGGAGACGAGTTCTAGCAACGGCCGGAGCGTGTCCGCGACCAACGGCACCGTCTGCACTAACTGTCCGCCATCATTGCCATATGAATCGTAGTTATCACTTCCAACGCCAAAACCATATGAATAAAGACCGATCGGCTTTTCGCAAATAACGGTATGCGGACCATAGCCGATCTCATATTGCGCGACTGCAAACTTGGAGAACCCGATCTTATGAAAGTAGTGATCGGGAACACCAATGCCATCGACTTTGAGCGACTGGATTGCGTCAATCGGGACGACGAGGTTGATATAGTGATGCCAATCACCCTGGATCGGTGTCGCGAAACGGTAATACTTCAAAAACTGCTCAGTAGGAGTAATGAGCAGCATGAACGGATCACCTACTTTGATCGAATCGGCGTCCGAACTCTGCGCATACTCAGCGATTAGAACCGGCTTCGAACTCGTTACAAGCGCGTTCTCAACCATGTGATTGTCTTCGTAGAACTCTCCCGCGAGAAGCTTTGCAACCAACCGATTATTGACAAAGACCTGGGTATTGTCTTCGTTCGCGACAACGCGCATGACATACTGCTCCTTATCCTGGAAGCGCCCAACAAAGAACTGCCTTCCCCAACTGGGCACCGGCGGCTCCATCTCCAGCAATTGATCGCAGAAGCTCACTTCCGGTGGTACTTGTGCGCAACTATGACCGATAAAGAATCCGACCTTTTTGCTCGATGTGACTAGTGTGCCAGTCAGATCGCTCTTCTTGCCAAGCAGTTGCGAGCCTTGCACTTGATAGACATCTCCTTTTTGGATTTCCACCGAGAACGTCTCACCGTTGTGATGACCTCCATACGTATCGGCATTAAGGGAAATGACCACAGTCGTGTGGTCTTCTGTGCCCACGATATCAAATTGCGAAACAAAGGCATTATCCTGATTTGGAAGAGGATAGTATCCGACGGCGCGATATGTTGTACCGAGTACATTCGTCGGATACGCTAGATACGTATCGGTGCTCTTTTGCCTCGTTGAAAGTCCGAAGACCGCAACATCATTTTCAGCTTCGACATGCACTCCCAATTTCTGTATAGCGTCAGATCCAAACACCTGTGCCACCGGATCGATATCAACCGCGATCACCTCAGTGGCATGAACAGAGAAGCTTTTAGAGAATCCGATGCCAGGGATCGTGATTCGGCCGTTCGTCTCACGATCGGCTGTGATGAACAATTTAGGGGTAAAGACGCTGCCGTTCTCTGATTTGGCATTCTGAGGAAAGCACATCCAGAAATCCTTGCCGCGAGAATCGCCGACCGTAATTCTTCCAAGCGAATCAATTGGCGTTTGACCAAACGCGCTGCCGCCAGAGATAAGAACAAGAATAGCAAAGACTGCGACCGACCTTAGCCACACTCGAGAGTGGAAGAGTTCGTTCATTCAGTGATGATAATTGCTTTAAGAGCCTATGAACGAGTGTTAGTGAACGATCACAAAACGTGAATTCTGAACCTGATCGACGGAGCCGGTGGCAGTGTACGTTGTCAGCCGAATAAAATACATACCGGTAGCAAGACCACGAGTGGGCAGTGAAAACGTGTGTAAGCCGTTTGGCGTCAGTGATTTTGTCTGCAAATCACCAGATGCAATCGTTCGATCGAGCAAATCGACCACCCGAAGCGCGATCACCTCCGGGTTATTATTATAATATTGAATGGTAACCCGCGCGCCAAGAACTGCGGGAGATGGGAATGCCTCAATCACAAACGTGCTGCGCCGAGGGCGAACGGTGCCCCCGCAAAGCGAGTCGGTCTGCGAACCACCTGTGCTGTCAATAACCTGTGCAGACGCAACCAGGGGCAGTAGTTCAACCCCGAGGAGCAATCCCCCGGCCAATAGTGCGGTGCGAAGCTTTTTGTTCAAACTGGCAAATCGATGAGATCTCATGCCCGGTTGAACAAGGGTAAAGTCTTCAAAAAGTCCCGAATCATGGTGGCAATCGAGATACCTCAACATTGCCATTACTTGATTTCGATATGAAGATCACGCAATTGGTAAGGCTCAACGGTAGATGGGGCATCGTCCATCAGCGACTGCATGCTTGTCGTTTTCGGGAATGCTATCACGTCGCGTATATTCTCAGTACCGCAGCAGAGCATCGCAATGCGGTCGATCCCAAGCGCCATTCCTCCGTGCGGCGGGGCGCCGTATTGGAATGCCTCGAGGAGGAAGCCAAACTTGTGCTGCTGCTCTTCTTTTGAGATCTTCAGCATGTCGAATACTTCAATCTGCAACTTTCGATCGTGTATCCTGATCGAACCAGATCCGAGTTCGTAGCCATTGACAACGATGTCATATGCGCGCGCACGTATGTGTTCCAATCCCTCGCTGGCCCGAGCCCAATCCTCAAGATTCGGCGAAGTAAACGGATGATGCTTGGGTACGAATTCACCTGTTGCCTCATCCAGTTCGAACATCGGCATGTCCGTGACCCAAAGAGGTGCGAATTCGAACGATCTTCCTTCGAGTAGGCCTAAACGTTTTGCGAGCTCGGAACGTAGCGCACCAAGGATTGTGTAAGCTCGCTCCCAATTCACGTGCGAGACGATCAGGATGAGATCACCCACTCGCGCTCCGGTTGCAGCCGCAATCGAACTAGTCACTTCATCACTCAGAAATTTTTTCGCACTGGATTCGACGCCCGACTCCGTTATCTTCATCCAGACGAGACCACCGGCACCATAGATCTTCGCGTGCTCCGTCAACTGGTCAAGCTGCTTCCGTGACCATTCTGCTGCTTTTGGAGCAACGACTGCACCGATGACCCCTCGCTTCTTCTCCAGAGCATCCTGAAATACTTTGAATTCAGTCTTGCCACGCACGAGTTCGGTGATCGTTGTGATCTCGAGCCCGTATCTAAGATCCGGTTTGTCGGAGCCATAGCGCTCCATCGCAGTTTTATATGTGAGCCGTTTGAATGGTGGTAGTGTATAGCCGAGATCGCTCCAGGTCTGACGAAGCGATCCCTCCATTATCTCCTGGACCACTTCCTCATTCGTAAAACTCATTTCAACATCCAACTGGGTGAACTCCGGCTGACGGTCTGCACGCAGATCCTCATCCCGAAAGCATTTCGCGATCTGGAAGTAGCGGTCGAGTCCTGACACCATGAGAAGCTGTTTGTAGATCTGCGGTGATTGTGGCAGCGCGTAAAATTTTCCTTTATGCAGCCGGCTCGGCACGAGAAAATCTCGCGCACCCTCCGGCGTGGCCTTCATGAGGATCGGGGTTTCGATCTCCAAAAAGCCTCGCTCATCGAAATAGCGGCGGATCGACTGTGTGATCTTGTGTCGAATGGCAAGATTGTTCGCAAGGTTTGGTCTGCGAAGATCGAGGTATCGATACTTCAAGCGAAGATCTTCGTTCGCTGTCACCTCTTCCTTGATCTCGAAGGGCGGGACATCGGATTCATTCAGGACGTCGAATGCATCGACGAGCACTTCAACTTCGCCTGTCGCCATCTTCGGATTGACTTTTTCGCGCCGACGAACTACGCCGGAAACGGATACAACATACTCCGCGCGGAGCCGCTTGGCTTCTTCGTAGAGCAGCATCGTTTCCTCGCTGGGTTGAATGACGCATTGCAATTTTCCCGAACGGTCTCGCATATCGAAGAACAGCACGCCTCCAAGATCGCGGCTAACCGCGACCCAGCCATTAATGATCACATGCTGCCCGATATGTTCCGCTCTTAGTGAGCCTGCGAGATGTGTTCGTTGCTGAAAAGTCATTGGGTTTTAGTGTCCTGTCTCTATCCTGGAACTGCAAAGATACCAGTTAGCGGCCATTCAGGCGCTGGCTCCTCGACACTTAGGTCAGGGTTGGGTATATTCGTTGCACAATGTCTCAACGCGAACGCCGAATTGTCTTATGGATCGCGATTTTTGCGTTCCTCATGCGCCTGGCCCTTGTCTTTCGTCCCGAGCCAAGGATTTATTCACGGCCCTACGTTGACGACACCTTCTATGCGCTCGGCTGTGCCTACAATCTTTCACAGGGTCATGGTCTTACAGTTGATGGCGTCCATCGAACAAATGGAATTCAGCCACTTATCGTGTTTCTCGAAACACCGCTCTTCCTTCTATCCGGGCCAGATAAGACGTTGGGAGTTCGGCTGACAATTGCACTTCAAGCAGTTTTTGACTCGATCGCTCTACTTCTTTTTGCCGGGCTCATCGGAAAGATGCGAAGATCGAAAAAGCAAGATGAACGGCGAATGACTGCTCCGATCATTGCTGCTCTGCTCTGGGCTGGACTCTTTAACATCTTCAGACAAGACATGAACGGGCTCGAGACTGGGCTATATTCTCTGCTCATTCTTGCATCGTTACATTTTTATGCTCGAGTGAGAGACGAGGATTCATCTCTCACACGCTGGGCAGCTCTTGGTACATTGCTCGGGCTGCTCGTGCTTGCCAGGATCGATGCAGTCTTCCTGATCATCGCCTTCATTGTCGTTGAACTCTGGCGTCAACGCCTGCGCGCATTGCCTCCCCTTCTTGTGATGGGTGCGACGTCGCTCATTGTAAGTTCACCCTGGTTGATATTCAACTATCTCAACTTCGGCAGTATTATGCCACAGAGCGGGCAGTCGGAGGCGCTCGGTGTACATTTTGGAATTAACATTTTTGACGGAGCAGTAGCGCTTGCGGATATCTTGGCGTCCTTCTTCTACTTCCCGTATGCGGAGTTTCCGGTTTGGACGCGCTGGCTTTGGTGTATTGCGGTGCCTGTTCTCCTGTGGCTCATCGTCAATCGATTGAAACTCGTGCAGGACATTAAAGCGAACTACAAACTTTCTGTGCTCGAACCTCTCGCGATCGCTTCAATCGGATTCATTATCTTTTACGTCTTCTTCTTTGCAGCATGGTGGTTTCTGTATCGTTATTTCCAGCCGATCCGAATTCTCTGGACGGCATTGCTGGTGATCGGGATCGAAGCTATGTTTCGCAAAATACCGGAGCTAAGTAAGACAAAGCGAAGAATGTCGATAGTCCTGGCGACGATCGTGGGTTTAGTCGCGCTGCTCTTCAATGCGAATCGATATATTGCTAATTTTACTTCGGATGATATTTATCCAGGTTATCTCGTCGGTAAATGGGCGAACGAACACCCGAACGCGAAGATCGGAATGGAGCAATCCGGCACAGCAAGTTTTGTCGCAGCCAACATTATCAACCTGGACGGGAAGGTAAATACCGATGCATTGCACGCTCGCAGATCCGGCACGATCGGCTATTACATCGTGAATTCAGGAATAGACTATATCATCGATTGGGATTTCATCGCGCTGCCCTTGGTCCATAACGCCGGTAAAGCAGGAGTAACGTTCGAACGAGACAGCGCAATCAGAACGATGGTGATATATCGTGCATCACGTTAGCCCGCAAACGACTTCGCGAGAGTTGTCATCTATCGTGTCGAGAAAGTCGCTACTCATCCTAGTGGTCACCGCGATCGGAGGCCTCACCTATCTCTGGCTCCTATCACGATCCTGGGTGGGACGAGATCAAATTCTTCTGTTGCGTCTTGGTGAAGATCTGGTATTGACGGGCACACTGTCACCGATGGCAAAAGCAATGTCAGGCGGTGGGACGATCCCTGGCTCGCTGCTGCAAATCCTGATCGGCCTCCCGCTTTATGTTTGGCAAGATTACCGTGCTCCACTGATCCTCGTGGGGCTCTTCAACTTCCTTGCTGGCCTCATTCTGTATCGAGTCATAAAGAAAGAGACCGATGGCCAGACCGCTCTGATTTATTTTGCGCTCTACTGGCTCAGCCCCTGGAGGATTTATCACGCTGCTCTCTTTTGGGAGCCAGCCTACCTTTTACTTCCAAGCGCATTACATCTTTGGGCCTGCAGCAAACTCCAAAAGGAAAAAATCTGGCTGCCTTCTGCTGTGCTGGGAATGGTGTTACTACTCACACCTCAGTTGCATGGTTCGTTTCTCTTCCTCTCGATTCTCACTGCCTTGCTCGTGTTCAAGAAAAAAATCCGAATCCAATGGGCAGGTTTTGCAATTGGTTCTATCTTAGGGTCTCTCACTCTAGTGCCTTTCGCCATCGCATTCATTACCCAGACGCTTCCCTCTAGTTTACCATCTGAGGGTTTCATTGGTCGGGGATTTCTCTTTGTCTACCCAGCGCTGAAAGGGGCAATATTCTTTCTTCGATTGCCAACCTTGGATATCAGCGAAGCTTTTAAAGAGATCATTTATTTTGACCGACCAATAGCGGCGCCTACTATGATCCTCCTGCGATTGGTTCAAGTGCTTCTGACGCTAACAATCGCGATCTCGCTACGCATCGCATGGGAGTATCTCAAGGGCTGGCGAAAAAAGGGCGAAACTGCAACCAAGTACTCATGGCTCGAGGCATATGCAGGATACTCTGCAATCGCCTTGATCATCGCAGCCGGGCTTGCTCCTTTTGATCTGCAAAGCTGGCAGGTGATCATTGCACTCCATGCGGCGCTTATTCCATTTGCAATATGGATCACTCGAATTATAAGGCGTTATGGACGGCGAGCAGAATTCGCGTTCGTCGCCTACTGCCTGCTCGGCGTCGTGAGCATCCTTATCATAGGGCTCGGCAAGCCTTCATTTCGGAAGGAAGCGATCCCACGAGAAGTGTTGAAGGCACCGACTGTCACGAAGCTGCTACCACCGAATCTCCCGCTTGAACGTCAGTGAACGGCCAGCGTAGAGCGTTCACGCCAGCGCTTCCTCTCTTGCAATGATCGTGTCATGATCATATTCTTCAATCGGCGGGCAGGTGCAAATCAACGTGCGATCGCCAAACGCATTATTCACTCGCCCGACGCTAGGCCAGAATTTGTCTGATCGCAAACCGTCAACGGGATATGCGGCTTTCTCGCGTGAGTAGGAATGCTCCCACTTATCGGTGATCACACTGCGGAGTGTGTGCGGAGCATTCTTCAACACATTATCGGTCTTATCGGCTTTGCCAGCAGCGACTTCGTCGATCTCGTGCTTGATCGCAATCATTGCTTCGCAGAAGCGATCCAGCTCGGCCAGCGACTCGCTTTCGGTCGGTTCGATCATTAGCGTGCCAGCAACCGGAAAGGAAACGGTCGGTGCATGGAAGCCATAGTCCATCAAGCGTTTCGCAATGTCCTCAACCTCAATACCAAACTCCTTGAACTTTCGCATGTCAATGATCATCTCATGCGCAACTCGACCATGCGTACCTTGATAAAGCACAGGGAAGAACTTCTCGAGACGAGACTTGAGATAGTTTGCATTCAGGATAGCAATTTTCGTCGCATGCGTGAGCCCTTCCGCACCCATCATCGCAATGTAAGCCCACGAGATAAGCAAAATGCTCGCACTTCCCCACGGCGCCGCGCTGACGGCACCGACTACATCCTGTCCGTCAAGATGCACAACCGAATGCCCAGGTAGAAATGGTGCAAGATGCTCGGCGACACCAATCGGTCCCATACCCGGACCACCGCCGCCATGCGGGATGCAGAACGTCTTATGAAGATTGAGATGACAGACGTCAGCACCAATTGCCGCAGGGCTCGTCAGTCCGACCTGCGCATTCATGTTCGCACCATCCATGTAAACCTGCCCACCATTCTTATGAATGATCTGACAGACCTCGCGGATGGTCTCTTCGAACACTCCGTGCGTTGAGGGGTAGGTTACCATGAACGCTGCCAGATCTTTCGCATGCTCGGAAGCCTTTGCGCGCAGGTCCTCCATGTCAATGTTTCCACGCTCATCGGTCTTCACCACGACGACCTTCATGCCAGCCATAACAGCACTAGCTGGATTCGTGCCATGTGCGGAAGCCGGAATCAGCGCAATGTTACGCCCCTTGTCGCCACGGCTTTCATGATAGGCGCGTATGGCAAGCAAACCCGAATACTCCCCTTGTGCGCCGGCATTCGGCTGAAGCGAAATCCTGGCAAAGCCGGTGATCTCTTTTAATGCAGATTCAAGTGATTTGAAGATCTCCAGATACCCAGTGGCCTGATCTAGTGGCGCGAACGGATGCATCGTCGCAAACGACTTCCACGTCACCGGGATCATCTCCGCAGTAGCATTCAACTTCATCGTGCATGACCCGAGCGGGATCATCGAATGCACAAGTGAAAGATCTCTATTCTCCAGCAACTTCAGATACCTGAGCATCTGTGTTTCGGAGTGGTGCGTGTTGAAGACGGGATGCGTCAGATACGCGCTTGTTCTCTGAAATTCTGTTGGATAATTCGTCTCAAGTTTATCACTCATCTTGTCGAGATCGATCGACTTCCCGTTTGTGCCATGCGCGTGACTGAATGCGCTCAGGATTTTTTGCAGATCTTCAATCGTGGTCGTTTCATCCAGCGA
>JABDDM010000059.1 GCA_013287605.1 Ignavibacteria bacterium | reverse complement strand
ATCAACTCGGTTACAAGTGGGAAAGCGTAGTGCAAGCAGGTGCACCGACTCTGGCGCAAACCTACCAAAATCTCACTGGCAGGAATGACGCGCTGGTTTCTTTCAAATCGCTCCTGCAGACGCGATTCCCTGAGGGCGCTCCCAGCGGCGTAATTACGGACAATCCATTTCCTTTCTCGCTAGGGACTGAGGCATGGACGAGTTGGGAAAGCTTGGGTGGTTACTGCATCGATGGAGTTGCTGTCGCATCGTGGGCACCCAACCGGCTTGACTCGTTTGTGGTCGGCAGTGACGGTGCATTGTGGCACAAGGCTTGGGATAGTTCTGCCTGGACTGGCTGGGAGAGTCTTGGTGGTTACTGCCTCTCCGCTCCTGCTTCCGTTTCCTGGGGACCAAACAGGATCGACACATTTGTCATCGGAACAGACCATGCGATGTGGCACATTGCATGGGACGGTAACGCCTGGAGTAGTTGGGAGAGCTTGGGTGGTTACTGCCTCGAAGGAGTTGCGGTTGCATCCTGGGCACCCAACCGGCTTGACGCTTTCGTGGTCGGCAGTGACGGTGCGTTGTGGCACAAAGCGTGGGATGGTTCTGGCTGGACTGGCTGGGAGAGTCTCGGTGGTTACTGTCTCTCCGCTCCAGCTACCGTTTCCTGGGGTCCAAACAGGATCGACACATTCGTCGTCGGAACAGACCATGCGATGTGGCGCATTGCATGGGACGGTAACGCCTGGAGTAGCTGGGAGAGCCTTGGTGGTTACTGCATCGATGGAGTCGCATCTGCATCCTGGGCACCCAACCGACTTGACTCTTTTGTGATTGGCAGCGACGGTGCCTTGTGGCACAAGTACTGGGATGGTTCTGCCTGGAGTGGCTGGGAGAGTCTTGGAGGCTACAGCCTGTCTGCTCCCGCTGCGGTATCCAGAGGACCAAATAAGATTGACAGCTTTGTCATCGGAACAGACCATGCGATGTGGCACATTGCCTGGGCCTAACTTCGCAAGCAACTAAGTAGCCGCTTGGATCAACACGGAGCAGGTGAGGTGTCTATGATATCCTCACCTGTTCCGTTATTGCGAGGTTAATGTCGTTGCTAACCTTATACGCTTTAATGCGTTAGTGCCCAGATCACAATGTTTGTCCCGATCTTCAGCGCTTCCTGGCGCTTCTCTTCCGGATCGCCGTGTACGTCAGGGTCCGCCCAACCGTCACTCGGATTTGTTTCGTAGGTATAGAAGACCGATAACCGCTGGCCTGAAAATAATCCAAATCCTTGCGGTGCCTTCCCATCATGCTCATGGATCTTCGGCAGACCATGCGGAAATTCGAAATGACAGTGATAGATGCCATGCGAGAACGGCAGCTCGACAAACTCCTGGTCTGGAAATACTTTTTTCATCTCACGGCGCAGCGGTTTGTCAAGACCATAGTCGTCATCGATGTACAAAAAGCCACCTGCATCACAATAGGCTCTTAGGCGCTTGGCTTCGATCTCGGTGAAGTCCATATTGCCGTGACCAGTGATGAAAAGAAATGGATAGTTGAAGATATCGTCGCTTGCCAGATCAACCCATACATATTGCGGGTCCACCTCGACATTACTATTTGAACGAATGAACTTCAGCAGGTTTGGCTCGCTCGAGGGATCGTTATACCAATCCCCTCCCCCAACGTATTTCAAACGTGCGATGCGAAACTGAGATACGGAACGTTGGGGCGAAGTGCTGCCAGTCGATTGTGCGACGGCATCCCGAGCCACAAAAAACGAAAGAGAAAGAAGAAGTAAACGGAGTATTCGGCTTAACATAGCTATGGAATACTTAAGAATTGGGAGTCGACTCAGGTTCCAATTATGCTACTGGGGTCGGCTGGATGGCGGGGCTTGGGCATGAAAAGAAATTGCTTTTAAGAATGCCTTCGGATCGCTAAATTCGTAAATGCCGAAGTAGGAAACGCGTGCCAGTTGTGCGCCAACTTCTTTGCCAACCGATTGGAGTGTCCTGGTGTCTTGCCAGAGCAGAAACGCATTGGTCACATCAAGAGAATCCGTGGGATATTTATCGATCGTGCTCGCCGAGTGATAGAATTTTACGGTTCCATTGCCTGCGGCATTTACAGTGATGAAGGTGTCAGAAGGGAATGCTAGCATAAGCGCCTTCGGGAATATCCAGGTGTTCGCTGATCCGTCAATGAACAAGAGACGTTGTGATGCTCCCACTCGACGAATCAGATTCGTGCAATCTGCAAAATCCTGATCCGCTTTTCGAATTTTGCTGAGCGCGAGCAAAAAATGAGATAGGCTTCGGGCTTCCAGGGCTCTGATTCGCTGCAGGAAGGGTCGCTGATCACTTGTTTGAAGGTTCGTACGCGGCTCAACAAACGGTGTGAGGAAGAAAATAGAGATACTAAAGGCAATCGCTAAAGCTGGGAAAAGACGCCAGACCACTTTGTTTGAATCTAGCGAGATACGTGCAAGTAAAATCGCCATCGACGGCCAGATGAGCAGTGCATATCCTTTTGCATAGTAAACAAAAAAGAAAAACGTTAAGGGAATCGCTATCCAGACAACCAACGCAACACCGAGTGGACCTTTGATCACTTGTCTAAATTGCCTTGCCTTCCAAACGAGAAGCACGATCCACAGATTAAACGTCCAGAAAAGATAGGTTAAGCATGTCGCTTCGCTTTGCAGGAATGAGGTCCGATGAAGTGCAGTGCTCGCGAATAGTTCGTGTATCGAATCGCCGAGCGGTACTGTAAGAAGAAATGGAATTCCCCAAACTGCGACACCGAGCAGGAGCGCGGCCAGCGAGCGTGCCGCCCTTTTCAGGATGTCATTTCTTCCATGCTCGATCTGCTGTACGATCAAAAGAACTGGTGTCATGAGTACCACCGAAGAGATTCGGAATCCACCAAGGAGCCCGATCATAAACCATCCGACCAACGATCGTTTTTCTGAAGCACGGAAGATGAGTAGGAATGCCCCAACTGAAAATAATGCGTCGAAGATATAGGTCTCTGAAATGCAGGCAAAGTACAGGAACAGAGGGTTGAGCGCCATGGTCGCACATGCGAGTGCCGCGGTTCGCTCATCAAATAGTTTTCGTACGAGCTTCCAGAGCACCACGATCGAAGCGACGGCCAAGATCAGGTTTAGCGTAAGCATCGTTTCATGGGTACTCATTCCGGTAGCGGAGGAAACGAATCTCCACGCGAGCACAAAGAAAGGGTATCCAGGAGCGTGAAGTCTTTCCTGGCCAAGATCCATACCATATTTTACCGCAAGCGCAAGGTTTGCCGGATCACCTCCCGCAAGATATCGCTCGTGACAAATAATCACCGTCACCACAACAAAGCAGATCACACCAGCAAGCAGCCAACGAGGACGATCGGCAGGCTTCATGTGACTACGCGGAACGCATTTGGAACATCAGCTCACCAACCCAACAAATACGCGAAGATCAGCGGAGCAACGATCGTCGCATCGGATTCGACAATAAACTTCGGCGTCTCTTTACTCAGCTTGCCCCAGGTGATCTTCTCATTCGGAACAGCGCCGCTATATGAGCCATAGCTTGTAGTCGAATCGGAAATCTGACAGAAATAGGCCCAGAACGGAATGTCGTGCATGCCCATATCCTGATAGAGCATCGGCACAACACAGATCGGGAAATCACCCGCGATGCCACCGCCGATCTGGAAGAAGCCAACACCCTGACCCTTAGAGTTCTCAATGTACCAGTTCGCCAGCCAGGTCATGTACTCGATACCGGATCGCATTGTCCGTGGATTCAACTCGCCTTTGAGGCAATAGCTCGCGAAGATATTGCCCATCGTAGAATCTTCCCATCCCGGCACGATGATGGGCAGATTGCGCTCGCAGGCTGCAAGCATCCAGCTATCTTTTACATCGATCTCGTAATTCGGTTCGAGATCTTTCGAGCGCAACAGCTTATACATGAACTCATGCGGGAAGAAACTCTCGCCCGCATCGTTCGCAGCTTTCCACTGCTTGAAGATATGCTTTTGAATTCTGCGAAAGGCTTCTTCTTCCGGAATGCAGGTATCAGTGACGCGATTGTAGCCATGCTCCAGCAGATCCCATTCATCATCGGGAGAAAGATCGCGATAATGCGGCACGCGCTTATAGTGCGAATGCGCAACGAGGTTCATGATATCTTCTTCGAGGTTCGCACCGGTGCAGGTAATGATATCGACCTTACCGGCTCGGATCATCTCCGCCAATGATTTGCCAAGCTCTGCAGTGCTCATCGCTCCGGCGAGCGTGATCATCATCTTACCGCCTTTGGTCAGATGCGTCTCGTACCCTTTCGCCGCATCGACAAGTGCAGCGGAATTGAAATGGAGGTAATGCTTCTCAATGAACTGCGAGATGGGTCCTTTCGGCATTGTAGGCTGGATGAATGTAATTCAAGGCGAGCCGGAAGAACACGCACGACTCTCATTTCTCTCCCTCAAGTAGTCTTCAGCCTTGCCTGATTATGCCGCTCCTGCGGAGCTCTGAATCCGTTTTTGTACCATTACCCGGAGTTCCGTCCTTCGGACTACACTCCGGGCTACAAATATGTCGCTCCTAACGGAGCTGGAGAGATCGCGTCCGGACAGATCGTACACTTTGAGCTCCGACATCTACGGTATCATCTCTAACAATGGGCGTCGCCAGACGCCGCCTGTGTTTGTCCCGGCAAAGAGCATTGGCCGCGATGCATTTGCACCGCTTGGAGTAAGCGACCAGACGATTGTATTCGTCAAACCGGGGCTGACCGCTTTCCAGATTGCGCCATTGTTCGTAGATAGAAATACGCCATCACCGCGTGTCGCTGCAAAAAGATTCGTGCCGCTAACAGCAAAGGCATTGACATTCGTGTTCTTCAAGCCGATGTTTGCCAGTGTCCAGTTTGATCCGCCGTCGGCAAAGCGAAAGACGCCGCCACTCGTCCCAGCGAAGAGACTGGTGCCAATGACCGTCAATGCCTGAACATTCATATCTGCCAGGCCGGCATTGACTGCAGTCCAATCCATACCGTTGTCCGTCGAGAGGAACACACCACCGCCGGAAGTCCCTGCATAGAGATCGCTGCCGATCACCGCAAAGGCCTTGACAAACGTGTTCGCTAAACCATTGTTAACTGCACTCCAGGTCGAGCCATTGTCCGTCGAGCGAAAGACGCCGCCTTTGGAAGTCCCTGCAAAAAGAATCGGGCCGTTCATGATAAGAGCATTGACCGTCGTGTCGGTCATGCCCATATTGATCGGAAACCAATTTGTACCGTTGTTAGTCGAAAGGAAAACGCCTCCGCGAAGCGTGCCTGCAAAGAGATTGTTGTCGCTTGCAACAAGGCTAATCACATCGGTCGCCGTCAAACCTGCTTTGGCCGGCATCCAGCTTGTACCGTTGTCGGACGACCGAAAAACGCCGCCGCCATAAGTCCCTTCAAAAAGCATTGGCTGCGATGCATTCGGGCCGTTCACGGCAAGACATACAACTGAACCGCCAGAAGGTCCTTTGGATAGAACCCATTGGGCGTGAGCGGCCATTGGCGTGACATAAAGTGCGCAAATCGCACAGATCAAAAGGCTAAAGAGCTTCATGGGCGTTAATAGAATGTGTTTTGGCCAAGAGCAGGATTGACCGACCGCTGTCAAAGATACAACCTGGATACGACGGATACAACCTGGATTGAGCAGATTCAGGGGATTACGCTGATTTCTTTCGCCAATTTTAACAGATCTACGCTGGTTGGAGGGATTGACTGACTCTTCGCATGGGGTCCGGCGTCCCGCCAGACCTAAGGTGGATCGGGATCAATCCTATTACATTACCTCAATCCCCAAAATCACACAAATCCCATAAATCACGGTTCAGACAACCAAAGCTCTACCTCGGCGAAAAGAACTGTTGCGCATGGTTCGCGTATCGTGCGATGTAAACCGCTGTATGCGAGAATGTCCTCTCGATCTCGCGAGGTGTTGAACTTGGAGGAAATGACTGCTCAAAAATCTTTCTCCCAAGCAGATCAAAACATTCAAGTGTCTCGCTCTTTGCCGAAGCCGGAAGTGTGAAGAGTACTGAATGCGATGTTGATCGGATCGTGAATCCATCGTTTAGACGCATAGCAACATTCGCAACAGCGACGTCATTGAATTCCATGCTGGCCCTTGTCGTGCCTTGATAGCCGCTGTGCAGATCTGTGCTGAACATTCCTTCAAATTGGTGGTAGTCGTACTTTGCATAACGCAGGTGAGCAATCAGCGAATCATTCGGGATGGGCAATAGCTTAAAGATCCCATTCACAATGTGAAATGGAAGCGAACTGAACGAAGCATCATAGCGATAATTGTAGAGGTACCCAGGCACTTGAGCACTGTACAAAACATCACACACACCGTGAATACTGTCCAGTGCGAACGCAAGTGAGCGAGTGACCCCGTTATCCTTGAAGGTAATGAAGATCGATTGAGCGCTATCCACCACGGAAAGGGACGCACTGCCCGCAGAGTCCGCGTCAAACCCTTCCATCATGAGGCTATCAATCGTCCCATAGTCATAACTCATATTGCCGTACATATCGATACGATGACCATAGCTATAGTCGAGGTGGAACAGGATTCCGACAGAAAAATGAAGCTTCCCATTTTGAAAGACTGAAACTCCCGTAGCCCGTGATTCAGATGCGAGAGAACTCAGTAGTGCCACAACGAAGTATAGGATGGCGTGTTTCATCTGCGTACGCGGTGGATGAACGATGCATCAAGATAACGCCAGCTTTGTCGAAGGGTTACAAGGTTCGAAACAGATTAGAATGGCACGACATGCCGCTTGAACCATTCAACGCTACACCCGGCTTAGCTATCTTCACTCTATCCACAGGCGACCTATGGAACGCTATCTAGCTCTGATACTTCTGGTTCTCGCTATCGGATGCACCAAACAGGCTCCCGTTGCAAACCAGGACTCTCCCTCCAAAGTGTTACTCCAGACATACGACGCTCTAAACATATCTGATTCTACTACCTTCCTAAGTCTCATAACCAAAGTGCGTCGCGAGGATTACGCTGAGCACCCTGAATTCCTCAAGAATTCTATGGAAAGGTGGCGTCACAAGCACGCGGACGTCCAGATCTTATCCGAGACCCACGATAGCACCACAGCGCAAGTGCAGTACCGAATCAAAATGACAGGCGCGATTACCGGCGACACAACCAGGTTCCAATCGGTCTATCTCGAGGATGGCAAATGGAAGGTGGGTTACTAAGTCCTGTTCCCTCTTGCCCCCTTCTCTTAAATTTCTTGTGCTGACGATGGAAGTGAAATAAATTTTGGAGAAGGCGGCGCCGGGCAAGGATGAGGGATGAACAGGAAGCGAACTCGATCATGCGTTGGATTCATCCCTCATCCTTCAGCCTTCATCCTTGCCCGAATGCCCTCACCCTAAATCCCTCTCCCACTGGCGTGGCGAGAGGGACTTTAAGGATTTTCTTTTTTAAATCCTCGTCCCGAAACTCTGAGGGCCCGAAAACGAGTTTCAAACAATCACAAAAATATTTAATTGTCCTTCTGATGTCATGCCCAGACGTTCGTCCGCGACTCTCCTTAAATTCGCTCGCGATGGTCGGCACGCAACGACCCACACTGAAAAGATGCTTTGGCAAGCACTGCGCGATCGCAGACTGGATGGTTTGAAATTCAGACGCGAAGCTTTGGTCGAAGGTTACCTCGCAGATTTCTATTGTGCCGAGCATCACTTGATTGTAGAAGTCGACGGCGGTGTCCATGACCTCGAAGAAGTCAAACAGCGAGACACATACAGACAACAGCAATTGGAACAAGCTGGATATAGAATGATCCGATTCACTTCAGATCAAGTTTATGGCGCACTTGGATGGGTCACGGACGCGATTGTGGAAGCATGCAGAAATGGTGGCGAAGAAAAGCCCCCTTCTCCTAAATTTGTTTCTGCTGACGAAGGAAGCAGAAACAAATTTGGGAGAAGGGCGGGGGGATGAGGGCGATGGGGCAAGCAGCATGCAGCGCTTAGCGAAACCGACCGCAACCGAAGCAACGCAGCATTCCCCACCGCCCTCACCCTAAATCCCTCTCCCACTGTCGTGGTGAGAGGGACTTGAAGGATTGTCTTTTTTAAACTCTTACACGCAAGCGCGATGCACGAGCGAAGGATGAATGCAGGTGATGCCAATTTAAAAAAAAAAATCCTTAAAGTCCCTCTCCCACCTGTGGGAGAAGGACTTTACTTGCCCCCTTCTCCTAAATTCTCGTTTGCTGACGAAGGAAGCAAATGAGAATTTGGGAGAAGGGCGGGGGGCAGTGCAAGGCTGAAGGATGAAACAGGAAGCGAACTCGATCATGCGTTGGCATTCAGCCCTCATCCTTCAGCCTTCATCCTTGCCCGAACGCCCTCACCCTAAATCCCTCTCCCACTGTCGTGGAGAGAGGGACTTTAAGGATTGTCTTTTTTAAATCACGGGCTTCAGGGAACTCCGCTGGATAATACTATGTTTAATATGTCGTAGCCATAATTTCCGAAAATTTGCTGTTTCCTCTCGGCTGACTTGCGATGACTTCCAAAACTGTGATGCTTCCCGACGGACCGGGAAACCCCGTCCCTACAAACTCAGAATCAGTCCTCGGATCCTCGTATAGTTTTCTCTACGAAGGAGAATTATGAATAAAGTTTTCACACTTTTGGCAGAAAACAGGGAATTGGGAACAGGGAACAGTGGAATTTGGCTCGGAATCGAGGGCGGCCATTTCAGACGCTTCGTATTATGAATAAAGTTTATACATTTCCCACTCAGATCCCAACTGTTCCCCATTCCCAGTTCGCTGTTCCCTTTGGATACTACTTCATGCTAAAGATCGCCAACGTTGCACCTTGTGGATCGGCGAAAACTGCATAGCGACCTGCGCCGGGCATATCCATCGGCGGCACTACCGTTTTGGCACCAAGTGAAATGGCTTTTTCCATTGTCGCATTAGCATCCGCGACCATAATGCAAGCTGTCCAGTGCGGAAGCACATGGCCCCAATCCGGTTCGATCTTTTTCATGCCGGCCATATGCGGCTTACCGTCCATTACAAGTTCGGTATATTCTGTACTCACGTTTGTCTTCCATCCAAAGAGACCCTCGTAAAATTTCTGTTCCTTCTCAGGATTGTTGACCAACACTTCGTACCAGCAAAATGTATTGAGTTCATCCTTAATCGAGGCACCGATGTGGCGCTTCCCTTCCCAGATGCTGAACATGGCTCCATCGGGATCAGTCGCGATCGCCATGCGTCCGACATCCATGACATCGAACGGCTCGGCCATGAATTTTCCGCCGAGCGCCGTGATCTTCTTTGCGGATTCGTCGGCGCTATCGACGGCGACGTAAATATTCCAGTGCGGCGGGATGCCGTTTTCGCGCTGCGCTTTGTCCTGACTGTACAAGGCGCCCAAGGACTTCCCTTTCAGTTCAAGCATCGTGTAGAACGCGTCGGGTCCCATGGGTTGATCGTTCGGCGTCCAGCCGAAGAGACTCGAATAGAATTTCTTCGCCGCCGATTGATCGGTGGTCGCAAGTTCGGCCCAGCAAAATTCTCCTTGTTTGTATGATGTGACTTCTGACATTGTAACTGACTCCTTTGGCTTGTTATTAGGTGCTCATAGAATAGGGTATGAATATAGGGCAAAACTTCCCTGATGTAGGCCAATCGGGCCCTCTTCAGGTCATAATTGCTCGTTGTGACAAGTCTTTTCCAATTGTGTAATTTGTTGAATCCATCTCGGGATCTCGCTGTTGCACCAAGCTAATTCAAGTCGTGCCATTCATTTACGTCCCTTTTTTTCACGTCCCACTCTATGTCGAACGAGACCCTTGCATCGAAGAAAATCACTGAACTTGTCGTCGTCAAAGATCCGAAGGTTGCATCGCGCTACAAAGACGGTGTCAAAGTCCCGATCACAACGTTCATCGAGGATTACATGAATGGCCGCGTGGATATTACCTGCGACCTGCAAAAGCTCATCCAGAACAGGACGCTCTTCTTCAATTATCAGTTTGTAGGTCATCACCTCAAGTTTCTGTTTTCAAACTTCCTCCCCGAGGTACTGATCCACTCGAAGGCGCAGGACGAGCGTGTGATCCGCAGCCACTATGATCGTGGCAATGATTTCTTCGGATGGTTCTTGGGCGATCGCATGGTCTATACGTCAGCATTTTTTAAGACCGGCGTCGAAGATCTCGAAACAGCACAGGACCAGAAGCTCGACCTTGTTTGTCAGAAGTTACAGTTGAAGCCAGGCGAGCGCCTGCTCGATATTGGTTGCGGATGGGGTACACTCGCAGCGCACTCGGCGAAATATTATGGCACCGACTCAACAGGAATCACGATCGCACAAAAAGGCGCAGACTTCGCCAACGACCGTATCGCCAAGTGGGGCGTGAAAGATCATGCGCGCGTGCTTCGTATGGATTACCGCAGCATCCCTGCCGATAAGTATGACAAGATCTCGTGCCTCGAAATGGCAGAACATGTAGGCGTAAAATATTTCACACGCTTCATGAAGCAGATCTCAGGTCTGCTGAAAGATGATGGTCTCTTCTACTTGCAGATCGCAGGACTTCGCGCGGGCTATCACCAGGAGTCGCTCGTCTGGGGTGGCTTTATGTCTGAATACATTTTTCCAGGTGCAGATGCGAGCATGCCACTCAGCTTTGTGGTAAAGCGCCTTGAGAAGGCCGGCTTTGAAATTCACAGCGTTGAGAATATCGGTATTCACTATTCGTACACGATCCAGCGCTGGTATCACAATTGGCTGAGAAACAAAGACGCGGTTATCGCTGCCTATGGTGAGTGGTGGTTCCGTTGCTGGGAAGTCTTCCTTGGCTGGTCGGTTGACATTGCCAAACAGGGTAACTCGACGTGCTTCCAGATCATCTGTAACAAGAACCGCGACATATACAACCGTCCGCGCTTCTTCGCAGGAGTGAACCTCGGCGAGCGTGATGTCATCAAGAATGGCAAGGTCACGAACGGCAGAGTGCTCGAGCTGTCGTAACAACTTTGGTTCGTTGATAACAAAAGTGAGGGCGTTATGCCCTCACTTTTTTATGCGCCTTCTCTCTTAGGCGAAAGAGTCCACAATGAGAGGATGGCAAGTGCAAGCAGTCCTGCAAGCGAAAGATACTTTCCAATTGATTCGAAGTCGCCTTCCCTTTTGATCAGCAATCGGACCTCATGGCTGCCGCGCGGTATCGTTGCTACAGCTCTGCCCAGGCTATCTCTTGATAACGGAAGATCGCTTCCATCCGCCGTCGCGAGCCACTCGGGCCAATAAAATTGATGGAAGGTGGCTTTCGCATCGCTTTTAGCATTGACCTTGACCGTGATCGCTTCCATGTCCTTCCTGCCGGATGACAGAACAAATGCTGAATCATCAGTCATGACAAGCGGATCAGAAGCATGGCTAGCAAGGATGTTATGAGTGAGTCTTGTCGATGACATTGGCATATACTCGTCATTAGTGCCACTATAATCTGGTGCACGATGAGGATTGATCTGCACATGAAAGAGGACAAACAATGTAAGGATCGCGGAAGGAATGAACCACAGTGCGAGCATCCATGCTGCACGGTTAGCCTTCGGTCCAACCCAACGCACTGCACACAAGACTGCTGCGGCAAGTGCTAAGATCACGTTCAGCCGCCATGAGCCCTGAATAATGTTGAAGGGCGGGACTTTTTCAAACAGCGGGGCAAACACGTAGGGCAATTGTAGAACGAGCACCATGATCAACACCGCGCGAAACCCACGCTCTGGCGTGCCCCGTTTGAAGAGGCCGCCGCCAAATAACAAGAGGAGCGAAGCGAGCATCAGGCTGCAATACGCATCGACCGAAAGCGACTTCCGTCCAAACAGATCGACTAACACGTTGCCGGACCCAACATGAGCTGCTCCCAGAAGTGTGGTCGTGTTGAGCAATGGATAGAAGTGCAGCATCGGGACTAGATAAATCGCCGAGACACACGTACCAAGCACGAATCCAACTGCAAGTTCGAAAAGCGAGCGACCGCGTTGCGTTGGAATTCTATACAGAAGATAGACAGGAACCGCAAAAGCACAGATAGCAACCGCGGGTAAGTTGGTGAGAATGATGGCCGCCCATGCAAGTGCTGTTAGAACAATGCCGCGGGTTTTGATGCGTAGCGATTCTTCTCGCATGATGATTTCCATCCCCAAAAAAAGGAAGGGAATAAAAGCCATTGCGACGTGCTCACTTAGGGCATTTCGGATAAGGAGATCGAGTACTCTGTACGGCGCGAATCCGTAGATCATCGCAGCTAGGAGAGACTGCTGCTTACTTAGCGAGAGACGCAGACAGAGATAGTAACATCCAACCACCGAAAGCAATGTTGCGAACGAACCGGTCAGATAAAAAAGCTGCGTTGGATTCGTGCTTCGAGTCAGGAAGGAAATGACTGCAGCGATATAATAAGTAAGCGGAGGATAATAATAGAAGATCGGAGCCCCAAATCCGAAAAATCCATCGGGCATCCAGCGAGGATAAAAATTTCCGTGCCCGATACTGGATCTGAAGAAGGCGATCCACTGAAGATGCGAACCCGAATCGTGACCGTCGACAGGAAGGATAAAACATGCAAGAATCTGCTCCAGCACGCAGATCGCCAATGCGATGATCGCGCATTTTTTCAACAACGAAAGATCCTGCCACCCTTTGCCTATGTGCATCGGGGGAGTTCAACAGCTTTGAGATGGAGAGAGTGCTGGAGATGCAACAATCAACTTCCGGTTACCGATGGAGTCTCTTGCTTCTTGCGTGGAAGGATCGAACCAAAAAACAAGATCACTCCCAAACAAAGGGCCGCAATAGAAATCGAGCTGCCAACAAACTCAGCTTCGGATTTCTTCAGCGTAATGAAGGCGCGATACTTACCGCGAGGCAAGTCAACAAGCAATCGGCCATCGCTCGCGGGATAACAGCGAATGGGTTTACCTTCCGCAACACATTGCCAATAAGGCCAGTAGAATGAGTGCACAACAACCGTTCGGGTGCTATCAAGCGAACAATCTATCACTCCTCCACCTGCTGACGATGGCGTGCCTTTGACTGTTTCATCAGCACTCAACGACAAAAGTGGCACTGCGTATTGATCGTGCTCGTGCTGATCAGCAAAATGAATCACTTGCTGAACATCCGTATATGTGTAAATCGGAGCATATTCCGCCGGATCATAATGAGTGTATTCTGCCTTTGCTCCTCGCGGACGCAGTCCGAACACATTCATCGCGACCAGCCCAATACCCGCAATACACCACAGAATGACGGCTCCCTTTATCACCGAAGGTTTTGATTCTGCTTGCGGCAATGCCAGCATCGCACAACCAAAGAAGAGGATCAGGACATCTAGTCGGAACGTGAATTGGACGAGCTGCAGTGGGAGAAAGTGTCGCCAGAGCGGAAGGGTGAGATACGGGATGTTGAGTACAACAAAGCAAGTCGCAATCAGTACAAATGCTCGATAGACTATCGCTCGCCAATGTCCCTGCTCGGTGGTTGCTGCAGTAAGGCGGTCCTTTCGGTATTGCACGATCACGGCAATCGCTATTACCAAATCAACAAGGCAGACTGCTGTTAATGTAAAGTTCGCGCCTGTAAAAAGATAGACCAGCGCAAAAGCGGGATCAGCGGGTTTACCAGAGAGTTGAAGTACATTATCAATCTGCGCAAACGGCTTCAGAAAGACGATCGGAAGCAAATAATA
>JABDDM010000058.1 GCA_013287605.1 Ignavibacteria bacterium | reverse complement strand
AGCTCGCCGGGAAAATCGCCGGAGGGCATCGCGAAGCGGAATGGAATGATCGATCCAGGATCATATTGTCGTGTCGATGACTCCGTCAGGTAAGCGCGTACTCGATAGCTCCCTTTTGGTATCAGTTCAAACGTATACGCTGTCGTGAGATGCGGCAATACTTTTTCGTTCTTTACAGAACCTGATTGTTCGAGAAGCTGGACAACAATGACAGATGCTGGATGCTGTGCCCAGATTGAATCTGGGACTCCGATGTGGCCTGAAAGAGTACCGTCGTCTCGAAAATCCACTGTTTCGAAACGAATGGTGAGGGTTGTATCCTGCCCACCGTGTGCTGCGCTACTGACTGGGCTTTGGAAAAACTTCGTGTGAACGCGCAGCGTATAAAATACGCGTGGCTTGAGTGTGTCGTTCGGGATGATGACCATATGTGCGTCATCCTGCCATCGAATGCGGAACGGAGTTGGGTGTTTTGCTGAGTCGGCGAACTCAATACCTGTCTCGGCAGCAGTTCGCATGACGGCATCGGTGAACGCAATGAGAATTGCCGGAGTGACGGACACTTCACGTGTGCTGTCGAAGACAGAAACTGACTGGACTCTCGGTGCTGGAAATGTGTCTAATGAATGAATTGGGGTGAACCGAATCGATTTCGCGGAATCGCTAAGAATATTATGCGCAACATCTCGAATGCTATCGCGCATAGCATCAAGCAGATACTCCTTCGTCGCGGCCAATTTCTGCGATGATAGGAGTACTACTTCTCCAGGATGCTTATCCGGTCGATCGCGATAGAGCGCGACGAGAGGCAAGGCAGCGTGATCCGAGGCACCTGTCAGGCGAAAGTTAGTCGGCTGCAGACTTGTCGTGTCGAGCGCTTTCGAAAAGATGGCACGGACGTGATACCCATCGACCGACAGGGCATCCTGTAATTCAGGCCTGATCGTATCCACATTTGGAGCCATTCGAACTCGGAAATCGGTTCGAACAGCACTATCGAGTACCGCATCCCCCGAGGGCAATCCATAATTATCGACGCCTTTGTCGTACAGGTGATTTCTGAACTGGTCCAGCACCGCAAAGACGCGATAGATGTGCGAGGTTTTCATCGCAAGGAATTCGTATGCGCCTTTGTCGTCTGACTGCGTGAGCAAATCCGGTGGAGTCGTGCTGTAATTCAGCGTGTCGGGACGATGGAATGCGAGATCGTAAGCGAACAGATAGATCTCACTTGTTCTTAACGGTTCATTCGAACCGATAGCTGGCAACAGATACCCGTAGAGTCTTCCCGTATCGATCGCAGGACCTGTTGAGAACGTAAGATGGAGCGGTGTAACGAGAGCGTTGCCTCGCCTGCTCTTAAGATCGCGTGATAACGAAAGTGTGTAGGTGGAATTCTCGCGCAATCTCTGCGGCAAAATAACCGTCACCTCAGTCAGACTTGACCAATTGTACTTGATTTTTCCAATCACATACGGAGTGATGGAAAATGCCTGGGCAAATCCTGTCTTGTCGATGGCATCGGCGAAGACAAAATGGAGCCGTACGTCGCGAGGCACATTGGTCGCACGTTCCTTCGGAGTTGTTTCAAGGATCTTGGGAGGCGTTTTGTCTTCAGGTCCGCCAGGAGGTGGCTGAATGGAAGCGCATCCGGCCGCAACACATCCCAGGAGCAGCACTAGCGAGATTGTGTATCTCGTCATTTGCGTTGCGCACTGAATGCCTTGACCGTCTGAGAGAGTCCCTCCTTCAGCGAAACAGTCGGCCGCCATCCAAGCTCTCGTTCGATAAGATCATAGCTGCAAACGCTTCGAAGTTGCTCACCCAGTTTGGCCGGACCGTGCGTGGCTTTAGCATTTTCATTCGTCACGAGAGATGAGAGCAACTTAAAGATCTCGTTGACATCCGTCTCGATTGCCGTCGAGATATTATAGATGCGCGATCCTTCAATACGGCCATCAAGCGCGAGCAAGTGTGCACTCACAAGATCACCGACGAATACATAGTCGCGAGTCTGTTCACCCGAGCCATGAATCGTGCATTGCTGGCCGTTCAAAAGTCGTTCAATGAAGATTGCAACAACGCCAGCTTCGCCTTGTGCACTTTGACGCGGACCATAGACATTCGTGTACCGGAATGCCACATAGGGGATCTGATGAACAAGATGATAATAATTCAGGTAAAGCTCGATCGCGCGCTTTGTGATGCCGTAAGGTGAGATCGGAGCAGTAGGATGTGCTTCGTCCGCCGGAAAATATTCCTGTTCGCCATAGACGGCCCCGCCCGTCGAAGCGAAAATGAATCGTTTAAGCTTCCCCGATTTTCTCGCTGCCTCGAGTAGCGTCAACGTTCCGAGAATATTGGTGCGAGCATCAAAGATCGGATCAGCCACGCTCTTGCGAACATCAAGCTGCGCAGCATGATGATCGACAACATCAAATTTGTGTCGAGCGAAGAGCTCGCCTACGAGTTCGGCATCGGTGATGTCGCCTTGAACGAACGTTGCTTTCGGGTTTAGATTAGCGGTAAAACCGGTGCTTACATTATCGAGTACAACAACATCATGCCCGGCACCAATGAAGGCATCGACAAGATGAGAACCAATGAAACCTGCGCCGCCGGTGACGAGAATGGAGCTCTTTTTCATGCGACGTTGCTAACGGCTGAAATGCATGGCAGGTTGCACTGAACTCCTATCAAGCTCTTGGCTTGCCTAATCGAATGAACACACGGGTGTACTTATCGGAGTGCGAGACTTCCATCGTGCCCTCTTCCGTCTCCCAACGATGATGTGTCATAGATTCTTCGGTCTCTTCGATTCCACGGCCAAAGAGTCGTTGCAAGTACTTATCGACCTCATCGCGAATGTTGAGATAGCGGTCGCCCGAGAGCGGATGGAAATTGATCGCGATCGTTCGAACACGCTTATGCAAAAGCTGGGCTTGAAGATATGCAGGCTGGCCGAAGACCATGATCGAATCGGTTTCAATGTAGGTCATCGAATCTGCCTGAATCACCTGCTTGCGTGCTGCATAACTTCTGAATACGGTCAGGACGGAATCTTCCGACATCCCGATGTGGATCTTCGCAAAGGTAGCGCGAGGTATTGTGACCGATTGGGGACGCGGCTTTGACGAGTGAGGGAGCTTCGCTCGGGCATATCCAGAAGCCCCGAGGCACACGAGTACAGCGCATAGTAGGAAAGGACGCTTCATTAGATAATTTCTGTCAAAGCATCACAGGTATTGTCGAATGTGCAGGAGCTTACCATTGAGCAGCGCGACATACTCAACACCTTTCCCGTTCGGAAGCCAACCAATCCGGCCAATACGTTCGAAATCTTTTGATCGCTTACCGTTAAGTACAACGAAAACCTTGCCGTGCGATCCTGTTGCCGAATACACCACTCGTTTTTCATCCGGCGACCAGGTGCAGTTCTGAGCCTGCGTGACCGCATCGAGCAATTTCTTATCGAGATAGACATTCCCTTTGTCGAGGCCAGTCGAGTAAAGAACATGTTTACCTGACGGACTGAGGAAAATTCTTCCAGCCGCGTCAAATGGACCTCCAATGATCACTCCATCATGAACCACCACTGACTTACGCTCATCAGATTCTCTTCCACGCGTTTCCTGCTTGGGATCGCAAGCGAAATATGCGATATGATTTCCGGCTGTATCGATGAGGACGTTCTGTATCCAGCGAAACGGCGTTTGATTTTTGCCATTGAACGTTATGTACGCGTGCGCGGTGTCCCGAGCCTCGGGTCGAAACGAAGTGTGATGGAGATTCGCGACGTGCTGGAATCCGTTATCATAATCACGGCCTTCGAGCAGTAGACCATGGAAATGCATGTCCGGCGTGAGGCGATAGACCGCGCTGTCGCGCATTTTCTCCCGCTCGCCTTGACGGAGATTTCCCGTGTAGGGAAGCTGCTCCTCGGGCGAGACCAGGAATTCCTCCCGCGACTCGGTCGCTCGATACATCCAATGTGACTCATTGTGATCGAACGAAAGGTCGCGCGGCTTGCCAAGATTCTTGCTGACGACCGCACCATTGACCATCACAAGATCGCGGTCGCCATTTTGCATTACATTGGCGTAAGGAAGCACCACACCCCATGATTTGCCCGTCCTCGAAAATTCAAGCACAGGATAGTCCGCAAGCACCGATGCCACCAACGCCTGATTCTTATAGATGTAGACAATCGTTGAATCAAACCCAGTCTCGGTGTAGTGTCGGTCCAAACCGAGCCAGATGAGGTAATCACCGTTCGGGCTCAATTGTGTTGTTGGTGCGGGGATCTCGTTGAATTCCCGATCGGAACGCCTGCCATCATAGATGAGAGTTTTGACAACACCCCATTTATCGACGACAAACCAGTGCGAACCGTCCGGCATCGCGTCCATATTGACCACTTCGCGAGCGAGATCGAGTGACGCAAGCGGTGTCTCATCAACTTTCGCGTTCTGAAGTTTTGGTTGTTCCGGATCGCCTTCACCATATTTGCTCATGGAGACCTGAGCGGTAGCAGCGGTAGCCAGGAAACAAGAAAGAAGTAGCAGAATGAGAACAGGTCGCAATGTCATGCGTCGCCGAACACTTAGCCGACGAACAAGGCTCCGAACTTGCATTGAGCTTTCTTAATCAAGATCGACATGAGCAACATGCGAAAGAAGCCGGCCCATTTCTTTTGTCAGGCTTCGTCGATCGAAATGTTCGACGAACTCCTTGCTTGCCAATAGCCCAAGGTTCGGGAAGTTTCTACGCTCATAAAGCCGTAGGATCGCGCTCGCAACGGCTCGAGCATCGTCGGGCGGTACAGGAACACCAGCGCCATAATCAACCAATAGACGCTCTGCCTGACTATTTTTTGGCACAAGGCCGAGAATGGGTTTGTGCGTTCCCAGGTATTCATAGAGCTTGCCAGGAGCGCTGATGTCATCCGACATTGTCATCCACAGCACATCGCTCGATAAAAGCAGTCCGACACTTTCGCGATGATTGACATATCCTTTCTCGATGACATTCGCCGAGAGCCCCATCTTCTTGATCAGCTTCTTATACTCTTTTTGAAGAATGCCTACGAACATCAGCTCGAGTTCATTGGCAAGCGCTGGCTCTTCTTTTATTGCGATCAGGCAGCCTTCGAGGAATGTCTTGGGACTTCTCCCGACATAGAAAGCGCCCGAATAGGTAATCCGAAATTTACCTGGAGAGCTCAGATGCTGAGCAAATGGCAAGGCGCGGTCGATATCCTCCTGGTCATATCCGTGTGGAAGAATCGAGATATCTTCGTGTTTGAGAAAAAGATGCTGCCTAATAAGCACTTCTTTCATCTTCCGATTCACGACTGTCACAGCGTCGCTTGCGCGCAGGCAGCTATCCTCGAGTTTTTTTGCGTATGCCTTGTGAAAGGGTGTCGCATAGAAGTTGAGAACCGGATTTTCCACCCAGGCATCGCGGTAATCCATGAGATAAGGCGTGCCATACTTCGCCCGCGTGTCGCGAGCAACAAGAAAATCGGTATACGGAGGTGCGGTTGTCAGGATTGCATCTATCGTGTGCTTTGCATAAATGGAATCGACCGCTTTCATTGCGGCTTTTTTCCATCGAACACGCGAATCGGGCTGAAGAATGGTCTGGATCACTTTCGAGCGCAAGCGCTGATAGCTTGCGCGAGGTAATTTCAGGAGTTTCCCTTGTTTGCGTACAAACTTCTCAGCCGGTGAGCCACTTGAATCGGTCCGTACGATCTCGATCAAACCCTGCTCGACAAGCGGCTCGATCTCACTCAGCAGCGTCTCGTCGTTAGCATAATACGCGGTGCTTCCGGCCGTCAGCACGATCGGCTTCCAGCCAAACTCCGGCAAATACTTGACAAACTTTAACGTCCGCTGTACCCCAGACAACCCCATGGGCGGGAAGTAGTAGGCAATAACAAGAACAGTTCTGGTTGGATATGAGGCAGCGGGTGTGGTTGGCATCGGCACAAAGATACGCGAGGACTACCGATCAAGCCCCAAGTCCCAAGCTGAAGATTTCTGAAACATCTCTCTCGTTCTTCGTGTAGAATATGAGCAGCTCCTTCTTCACCTGCGGTAACAGTTCGTTTATTACTTTTTTTGTGCCACAAGAACTCTATCAGGAGCTTTTGGATCGTCTTGCCCGCGTTCGCCACCGGCGGGAGCGTCTTGATTTGTATGAAGGGATCGTCAATGCGGTCTCTGCATTCCTGGTCATAGCACTTGCTTCGATCGCGCTCGAGGCTGCGTTTCATCTTTCGATCGCAGGACGCACCACGCTTTTTTGGTCGGCGACAGGACTGTTCGCAGTTGCCGCAAGTATTTTTCTCTATTCCCCAATCGCGACCCGGCTTGGCTACAAACCTCGTCTGAGCGATGAAGAACTTGCCGCGCGAATTGGAGCACACTATCCAAGCATCAGCGATTCGCTTTTGAATGGTTTGCAGCTTGCGAGACCCATATTCACACGGAGCATTTCCTCAGGTTCGCCGGCATTCGCGCTCGCCGCGTTCAACCGAACTTACCAAGTAGCGCGACCACTCGATTTTCAGGTAATCGTTGAAGAGCGACCGCTGAAACGTGCGCTTCTTCTCTTTTTCGTCGTGCTCCTTGGTTCGCTTGGCATCTTCTTCGGACTGCACAACGAAATGTCAAGCGCTGCGACTAGGCTGATACATTTTCGTACCTATTATCAAAAGCCAGCGCCGTTTGTGCTCCATGTGACGCCTGGCAATACACGAGTCATGCGTTCGGATTCGTTGCACTTGCATATCACGACAAACGGCGAGCAACTGCGGCAGGTTACGCTGCACCTTCGCGAAGAAGGACAGAAAGATTTCGACACGATCGGACTTGCCTCGATTGAAGTCCGCGACTCAGCGCATCCGGCGCTATTGCTCCGACCATTCTTCTATGACATTCGCGTTCAACATCCGATAGAATATTACGCTGAAGCGCGAGGCATTGAATCCGATCATTATCGCGTCTCAGTGCTTGATCATCCGATCGTTCGAAAACTGCTTGTCACTGTCACGCCCCCTTCCTACACTCGCGAACGTCCGCAATCGCTCAATGAGAATTTTGGAGATCTTACAGGCGTAACGGGCACTCGTGCAACATTCCAGGTCGAAGCCTCAAAACGGCTAAGAGCTGCCTGGATCATGTTTGAGCCCTCGAAGGTGCTTGATTCAAATGCTCATCAGCAGAGTGCACCAAAGTTGCAAAGCTTCACACTGACGATCCATGACAGCATCGCGCAGGGGTCACTTGTATTCATGCAGTCAGGCACCTACCACATTTCGCTGCTCGACGTGGATTCAATCCCAAATGAGCATCCGATCGAATACACTGTTACTATATCGAAGGACGAGCCCCCGACGATCGCGCTGATCGAACCAAACGATCGGACCGATCTACCAAGCAATCTTCGCCTCAACATGCTGGCTCGCGTCCATGACGATTTCGGATTCAGAGGCGTGCGTATCGGTTATCGCCTGACCAAATCAAAATACCTGCCTTCCGTAACGGAATACAAATGGCTCGATGTGCCACTCGCGAATTACAACGTTCAGGATCTTGATGTTCCTTATATCTGGAATCTGACCAAGCTCGAACTCGCGCCGGAAGATGAAGTTGGCTATGTCTTTGAGGTTGCCGACAACGATGCTGTCTCGGGACCGAAGACAGCGCGCACTCCCGAATACACCGTCCGATACCCAAGTGTCAAAGAGATCTTTGAGCGCGCAAACGAGCAGGAATCGACGGCGGAGAAAACTCTGACCGAGATCAAGCAGGACGCCACCGAACTGAAGAAGAAGATCGACGAGGCTGTCAATGAAATGCGGCAGACGAAGAGCTCCAACATTGCGAAGGAGCAGCAGGAGTTCTCGAAGAAGAAAGATGCCGAGCAACTGATGCAGCGGCAGGAGGATCTGAACAAGCGTCTTGAAGATGTTGCGAAGAATCTTGAGCAGATGACCGATCAGCTCAAGCAACAGCAGGCGCTCTCTCCCGAAACGATGCAGAAGTATGAAGAACTGCAAAAACTCTTCAAGCAAATCAACTCGCCCGAAATGAAGAAGGCGATGGAGCAATTGCAGCAGGCGATGAAAAATGTCGATCCGAAGCAACTGCAGGAGGCGATGAAGAACATGCAGTTCAACGAGGAGAACTTCAAGAAGTCGATCGAACGCACGACGAATATTCTGAAGAAGATCCAGTTGGAACAGAAAGTCGATGAACTGACAAAGCGCGAAGGCGAACTCGCAAAACAGGAGGACCGCGCCTCGGAAGAACAAAAGCAGGCAGCGCAGAATCCGCAGAAGCAAACTCCGCAAGACAAAGCACAGGCTGAGCGTCAGCAGGAAGACGCCAAGAAGGAGCTGGAGCGCCTGCAGAAGGAAGCGCAGGACCTCGCCAACCAAATGAAGAAGCTTCCGGAGAATATGCAGGCACCGGAAGAAATGAAGCAAGCGCAGGAGGAACTCGCTGATCCTTCCACTCCAAAGGCGATGGACGACGCCAACAATGCTGCACAGCAAAACGACCATCAGCGCGCAAGCGAGCGTGCGAAGGATGCTTCGAATAAAATGAAGTCGGCGCAGAAAAAAATGCGCGACTTAAAGCAAAAGCTCTCTGAAAATCAGAAGCAGCGCGATACGCGTGAGATGAAGCAGATCCGCGATGAGCTCAATCGACTTTCGAAAGATGAAGAAGCCCTGAAAAATCAGGCACAGCAGGCGCAGCCGAATTCAAACGTCTATCGCGAGATGGCGGAGAAGCAGTCACAGAAGAAAGATCAACTCGGTCAGACTGCCTCAAAGACAATGGAACTTGCACAACGCTCCACTGCCGTTCCGCCCGAGATGGGAAAGGACATGGCCGAGGCGATGAACAGCATGGATAAGGCGCAGGATGCCATGACCGAGCGCGATCAGCAGGGCGCACAACAGCAATCGAAATCCGCAATGACTTCGCTCAATAAAGCGGCGCAAGGTGCACAGAAGGCACTCGACAAGCTGAGCAAACAAGGCAAAGGGCAGCCCGGTCAAGGGCAGCCCGGTGGTCAGGAAGGCGAGGGCGAAGGTGAAGGCGATGGTCAGAGTCCGGGCGGAGAAGCACAGGGGCAGGGAGAAGGCAGTGCAATGCAGCAGTTTTTGAACTCGATCAATAAGCTAACCTCGCAGCAAAAAGCGCTCAACGATATGATGTCCGGTATGCAGGGTCAGGCCGGTGGCAGCGCACAGAAGCAGATGATGCAACAGCAAGCGCAACTTGCGAAACTTGCTGCACAGCAGCAGGCAGTGCAAAAGTCAATGCAGGATCTCGCAAACGAGCAGAAGGATGCTCAGAAGGGTGATAGACGCGCGAGCGATAATCTAAAGAAGATCGCTGACGAAATGCAGGATGTCGTATCGGAGATGCGTACCTCTGGTGTTCGCCCTGAGACCGTGCAGCGTCAGGAGCGAATCCTCGCGAAGCTTCTCGAAGCGCAACAATCCGTGCACGAGCGCGACAAAGAAGAAGTGCGCGAATCCAAACCTGGCGAGAATATCGTGCGCGAATCACCGCGCGATCTAGACCTGAAGACCCCCGAAGGCCGCAAGCAACTTCTGGATGAGCTCAACAAAGCGAAAGAATCGGGCTACTCGAAAGATTACGACGCACTCATTCGCAAATATTTCGACGCACTGCAGAAGGCAGGGATGAAGCCGGAGTAAGCTAAGCGTTCAGCACTCCTCTAATCGCTTCATCTTTATTCCGAAGATCAATGCCACCTTCAAGCATAGATTTTAGATTGGCGAGGTAGAAGGTCCAGCCGGTTGAACATTCGAGGTGAAGGCTGACGCGAGAATCTTCATCGAGGGGAATATTGTCCTGTATTAGTTCGACGATCAATGTGCCGTTCTCTTCGATGATCGACATGCGAACGTTGCAGCCACCTGCGAATGTGAAGCGCACGTGATCATTATTGACGGCTTCAAGCACCTTACCTCTCTCTTCAACACTATTCGGATAACCGTACCAAAGCCAGCGGTAGGTGTCGCCAACTTCTACTGGACTGTCAGCGCCGCGCAGTAATCCATCTGACTTTGAAAATTCCGCAACGCGCAAGAACCATCGCTGCAATCCTGTGAGCGTTGCAAGCGCTCGATAGATCTCTTCTCTTGAGGCGCGGATCGGGATACGCTGCTTGAAGTTTGACCAGTCGTACGAACCCATGACCGACATCAGAAATGATAATTCGGTGCTTCTTTCGTGATCGTCACATCGTGCGGATGAGATTCCCGCAATGATGCGCCCGAGATTCGAACAAACTGTCCGTAGCGCTGTAGATCCGCAACAGTCGCTGAGCCGGTATAGCCCATGGCTGCGCGTAATCCGCCGATCATTTGATAGACCGAGTCGGCAAGCGGACCTCTGAAAGGTACTCGCCCCTCGATGCCTTCAGGCACGAGCTTCGCGAGTCCCTCTTCAACATCCTGAAAATAACGATCGGCTGAGCCCTGAGCCATTGCCGAGATAGAACCCATGCCTCGATACATCTTGTATGTGCGCCCTTCAAGAAACACTTTTTCTCCCGGGGATTCTTCTAGGCCAGCGAACAAACTTCCGATCATTACAGTCGAAGCGCCGCCAGCAAGTGCTTTCGGGATGTCACCTGTCTGCTTGATTCCGCCATCGGCAATAATCGGGATCCCCTTCTTCATCGCAACGCGCGCACTCTCAATAATTGCCGAGAGTTGAGGAACACCAACGCCAGCCACAATACGTGTAGTGCAGATAGAACCCGGACCCACCCCAACTTTCACTGCGTCAACACCAGCAGCGATCAATGCTTCTGTGCCCTCGGCAGTCGCGACGTTGCCGGCAATGACTTCGAGATTCTTGAATGCACGCTTCACTTCGCGCACCATTTTTAGTACGCCTTCGGAATGTCCGTGTGCGGTATCGATCACAACGACATCGACTTGTGCAGCTACCAGAGCCTCCACGCGTTCGAGCGTAGTCGAGTTCACGCCTACCGCTGCGCCCACGACCAGTCTGCCTGCCTCATCTTTGGCAGCCGCCGGATAGCGCTTTTTCTTTTGAATGTCTTTAAAGGTGATGAGCCCTTTAAGCTTGCCAGAGCGATCGATGACGGGAAGTTTTTCGATCTTGTTTTGCTGGAGAATCGCCTCCGCTTTTTCCAGCGTAGTCCCGATCGGTGCCGTTACAAGATTCTCTTTCGTCATGATATCGCCAACGAGTTGATCAAGCTTCGATTCGAATCGAAGATCGCGATTGGTGATCATGCCTACGAGAAACTCCGCATCATCGATGACGGGAATACCGGAGATGTGATACTTATTCATCAACTGCACCGCATCCCGCAGTGTGTGATCTGGCGTGAGCGTGATTGGAGACTGGATCATCCCGCTCTCACTCCGCTTCACGCGATCGACTTCCATCGCGTGGTCCTCGATCGAGAGATTCTTGTGAATGATGCCAATGCCGCCTTCCCGTGCAAGTGAGATCGCCATTGCTGATTCCGTCACTGTATCCATTGCGCTCGAGACAAGCGGAATAGACAAGCGGATTCTGCGCGTTAATTGCGTTGATGTGTCAACATCGCGAGGCAGCACTTTCGAGTATCCAGGTATTAGCAGCACGTCGTCGTACGTGATGCCTTCGTACTCAACGAATTTTAGGATTGCTCGCTTGGTGGTTGAGCCGTTAACCCTTGAGTTAGCGGTCGGAGGACGCTGGACGGTTCCTGATCGGTTTGCCATGAAAAACTCCCTTCCCTTTGGTTAGTTTTTCATGCAAATATACTCCTTTTTGGGGCTGGGCTTCAGAGGTTGACGTTATGGATACATTTCCAGTGTCTATTCAAGCAGAGAATCGTTCGGAAGAAAAACTAACAACCCCAAGTGCGCGTTGGGTGATCGAAGCTGAGCTATATAGTGAAGTATCGATATAGTCAGAGGACGACTCTTTAATACATGAGCCGCGAAGCAACTGCGTTCCAGGCATTCGGTGAGGTATTGCGCGCTGCCCGACAGGCACAGCATCGTTCAATCGATGAAGTCGCGCAACGAACACGCATCAATCGACGCTTTCTTGAAGCGATCGAGTCGGGAGATCTTGCCCAACTTCCTCCCGGGCCCTACACCCGTGCCTTTCTGAGAGAGTACGCTCGGGCTGTCGGCTGCACGGTTCCACAAGAGCTCGCACACATTGCAAACACACCCAACCCGATCGCTTTAGGCACCTCACTCCTTCCGCAAGTATCGAGACGCGACCGTACTGGAAGCGGCCCATCAAGGACTACGTCGGAGCATCCCGATTCCTCTGGAAAGCCCGGCACTGGTGCCGCCGAGCAATTCGGTGCCGCACTTCGAGCGACCAAAGAACTTCCAAAAAAGGCCAATCAGGCGGCAAAAAGCGCCGCTCGGACTACCGAGAAAGTGATCAAGCGCGTGGAAACTGGCGCAAAAGAAGCCGTCGACGTCTTCACGTCGAAATCGCTTTGGAATGAAGCGGAGCAAGTCCGACGTGAACGACGCGGGCTGCAGCCAACACATGAATCCGAGTCTGGCACAGCGGTACGAGTCAGCAATGATGCAGGATTCAACATCCGCGATATTCGGGAGAACGCAAATGATCGGGATTCTTCTGAGAAAGTAGATGATGATTCTGCAGTTGGATTTTCGCACGCAACTTCAAAACCCTCGCGAACCGGAGTCTTCAGCACGACCAACCTTGTTATCATGTCGGCGGTCCTTCTTTTCGCGGGCGTTATGGCTTTCGCGCTTCGTATGAACAAGGAGGATAAATCACCTGCTGACGCCACCGAGGAAACAGCAACTGTTTCTAAGGAAGCACCCGCAAAAGCGAAGATTGCCGTTGTAGAACCAAAGCCCGCAGCGCCAAACGTCACGCAGCCCGGCGTCGATTCACTCAGGTTTATTGTGCGCGCTAAAAGCCCAGTGTGGGTCTCGATCGGGCCTGACGGTAAGACACCGTTTACTGCTGAATTGAAGTCCGGCGAAACCCGAAGCTTTGCAGCGGGCGAAAAATTCTTGGTGAATCTGGGCGATCAGAATGCTCTTGAAATGACCTTCAATGGTCAGGCACTTTCGCATCTTCCAACCATTCCGAAATCCGGTATCGTTGTTCGAGATCTTGTACTCACGCGCGATCATGTTACACTTGGAGGCCGGCCTATAACGATGAATGGCGCTGCAGCTACCAACACGACTGTCGCACCAAAAGCAACTCTTTCATCGGCGACACCTGCGAAGCGAATCCTGAAGAGCACCTCGACGCCGAGCAAAGCCGCGCATGTCATCACGCCGGATACAAAGATTGCATCAACTGCACATGGGACGAAACCCCCGGTAAAGTCTACATCGAAAGTCACGAAGCCAGCCCCGCATAAGAAGCAGGTGAAAAAGATCATTCCTCCGGTCGAGCCGCTCCCGGCTCTGCCGTAACCTCGCACTATAAGCGTGGATCTCGAAGTCTATCCTTCCACACCCAACGAGCGTTTCGTAAGATGGGTACTGATCGCTGGTGCTGTAACATGCGTCATCGCGTTTTGCATCTCGTTGGTGCTCATCTCCTCGTTCGCACTGGATCTACCCTGGAAGGTCGGATATCGGATCACACCCACAGTCCTGGCACTTTGCCTTGGAATGGCGCTCATCCTCACGCATACCGGCCGTAGCCACTCTCGGACACGTCGTCGAGTGATACAATTCTTGAGTTTTTTCACTTTACTCATAGCCTTTCTGACGATCGTCGAGTACATTTCAGGTATGAGCTTCGGGATTGACCTCGGCTACGC
>JABDDM010000057.1:12755-14116 GCA_013287605.1 Ignavibacteria bacterium | reverse complement strand
TGCTGTGCGCCTCTAATGGGTCTTCGTTAGTAGTGTAGTTGTGGCCTTGAGCACTGACTCTACCGATATTGTCTTCAAGGGTTGATCCTTAGTTGGCATCAACACAATATTCGGCACACCGTACGGTAAGAATTCATTAGCTTCCATATAGAGTCCAACAATAGGCTTGCGCTGGGCCGAGGCGATATGGACTACAGAAGTGTCGGGCGAGATCACAAGTTCTACTTCGCCGATCAATGATGCTAAGTGAGTTGGCGTAGGCGTTTCGAAGAACGTGATTCTCGGATGGTTGTGAGACTCGAAGAATTGACGAAGTTCGCTCACCCTCTCAGGTGAACCTGTCCAGATTGCCTCAACATCAGCCAACTGATCAGTAAGCCGTTGTGATAGCTCCCAGGCATTGTCATATCCCCATTCGCGAAACTCCTCCGAAGAAGTCGTATTGATGTGAACAATTCGTGATGTGCTGGCAACTTTAAGCAGTCGTGTCACTTGGGTATTCACTTCGTGAACAATTGCGTGATCGAGCTTGAGAGAAGAGTGCATCTCGTCTGGCTCGATGTGTAGGTCGAGTGCAGCCGTAAGTGTAAGGAGCGCTTGTTCAAGCATTGGAGTCGGCGGTCGAAGTGCTGGGCGCTGCGCAACGATCGAATAGATGTTTCGGTACTGCGCAAGAGGTTCACGAACAGCAGTCGCGCGTACCGCATGAGGATCGATGAGCCAGGCTATAATTGCTGCTCGCGTCTTATCATTGTAGACGAGATTGATGATCAAGTCCCACTTCACCGTTCGAGCACGCTTGATCTCACTCCACATGTCCTCGTTCGATTTTTGAATGAATGAATAGGTGTCATCAACATCAGGATCAGCGCGAATGAGGTCAAGATTCTTCTTGCTCCCTGCTACACCGATCGTGAGTGAGGGCTTCCGCGATTTCAAGATTCTCAAAATGGGCGTAGTCAGAACGAGATCGCCGAGTGCATCGTAACGCAGAATCAGAACACTATTAACATTATCCAGCGAGAGAGGAGCTGAAACTTGCGGAGGCCGAAGAATGCTGCCAACCACGCCGAACGACAGCCGCTTGAATAGATGCTCTACTCGTCGTATCCATGGCCGGTGCCATGCCTCTTTGTTCAGAAGCCGGTCTCTTTCGCGCATGTGGTGATTAGCTCAAGAAACCAAAAGAGCCATCGGGCATCTTCGTTAACGTTTTGAAGATAAGTGGTTCGAGGTCGCGTTCTTTCGTGGAAGATTGATAGGGGTCGAGTAAAGGTGTGGAGCGATCAAACGAAGTCTGCGATGCTGTCCATGAACCATCAAGCAACTCACAAGCTGCGTTCCAGACTTCGTCTACTGGA
>JABDDM010000057.1:0-12745 GCA_013287605.1 Ignavibacteria bacterium | reverse complement strand
CCGGCTTCTGAACAAAGAGGCATGGCACCGGCCATGGATACGACGAGTAGAGCATCTATTCCAGCGGCAGATTGTCGTTGTGCGGCCAGAACGTTAGTGTCGGGCGTTCCATCGCGATACCGAAATGGAGCACTGATGTATCAGGTGTGATAACAAGGCGTGAGGCTTCTGCCAATGCCCCAATTTCAAGAAGATCGTAGGTGGTATTGAAAAACTTCGCGGACTTGAATACCTTTCCATCGATCTCCTTCTTTACTTCTTTATGGCGAACTGGGGATGCTGTAAAAAATATTGCCGCATCGGGGTAACGCTCGGCGAAGCGGCGGCTGAACTCCGCAATATTTGCCGTGCCCCACTCGCGAAAAGGATTTCGAGCCTGGATATTGAAGTAGATGAACCATGTCGCGCCTGTCTCTGCGAGCAGCGCTTTGATCTGTGTGTTTACTTTTGCGCGCGCGTCTTCGCAAATCGTAAGTGTTGGTCGCGATTCCCATTGCTTGACTGGTTTACCAAAATCGATGGCAGAGTTCAGCAGCAAAAGCCCAAGTTGGGAGAGGTGCGTCGTATGCCGTCTAAACGGTCCGATGTAATTGAAGAGGATCTGATAAAGATCCTTGCGAGCGTGAGAAGTGGTAAGCTTGATCCCTTTTGGACTAATGATATTTGCAAGCAAGGCAAACTCCGTCATACGGTCAAATCGCATGACGAGCACAATCTGATACTTCTCTTTCCGCGCTCGAACGATCTCCGAATAGTGCGTTACATCGAGACGATCGCGAAAGAGATATTTCTCATCAATGTCTGGGTCGCATCGCAAAAGTGCCTCATTGCGGTGGCTGACGATGATGCCGATCTTACACGCTCGATTACGTCGCTTGATTGCACGACAAATAGGTAGTGCGACGATAAGATCACCTATCGCATCTCCATAAGGGATCAGGCAAATACTTTTAAGATCAGCGATCGGTATTCTATCGAATGAGGTGGGATTATTGAACCACTTCCGGAAGAGTCCATACCAGAATTTTCGATTTGCCCCTTCGACCGCTTGACGGATCCGCAGTCCTAGTTGAAGTTTCCCAGCTTGAACTTCCGTTTTCTTTCGAGTTTTTAGGGTGTAGTCATCGACTAGCTGCTTTGCGGCTTCAGTAATGGTGGGTTGGTCTGTGGGCCGTTCTTCCACTTGTTCTGGGAAAGGTTGGAGTACAATTACAACGTTGAAACAAGTCCTTCACTTGCGGCGCGCGTCTGGATCGAAAAGAGGCGCTGATACAGACCGTCTTTATAACTCATTAACTCATCATGCGAGCCAAGCTCGACGATCCGACCGTTGTTAACAACCGCGATGCGGTCCGCCTGCTGGATTGTAGAAAGACGATGCGCGATCACGACGGCGGTCCGAAGCTTCAGCAGCCGCTCGATCGCTTCCTGCACGAGCATTTCGTTTTCCGTATCGAGAGCGGAAGTTGCTTCATCAAAAATCAGGATCGGAGGATTCTTCAGCAATGCTCTCGCGATCGCAATGCGCTGACGCTGACCGCCACTCATTCGCACGCCGCGATCACCAGCAATTGTCTCATAGCCCTGTGGCAATTCAGTGATGAACGAATGAGCATTTGCGGCATTTGCTGCTTCCTCGATCATCGCTTTGGATGCGTTCCGATTCCCGTAGGCGATGTTGTTCGCTATAGTATCGTGGAAGAGGACAGTGTCCTGTGTGACGATGCCGAACAGCTTGCGAAGACTATTGAGATCATAGTCTTTGAGATCGCGGCCTTCGAGCACGATCCTGCCCATTGAAGGATCGTAGAAGCGCACAAGCAGATCAACCAATGTCGTCTTTCCGCCGCCGCTTGGTCCAACAAGAGCCAGAACTTCATTTGGACGAATCTCAAGATCGATGCCTTTGATTGCTGAGTCGGTGGCCGTCGAATACATGAACTCGACATGTTCAAAGCGAATAGGAAAGGAGATAGCTGCTGGAGCAATCACTTCGCCGTTGGCTACCGTGGGATTCGCTTCCAGAATTGCAAAGAGATTTTCCGCTGCGGCAGCGCCTTCATGCAAACGTCCGTTCAATTCGCTTAGCGTCCGAACCGGTTGCATCAGTGTGATCAGTGCAAGGAGAAACAGAAATAGCTCACCGCCATCCATCGAGCCTGCAAACACTTCATGACCCCCAAAATAGAGAATGCCGACAAAGCCTGCAACCGCCAGCGTTTCGTTGACTGGACCGATAAACTGCCTGATTCGCGCGAGTCGCTTCGCTGATTGATAGTGAACTCGCGTCTCTTCCTTGAAACGGCTGACCTCGTAATGCTCCATCCCAAACGACTTCACCACCTTAACGCCGCCAATCATTTCCTGCGCGATCGCAAGAATATCGCCCTGGTTCTTCTGAACCCGGTGCGACATTCGCTTGATGCTCTTGCCGAAAAAATTGATCAGCCACATACTCCCGATCGCAATTGCGAATGAGATTACAGAGAGCTTCGCATTGATTGAGAACAGCACGAAAAGATAGAGTCCCAACTGGATCGGCTGACCAACGAGTGTCATGATGCTCGATACGAGCGTGCTATTTACCGTATTGACATCATTGGTCACGCGAGAAAGAAGCTGACCCGCTTTGCGATCGTAGAAGTAATCAATGGAAAGCGTTGAGAGCTTTGCAAAAACTTTATCGCGCAAGTCCTTTACCAGTCCGCCTTCAACGACCGTCATGACGTAGCCGCTGAAATAGCTGAAGATATTCTTAAGCGCGAAGACGATGAAGATGAACGCGCAGATCTTGAGAAGACTTTCTTCGCGTGAAGTCGAAATGAAAAGACTCTTGAAGAAATCGACAATCGATTGTTGATCGATTAATTTGTTCGATGGCAGCCGGGTTGTGACCGGGCTCGATGCAGGAGTGCCGTGTGGGATAGGTGTGAGCACTGTCTGAACGATCGGAATGATCGCCATAAAGACCATCACGTTCAGGAACGAGCTAACGACATTCAGCAATGTCGCAAGCAGCATCCTGCCTCGGTAAGGCTTTATGTAGGGAAGGAGACGCGTGTAGAGCTTTAGGAGCATTACGAGGTCTGATGAGCGAGTTGCTCGATTTGAAGTCTCCCGCGTAAGGATCGAAAGAGTGTGACAACTGGCTGTGGCTCAAGCTCGGCAAGTGTTGGGCGTTGCACCATCATTTCGTATGGTACACCCGTCGGAGTCCAGTAGTGAAGTCCTTCCGGTATCGGTGCATAGATCACAACCATCGGGACTCCGGCAGCCGCACCGAGATGCACAATTGATGTATCTGGTGTGATGATGGTCTCACACGTACTCAGGTAAGCTCCAAATTCTGCAAAGGCCATCGCTCGCGGCTGCGCCATCACTTTTTCACTTGTCGCGAGCGCGACGATCTCTCTGGCATAGTCTGCGTCCTGCGGTTGTGATAGGATACGCACTTCGCTGACGCCTGTTTCGGAAGCGACTTCCTTCGCGATCGCCGCATAAACGGCTGCGGGAGCATATCGTCCCGCCGAGCCGGCCGAGACATTGAGCCCGATGCGTCCGACTACTTTTTCCAGAATTTCATTTTGAAGTGTTGGTTGAAGCTTGATGCTATCGGGTTCGATGCCAAGCGGCTTCAACAGTTCAGCGATGCGTCGAGAGATGTGGGTATGCTCGCGATTGAGGCGTGGCACAAGGATGTCGTAGACAACTCCATTTTCTTTCTCGATACCGATTGCAATCCTTGGTTTGATGCTCCTGATCAGCATTGAAGAAGTGACGGAAGCATTGTCGGTCAAATCGATTAGAATATCGATGCCCCGCTGATGCAGGATCTTGAGCATCGCACGGTCGTGGCGTAGTTCTTTACGATAGACTACCGTTTCACATTTTATGGGCAACAGAGGTGCAATGCCTTGATTGTTTGTTCCGAGCAGCATGATAATCTGGGCGTTCGGATAGGCTTCAGCAAGCGCGACGAGAAGTGGAGTGGCTACGATCGCGTCGCCCAGGCGGTCCTGACGAAGGAAGAGGATGGTCGGTTTTCCTGCGAGGAGATCAGGCAGCAGCGCTCTCGCCTTGCGATCGGCGGCAACTCGTGAACTGTTGCTGATTGCTCTAAGTAATTGTAGACGCAAGATGTACGCGCGCCTGATGGCGTGCTCTGCGAAACTAAGAATTGCTTGGAATCGGGATTTCTTCTTCACGCAGTTGGCGAGTGGTGCATAGACGACCGAGCCGCTGAAGTCTCATTTGAACCGTGCGGTTCTAAATTAAACTTGAGCGGCTCGTACGATAAAACGGGTCGACCGATCGCTTGTTAGCGACTGGTCGTGTTCTTAAATGCTCCGAAGCCCTTTTTGTCAAGCGTACGGAATGCGCGAGCAGTCGCCTTGATGGTCACGAACATGTTCTTGTTCGGATCCCAAATGCGTTTGGTCTGCAGGTTTGGCAGGAATCTGCGCTTGGTGTGGTTCATCGCGTGCGAGACGTGATTTCCCGACATTGGCCCAACTCCTGTGAGTTCACATCGACGTGCCATGATGGTCTTCCCTAGAAATGTAAATTTATGAAATTACTTCAGGCCTTCTGCAACGAAGGGGAGCAGCGCGAGATGGCGTGCATGCTTGATCGACTCTTCGAGCCTGCGCTGAGCTTTTGCGGTTACTGCCGTAATACGGTTCGGCAGGATCTTACCACGATCGTTCAAAAAACGCTCGAGGATACGGACGTCACGATAATCAAAATACGTGATCCCGCGAAGTTTGAGTGGATCGACCTTCTTCTTGTTCGGGTCGCGGCGATTGTTGCGCTGGTTCGGATTGCCACCGCGCTGTCCATCTCTGCCGCCGGCCTGACCAGGGCGATTACCGCCGCCAGGTCCACCTGTAAAACGTTGTTGTGCCATATTATCTAAGTTGTACTATGTCTTTGTTCGAGAACTTCGCATGCCATTGCTTGCGAAGCTCCGGGTGAAGGATGCCGGCGATCAATTCCAGCGTCTCCACCAGCCTAGGCCCGGGACGGGAGAAGTACTGCGACCCGTCACACACCCACACTTCAGGTGCTACCGACCCTGCGGACCCTCTCGGATCCGTGGACCATTCCTGGTCCATTCGGCTCAATAAAAAATCTGCATCTTGTTGCTGACGCTCCACAGAGAAGCCGCATTCAGCAACGATCACGACCTCAGGCTGCGAGGCCAACACTTTTTCCCATGACACCTCTCTCGAAGGAGCATGCTTGAACGCAAGGGCATTGATGCCGCCAGCGCGTTCTACTAATTCCGGGATCCAATGTCCCGAAGCGAATAGGGGATCAACCCATTCAAGAACTACCACCCGTCTTTGCTTGAGACCCTTGACCGATTGTTCAATCGATCGAATCCTTGCCTCAAGCTCCCCGACAACTCTCGCAGCAATCTCATTCGCTCCGCTCAGAGAGCCAACCGTGCGAATCGACTCGAGAACTTCCCAAAGCGTCTTCGGCTCAAGATTGATAACCTCCGCATGCCTTGTAAGCTTTGCAGCCTCTTCTCTAACATAGTCATAACTGACGGCGCAAACCGTGCAAAGCTGCTGCGTTAGGATGAGATCTGGTGCAAGCTCCTCGAGCTTTTTCAGATCAAGCTCGTAGATCGAGCCAGTGGTATCCAGTTGTAAACGAACTAACTCGTCGATCTCGCGGCTCGAAAGACTTTCATTAGCCTTGCTTCGCGTAATCTTTGGCTTCCTCAGCGCGCCTGCCGGAAAATCACACTCATGTGTTACACCGGCAATCTGCTCATCGAGACCGAGAGCAAAGAGAATCTCTGTTGCACTTGGTAAAAGGGAGACGATCCTGGGATGCTTCGCCACAAAAGCGAAGGCTTCAGATCACGATCGCCTCTCCGCCGCCCTCGGGCTCTGCGAGACGAGCGATGCGGTCTTCGAAACGGTATGTCGAACCGTTCTTTGTCAGGTTAATGAAGCGAACTGGTGTGAGCTTAGCTTTTTTGCCCAATTGGGGCACAAATTCAAAACGCTCAACCGACTGCTTCTTTACCTTATCACCGAATGTTTGTTGCTTTGCCATCTTACCAAATAACCTAAATTGCCCGAGATCTAATCAAAATCCCGGTTCAGAACGCGCTTGTAACGCCCGGACCAGCTTTCAGGTTCGCTTTTGAACCTGGATTCTGCGGATTGAATAGATTACTCTGATTTCCTTAGCTATTTCGATGCACTGGGATGCTCGTTAAGTTGCGCTCGTGTTAAAAATCTCCCCAGAGAGCAAGCGTGTGTAAAAGCGAAATTCATAATCCGAGACCCAACGCTCGATTCTGTGCTGAAAACGGCAATTTATGTTTTCTGGACTCGCGTGCGTATAAACGTTATTGGTAGTGGTTCATTCTCCCTGAAAGCCACTTAATCCGAATCTTCCCCGATTCCACACCTGTTTCGCCAATCTATGCCCAAACGATGGACAGAGTTCTACGACAACGCAGAGCAAGCTAAATGGGAGCTATCCCATGCCTTGCAAGATGCTCTCTGGAAGAAAGGCTGGACACAGAGCCGACTCGCAAAAGAGTCCGGCGTTACGAGCTGGACCATCTACAACATCGTGCATGGCAGGTTCTTACCCTCGCTAACCACGATCATAAGGCTACAAACAGCCCTCAGCATCGAAATCATTAACATCCCCGCACTCATCAACGGTAGAATGCCAATCTATCGCGTAACGTGGCGGGACGAGATACAAACGCCAACCGCTAAAAGCCCACCGAATGAACAGGCACTTTCAGACCCACCCGGATAGAGAGGTTATCTTTGAGAACGGAATTCCAATTGCGCTTCTTGAATCCAAAGAGCTTCTCAGCCTCAGCGACATGATTGAAGGTGTTTTTGACGAGTATCTCTCCATCTTCATGTTTTTCCGTACATACAATGCGGACATCCTAATTAGGATGCTCACCGAGGATCAGAAGAAGTACATTACTGACCTATCGAAGGCTCTCAACGCATTTATCAAGCTGCAATTTACCAAGACAGCGACTCTCACTGGTATCATAATCAGCCAAAGGCGGGATCATGTGCCCGACCTCAAGCGAGTCAGCGATGAAGTGTCATTGATTCAAACTACGTTTGGGTTGGAATTTAAGAAGGATAGATTCAAGGTGCTGACCGACTCTGAGGCTGAAATTTACGAAGAGACCTACCCGTTCGAGATATTCGTCAGTGAGGGATTCCCCGAAATTGCTGGCGATATTTTAGAGATCAACAAGTGCCTCGCACTTGGGCGGTACACTGCATGCGTGTTTCACTGCATGCGCGTTTTAGAGGTCGGGGTTCACAAATTGGCTCTTTATCTCGATCTTCCTTTGAACGACATTAGGCATGGCAAGCCCAATACCCTGCAATGGAACGACCTTTGCGACAGCATCAAAACCGCAGTCAACAAGCTATCATTGGCGACCGAGATTGATCGCACTAAGCGGTTTCGTTGCGAGGATATGCTCGAACGACTCTCGACACTCCGACCAGAGCGCAACAGGGTCATGCACGCTCGGCACGCGACAACAAAGACCTACACAAAGGAGAAGGCGACCCACATCAGGGCCGAAACTCGCGATTTAATGCAGTCGCTTTATCTCCAATTACGAGGCACTGATTTAGTCAGAATTTGGTGGTCGTCAGGAGAGGCTGAGATTCAAGAGCCCACCCTTAGAAAACGTGGCACTCGGCTTGATGAGTAGTAGTTAACTGACTTGTAAAAGAAACGGGAATTGTAGGTGCTTGTAACACCCGCAACTCCCTAAGACCAACAGCCTTGTAGCGAACAAAACTCTGTCGGCCCTTTCGGGCTAACAGGCTGGAACAATCTTCCGGTTCGTTACGAGCACATCCTTGTAGCGAACATGAACAAGATTAGCAAAGAGCGCCAAGCTCTTATCCTCATGCACCTTGTTGAAGGGTGCTCGATTCGCGCCACCGAGCGCATGACCGGAACCAGCAGAAACACCGTCCTCAAAACTCTCCTCACATTCGGGGAAGCGGCACAAGAACAGCTTGATCGTTACGTTGTCGATCTCAAGCCGAACTTCATGGAGGTCGATGAAATATGGGCTTACGTTTTCAAAAAGCAAAAGGGGCTCACCCTCGAAGAGAAACGAGCTGCTCAAATTGGCGATCAGTACGTTTGGATTGCGATGGATGCAGAAACGAAGCTCGTCGCCTGTCACCTTGTTGGCAAACGCAACCATGCGAACGCAGTGACCTTCCTTGAGGATTTGAAGGAGCGCGTTCAGCCTGGATTTCAAATGACCACCGATTCCTATTCGGTCTATACCGATACGGTTTGGCCGATCTTTGGCGACTCGATCAGCTACGCTCAGATACACAAAGAGTATGAACAGGAGATCACAAAGGAGCGGCGTTACTCGCCAGCGAAAGTCACTGGCATCAAGATCATTCCCATGATTGGCGAGCCAGACCCGAGCCACATCAGCACGTCCTACATCGAACGTCAGAACCTAACGATCAGAATGCAGAACAGACGCTTTACACGGCTCACGAATGCATTCAGTAAGAAGCTTGAGAACCTGAAATCTGCGGTTGCGCTCCACATGTGGCATTACAACTTTTGCAGGGTCCACATGACGCTCCGCTACACGCCAGCAATGGCAGCAGGATTGACCAAGAACTTCTGGGATTGGGACAAGCTCTTTGTGTGACAGGGAGTTCTTACTTCACTTTTCGACTTAAATGAGAACAGACTGCTCGAAACAGTCTGTTCTCAAAAACTTGCCACAAGAGTTGGCAATTCTTGAACGCATAAGTGTGCGTCAAGAGTTGCCTTTTTGTGTTGGTAATTTTTGAAGCAACGAAAATGATATTTTGCAGAACCCCCTTTGGCGACTGGTGGATTCAAGCCCAAACAACTGAAGAAAGGGCTTTGTTGGATGAGGCTATGAAGACTCTTGAGAGGAAGCACCCCTTTGGCGGTCTAACCATCGAGACACATCCTCAGAGGCAATACTCCATGCATGATGAGGCGGACTTAGGGGCGCAACGCTAAAAAATCGTGGGGTGAACCCTACATCCTTGAGAATGTCGTCGTGAATAGTCTTTGCCAAATACGCGCCACAAATAAGCTCTATCCCGCTCGACAGCTTTAAATGTCGATCGGGAAAGTAGCTGTCAATGCAAGCATGGACTGCCTCTGTATTGTCAGAGTTCTGCGCGATGCAAACGACAAGGAATACAGAATCCTTATCCTTTGTGTCGGCACCTTGTGGCGTTGCGTAAGAAGCAGGACCAGCACTGATAGGCCGCCGGAATGGCGACCCTTGTTGCTTCTTGCGTAACTCATCAAGCTGTCTATAACGCTCTTTCTCCGCAGCATCTTGTTCGCTCTCTTCCATGATCATCATGTTGTTCTCGTTAATCAATCCAAGCCGAGCAATCCGTAGGTAAGAGCATGGGTTGCTCGGCTACTTCTAAAACAGGCCATATCCCAACCCTGTTCAACTTAGCCGTATATTGGGGTTTGTCACACGCCCCAACTTACTCAATCGCCCAATGTTAAAACGAATTGCCCTTGTCAGTGTAGCCCTTTTTCTCTTTGGTTGCTCCGGTACAACCTCACCCAACCAGCCGCAGAATGGCGGTGCTAATATGCTGAAGTTTGACGGCTCGACTACCGTGTTCGATGGCAACACGAACGTTCCGTATCCCGTACATCTTGAGGCGCAGGATAGGCGAGATAGCCTCATCGGTTGGTATCGCGCAGGTTCTGTTGAAACAGATTCCACAGCGCGTTCTTTCGCGTTCGCTCTCGTACTGAAACACGAGCCGAAGAAAACGGTCTATAGGATGCAGTTTGACAGCCTCATTTCAGGCGGTGCAGTGTATCTCGCAAGGTGGACTTGGCCCACGCGCCTAACCCTCTCCCAAGCGAAAAGGACGGGAGGACTCGGAAACGTGATGACTACTGGCCCTGCCCTATTCGACAATATTGGCAGCTACGTCGATTCAAGCTTTTCGTCGATTTTTCTAGATGCAGAGCAGATCGATGGGCTACAAAGTACCCGCTTCACAAATGTAGCGAGATAGACCGCTTTCACTGAGAATGAACCAGTACCACGTTATTCATAATACTCCTTCACACAGAAAACTATTAGCTTTAGCAGAACCGGAGTAGCGAGAACTTTAACTCGTGTTCAAAAATCCATCGCGAGGTCGAACAGTACGTCGGGTACGAACTCTGGAAAAACGTGTCATTAACTGGAGATATCGCTTACGATATATATAACATATAATTATCCATGAAGCGTTCCCTCAATTTGTCTAAACCTTGATTTATGTGATGAAGAGATTTTTGAGATAGGGGTTAGAATTGATCGAATTCTCTGTCTCAGGGCATGCCGACTGACGAATCGAATCTCGCGAACCGGTTCATTAGTGTCACCATCTCACTAACTCTTAATCTCACAAATCAAGGTTCAGACAACGAGGAACTGATGATTCGAATCTGCTTTTCATTGTGGACAGAGTTAGACTTGGTTCAACAATTCACCTCCATCTAGCATGCGACTGCTCATCCTCTTTGTGCTCGTTATCATTTCTTGCGCTTCGACATCATTCGCACAATCACAACATAAAGCCGATTACCGCGGCACAAACTTCTGGGTTGCATTTCCCGAGAATGCGAAGTCTGAGAATGGCAGTATCCCAAAACTCTCGATCGTTGCAATCGGCGACAAAGGGACAAATGTCCGATTCGTTTTGCCGAGTAAAACCAAGAGCGGACAGATTGGAAGCGACCGATTCATTGAGTGCATCGTGGACACTGGATTCCAGGTACTCGGCGATGAATCAATTTCCGCAAAAGGAATACTGGTGGTGGCAGATCACATCGTGAGCGTTTATGTGTTCGATCGCCGACAGGCAAGTTCTGATAGTTATTCCGCGATTCCGACAAACGAGCTTGGTAAAGAATACATTGTCGCGGGATTCGATCCCTTGTTTGGGCCAGGCATTATTTTCTCCACTCAATGCGATGTGATCGCCACAGAGAATGATACTCATGTACACATTACGTCGCGAATAGGAGAAGTGCCTAATTCATGGGATGTCAGTCTTAAGCGCGGTGAGGTCTATCAATTGCGAACCCATACTGGCGTTGAGAGTCACGATCTGACAGGTACGCGCGTCTCTTCGAATAACCCAGTCGCGTTCCTCACCGGTCATCAGTGTGCTCAAGTCCCAGCCGAAGTCAGCTTCTGCGACATATTGCTGGAGCAGGAGCCTTCGATCGATAATTTCGGTACCGATTTTATCGCTCCCAAGATCCAACTGAAGGATCGTTATTCGATTCGTATAGTTGCGACTGAGGATAACACCGGCGTCTCGATCAACAGCGTTCTCGTCAAGACTCTCTCCAACGGTAGTTCATATACGAATGACACACTCACAAAAAGCGCGCTAATCAAGACCTCGAAACCTGTGCTCGTTTGTGAATACGGCCAAAGCTCTGACGCAGATGCCTCCAAAGTTGGGGATCCATTCATGTTCGTGCTTGCTCCGACACCGAATTTTATCAGAGAGTGCTCGCTGTTCGTACCATACTCGCAGTTGTTCACGAACAATGATTCACTTATTGAGTCTGATGGACTGACCAGAAGGTATTTGAGAAGGGAAAGTCCAACTCCAGTGCCTCTTATTCAGTCTGCTCCTCCCGAGTCCGAGGATCATGGATGGAAACACTTCGTAACGATCGTTACGGAGAGTGCAAACGCAGACACGTTCACCTTCGACGGAAGGCAACTCGCCCCTATCACAGTCGAGTCAATCTCCGGCACAAATTACAAAGTGCTCCAATTCAGCGTCAGTGGAGGTCCTCATCGTATCACCTCATCAACGCCATTCGCACTCTACGCCTACGGTTTTGGGATGAACGAGAATAACTACGACAGCTATGGCCACACAGCGGGTCAGATGCTGAATCTGTTGTCTGAACCTTGATTTATGAGATTCAGAGATTTATGAGATGGGCGGAGTCCTCCGTAACTTCAAGTTGTTATGAGAATGTTGAGAGTGGAGTATGCCTATTGACGAGAGTAATTATCAGATGCCACGCTTACTCGAAGAATCATTGGTTGTGCAATGAAAATACATTCAGTGCTTGGCAATGGCTTTCAAGAGGTTATTTATCAACGCGCCCTTGCATTCGAGCTTGAAGAAGCCGGTGTTGCGTTCGCACGGGAGTTTGAAATGCCGATATACTACTGTGGAAAGTTTCTTGGTACACGTAGAGTCGACTTCTTGGTAGAAGAGCGAATTTCCGTAGAACTCAAAGCGGTCATTGCACTCGAGCGTGTTCATCTTGCACAAGCCAAAAACTATCTCGAAGCATACAACTTACAGACAGGGCTTCTGGTCAACTTCGGAGCCGAAAAACTGCAGTTCCATCGGCTCACAAATTTCAAATACGCTCCTACCTCCCCATCTCATAAATCTCTGAATCTCATAAATCAAGGTTCAGACGAAAATGTCTGACATTTTCATCTCCTATTCCCGCAACGATCAAACCCAGGCCCACGAGCTTGCGGAGAAGTTGCGTGCGAACGGGATGAAGGTTTGGATGGACCAGGAGTCGCTCATTCCTTCGGAGCAATGGGCCACGGAAATTGTCGAGGCGATCCGCGGATGTTCGGCGTTTCTGGTCTTACTCTCGGCCACTTCAGTCGAGTCTTCCAATGTTTTAG